>JAKSJV010000042.1 GCA_024402005.1 Bacteroidales bacterium
GGTACTCTGTTTAGGGTTTCTCAACGTGTGTGAGGCGCTTATCTCTCACTGTTGAAATCAATACTGTCGCAAAGATAATTAAATTTCGGTAATTGCAAGAGTGTCACAAGAAAATTTATTATGTGAGGAAGTCCATAGTGACCTTGCGGGATAATGGGATGGCCGCATCAGCGGCACGCCGGAGACCGTGTATTTTGCAAGGAAGAGGAAATCAAGACTTTATAACAGTGAGAGATAATCGCCTCTCTTTGTTTCCGAGATTTGCAAATTTTCGTGGAACTGCCTAAATTAGCGGCAGATGTCGAAAACCATTTAATTACTTTAATTATGACACACAAATTCTATCTCAATTCCGATGACAAGAAAATCGGCGGAGTCTGCAGCGGTTTTGCCGCGTATTTCGATCTTGACGTAACCTTGATACGTATCGTTATGCTTTGCCTTGTGCTTTTCGCCGGATGCGGCCTGCTGTTCTACCTCATCTGCTGGGCAGTTGCTCCTACGGCTTATACCGCTGAAGAGAAATGCGCTCTCCGTGGTCTGGAACCCACGCCGGAGAACAAGGCCTTGTTCAAAGACACGCCCCACGTCTAGGGAGATGTCCTAAAAATACAGTACTTTGTGTTGCAGGGTACTGAAAATTTGCTATACTTGCAGCGTCGTCCCGACAGGAATGGCACTGCAAGCGTTTTGACGCTGAAGAAACACATTATGTCCGCAATCAATGTCTGCACTCCCGGCAACCCCCGTGACGTTACCGAACAGGAGATAGTTGAGCTTTACAAGAAAGTACTGTAGTACTGCAAAGGACTTTAACGATTCACCCCACAATCGCCTTGTCGATGTTGCGGGTCTTGCTGTCGAAGTTGATACCAATGCGGATTACTTGCTGGTCTTCGATGGCGAAGGGTAGGGTATAGTTCTTCTCGCTTATCTGCTCCAGGGCTTCCTCGGCGGTGCCGTCGAGCTTGAACTCAAGGACGTAGCAGAACTTGGGGGTCTTGACTACGAGGTCTATGCGACCTTCGCTGGTGTGATATTCGGCCTGGGTGTAGAAGCCCATCAGCTTGAAGAGAAGCCACACCACATTGCGGTAGTGGGTCTCCATATCCCTGATTATCTCGTAGGGGGTGTCTGCGAAAAGTGAACGCAGACGCTTGACAAACTGATCGGTGTTGCCGGACCTCACATCCGTCACGAAATTGTTTACCAGGAACGGTGTTCGGTTCTCTTCACGGTGGATATAATTGGGCATCAGAAATTTGGTGAAGCCTTTTTCAACTTCTCCGTTGGGGAATCCCAGAGTGTAAGTGCCGAATTCGGGGTCATAGTCCTTGATTGTGAGGTAGCCGCTCTGATAGATTACAGGTATGGGATTGGACGAAGCCGAGTCGATGCTGTTCAATTCGTCGGCATCGGCCTTTACGCGTGACATCTCCTCAAGGTCGTAGTTGCGTTTCTGCAGCAGTTCCACAAGATAGGTCGGCGTGCCGGTCTCGAACCAGTAATCCTTGAACTCCCTTTGCTTGAGACAGTTCAGCAGGCTGAACGGGTTATACACCCCCTCACAGTTCCAGTGGAAATGGTAGCCGTCATACTGTTCGCGGAGCCTCGTTATCGCCTTTTCTTTCGGCATATCGTTTTTTTCCGCCAGACTTTCTATATGGGCGTCGAAGTTTGTGAGCAGTTCCTTCTCCGTTATACCGCAGATGTCGGCATAACGCTCGTCCATCGAAATATCCTCAAGGTTGTTCAAGTCGGAGAACACGCTCACTTTGCCGAACTTCGTCACTCCGGTGAGAAGGGCGAATTTTATGCAGCCGTCCATCGACTTCAGTGCTCCGTAGAAGCCCTTTAAGACAGCTCGGTACTCATCTTGGAGCTGAGGATTGCCAATAGCCTGCAGCATAGGCTTGTCGTATTCATCGACGAGAATCACAACACGCTTGCCGGTCTTTTCGCAAGCGCGGCGTATGACGCCTTGAAATCTGAGTCCGAGCCCCTGTTCTGCCGGATTGTTGCCGTAGATGGCTTCCTGCCTGGTGATGAATTCTTCAAGAATATTATCCAAAGCCTCCGGGCAATCATATTTTTGCGTATTCAGGTCCAGATGCAGCACTGGATGCATCTCCCAGGTGATGTCCGGCTTTGAGGCAATCGCCAATCCCTCGAAAAGTTCTTTCTTGCCGCTGAAAAGCGCGTGTATCGTGCTCATCAGCAGGCTCTTTCCGAAGCGTCTCGGGCGTGAGAGGAAATAATAACGGCCCGTGGTAATGAGCCGATGAATCTGCTCTGTTTTGTCAACGTACAGATATTTGTCAGTCCTCAAACTTTCGAAGTCCTGAATCCCGATGGGCAGTTTGCGCAGTACTGTCATTTTCATAAAAATATCCATTCACCGTAATCTTTACAAAAATAATCAAGATTTACGAATAATGAGTATTTTTGAAAAAATAGTTAAAATTCACTCGGCACTGATATCTTAGAGGGCGCGACAGAGCAAGTGCATCTGTCACCTTCCCCATAGTATCCGCAGGGGTGGTATCCCCCTCACGTCAGTGAAGCTCGCCGCATCCTGGCCGTTTCATCGGCCTAGCCCTCGTAGATGGATGAGACCTGAGGGGCCTGATCACCCCAGCGGGCGGAGATATCGTCGAGGGTGGCATAGAGCGCGGCAGGGTCGTTTTCAGTGACGAGCCTTATGCGCCAGGGCTTGAAGTCGGGTATACCCTTGACGTAGTTGGCCAGATGGCGGCGCATTTCCAGAATTCCCACCTTTTCGCCCTTGAGCTCTATGCTTTTGGCCAGCTGCTCCTTGGCCAAAGCCACCCGCTCCGACACTTTCATCGGCGGAAGGAATTCACCGGTATCCAGATAGTGGCGTATTTCGCGGAAAATCCAGGGGTGTCCGAAGGTGGCGCGGCCTATCATTATCCCGTCCACACCGTAACGGTCAAAGGCATTGCGGGCTTGAACAGGGCCGGAGATATCTCCGTTGCCGATTATAGGGATATGCATACGAGGATTTCGTTTTATCTCCCCGATCAGCGTCCAGTCTGCACTGCCCTTGTACATCTGGGCCCGCGTACGGCCGTGCACGGTCAAGGCGCTGATTCCCACGTCCTGCAGGCGCTCGGCCAGTTCCACTATTATTTTGCTGTCATCGTCATATCCCAGACGGGTTTTGACTGTAACGGGAAGTTTGACGGCGTCAACGATGGCTTTGGTGATAGCCACCATCTTGTCCGGCTCTCGCATCATACCGCTCCCCGCACCGCGGCCGGCTATCTTTTTTACGGGACAGCCGAAATTGATGTCTATCAAATCAGCCCCGTGCCCCTGCGTGAGTTCAGCCGCCCGCTCCACCATCCTGGCCGCATCGGTCATAGCCTCCAGCTGGTTGCCGTATATCTGTATACCTATGGGAGCCTCATCCTCATAGGTCTTCATCTTGGCTATTGTCTTTGCTGCATCGCGAATGAGCCCGTCGGAGTTGACGAACTCGGTGTACATCATAGCCGCACCGTACTTCTTGCAGGTCCAGCGGAAGGATGCGTCAGTCACATCCTCCATCGGAGCCAGCAGAAGCGGCTCTCTTCCAAGGTCTATGTCACCGATTTTCACTGCTGTCTGAATATGGCGATACGGGTTTTTTCACCTGCCTTTATCTGGGGCAGATTGACCGACACAGCCTTGTCTGACACGGCCTTTTCCGTCCTCGAATTTAGCGCTGTCCGCCCATTCCATTCTTACCATACGGTCTGTCAATATGGTGAATCTCGCATTGCCGAATGTCACTAATGACAGAAAAACAAGTAGTAATTTCATAAAAATAATGTTTCTATCTGGATAAATGAATATGTTTTTTTACAATTGCAGTGTACCTTCCAATGGCCGCCCATATCGGGACCTATCCTGGAAATCTTTACCTTTTCAGGCGGACGAAGACCGACAGGGGCAGGGATTTGCCGAAGCGGTCACGGAGCACCAGTTCGCCGTTTTCGAGGCTTTTGATGCCGGTGAAGGCTTCGCGGGCTACGGTTTCGGCCAGTACGGCGCTGAAGCCGTTGGAATAGAGGTTCAGTACGCAGAATGCGTTTTCGGGGGCGAGTATGCTGTTCACGCCCTGAAGCATTTCGAAGAGACACTCGTCCAACTTCCATTTTTCACCGTCGGGGCCGTGGCCGTATGCGGGCGGGTCCAGTATTATACCATCATATGTATTGCCGCGGCGTGCTTCGCGTTTCACGAATTTCATAGCGTCTTCCACCACCCAGCGCACGTCGTCCAGACGGCTGAGCTCCATATTCTGGCGGGCCCAGGTGACCACCTGGCGCACTGAATCGAGGTGAGTGACGTCAGCTCCGGCGGCTTTGGCGGCCAGCGATGCGGCTCCGGTATATGCAAAGAGGTTGAGAACTTTGGGGCAACCCGCAGTAGGCGGGGCCGGGGGCATATTGGCCGCGATTTCCTTGGTAGCGCTGTAGATCCAGTCCCAGTTCGGGGCCTGCTCGGGAAATATCCCTACGTGCTTGAAGGACGTCAGCCCGAGCCTCAGGGTGATGCCGGCCCCTTGTTCCAAGGCCGGGGCATAATGCACGGTCCACTGGTCGTCCATCTTCTTGAGACGTTCCCAGGTGCCGCTGTCCTCCTTGCCGGCTTTGGCGAATCCAGCTCCGGGCTTGAACCACGTGTGAGTCAGCCTGTTCCACTGCTCCTCGCTCATCGACTTGTTCCACAAGGCCTTTGGCTCCGGGCGGCGGAGATAATATGCCCCGAAACGCTCGAGTTTCTCGAAATTGCCGGAATCCACCAGCTCGTAATCTTTCCACGCGGGAGAAGGGAATTCGATATTCATATCAGTTGTAGGTAAAAACCGAAGGCAAAGATACGCAAATATTCATTGAAAATTGTTAACTTTGCGTGGATATGGCAAAAAGGCCATAGAACCTGAATAACGATTAAAAACACAATACTATGCAGTGCAAAATTGATTCTTACGATTTCAAGGGCAAAAAGGCCATTGTTCGTGTGGACTTCAACGTCCCTTTGAATGAAAATTTCGAAATTACCGATGACACCCGTATCCGTGCGGCGATGCCCACGCTCAAGAAAGTGCTCGCAGAGGGCGGAAGTCTCATCATTATGTCCCATCTGGGCCGTCCGAAGAAGGTTGAGGCCAAATTCTCCCTCAAACATATCCTTCCCCGCGTGAGCGAGCTGCTCGGCGTGGAGGTGCAATTCGCCGATGACTGCCAGAAGGCACAGGCTCAGGCTGCGGCGCTCAAACCCGGCGAGGCCCTGCTTCTGGAAAACCTCCGCTTCTATGCAGAAGAGGAAGGCAAGCCCAGGGGACTTGCAGAGGATGCTACCGATGAGGAGAAGAAGGCTGCAAAGGCTGTCGTGAAAGAATCCCAGAAAGGTTTCGTCAAGACACTTGCCGACTATGCCGACTGCTATATCAACGATGCCTTCGGAACGGCGCACCGCGCACACGGCTCAGCGGCTGTCATCGCGAAATGCTGCCCCGACGACAGGATGTTCGGTTATCGTATGGAAGGCGAGATCAAGGCCATCGACAACGTACTGAAGAATGCTCAGCATCCCTTCACCGCCATCATCGGCGGCAGCAAGGTCAGCTCCAAGCTCGCAGTGCTCGAGTCTATGCTCGAAAGGGTGGACAACCTCATCATCGGCGGCGGTATGGGCTATACCTTCATCAAGGCTCAGGGTGGTAAGATAGGCAATTCCCTCCACGAGGACGAGCTTATGCCCAATGCTCTCGAAATTCTTGCAAAGGCGAAGGAGAAAGGCGTGAACATCTATATCAGCACACAGACTCTCATCGCCGACGCTTTCAGCGCGGATGCCAATACCAAGGTTGTTTCCAGCGATCAGATTCCCGAGGGTTGGGAGGGCGTCGATGCCGGTCCCGAGTCCCTCAAGACCTGGAAGGATGTCATCCTGGGCTCAAAGACAGTGCTTTGGAACGGCCCTGTAGGCGTGTTCGAGATACCCCAGTTTGCAAAGGGTACTCTTGAGATTGCCCAGGATCTTGCAGATGCCACTGCAAAAGGCGCATACACCCTTGTCGGTGGCGGTGATTCCGTTGCGGCCGTTACTCAGATGGGCTTCGCAAAGAAGGTTTCATATGTTTCAACAGGCGGCGGCGCAATGCTCGAGGCCCTCGAAGGCAAGGAGCTCCCCGGCATCGCAGCCGTAAAGGAATAAAAAGGCTATGCTTCTTCCTGCGTTTATACACTGGAATGCAAGCCCCTACATTTTTACCATCGGTTCCTTCGGGATCCGGTGGTATTCCGTTTTATTTGTAGTGGGCTTTGCACTGGGCTGGTATATGTTCAAGAAGTTCTTCCAGAAGGAGAATCTTCCCGCCGACAAACTTCTCGACCCTCTGCTCTATTCTCTGGCTATTGCGACTATCGTAGGAGCCCGTCTGGGGCACTGTTGCTTTTATGACGCAGCCTACTATTTCGGCAGCTGGGACGGCTTTCTGGAAATATTTATGCCGTGGAAAGGCGGATTGGCCAGTCACGGCGGGGCCATAGCGGTGCTGATTGCAATGTGGTGGTATGCAAAGCATTATGGCAAGAAATACGGTTTCGGTTTTCTGTGGATGCTGGACAGGCTGGTCATAGCCGTATGCTTTGTAGGCGCTTTCATCCGTTTGGGAAATCTCTTCAATTCGGAGATTTACGGCGACGTGACCTCTCTTCCCTGGGGTTTTATCTACGAGCGTAACGGGGAAACGCTGCCAAAGCACCCGACACAGTTGTATGAAGCCCTGTCATACACGGTTCTGGGCCTCATTTTGCTTGCTTTGTACAATAAAAAGATGTCGAAGCTGCACGAGGGCACGATATTTGCATTATTTCTCATCGCACTTTTTGGAATGCGGTTCATCATCGAATTCATAAAAGAGCCCCAGGTGGAGTTCGAAAATTCGATGATGTTGAATATGGGACAGTTGCTTAGTGTCCCGTTCATAATTGCCGGAATAGTCCTGTTATTATGGAGTTTGCGATCTGGTGGACCTGCTATGCTGCAACAGCATAACGAGCCCAAACGGGTTGCTACGCATTATGCCAAGAGTTTGAATGACAAATAAAAATTTATAAAGATGAAGTTTCTGATTTTATTGGGCTTGCTTGCAATGCCGCTTGCCTCTGAACCTGATCAACCTCAGGTCAAGGCGGCGCAGGAGGATACCTCCCTCGTGGTCCTCACGCTGGAGGATGCATTGAAGGTTGCTATGAGTGAAAACATTTCCGTGAAGGTTGCGGACAGGGAGATTCAAAGGACGGAATATGCGAAGAAAGGAGCGTATGCGGCCCTCTATCCCCAGATTGACGGGCAACTGGCCTATCAGCGCACGATAAAGAAGCAGGTGATGTATATGGACGGCGGATTCGATATCGCCGGTATGATGGCGCCTCTGATTTCTCCGCTTTACGGCAAGCACCCCGATCTTCCCAATCCTTTTGCAAGTGCGGGTAGCGACAGCGGGTCGGAATCTTCAAACGATGGAATATCGGTAGGACGTTGGAACAACTGGAGCGGCGGAGTTACTGCCACGATGCCTATCGTGAACGTTCAACTGTGGGAAAGCCTCAAGATCAGCGGTGACGAGGTGGAGCTTGCGATAGAAAAGGCCCGCTCTTCACGCCTGGATATGGTTACCGAGGTCAAGAACGCCTTTTACACCGTTCTTTTCGCAAAGGAGACCAACAAGGTTTACGAGCAGGTATATGAGAATGCCAGGAAAAATCTCGAGGTGACGGAAATGCGTTACAATGCGCAGAAGGCTTCCGAGATGGATCTGGCCAGGGCGAAGACGACTATGGCCAATGCGGTGCCGGATGTTTACAATTCGCGCAATGCTGTAGGCCTTGCACTCTGGAGACTGAAGGCAGTTATGGGCGTTGACCTGGATTACAATATGGATGTTTCCGGCAAGCTGGAAGATTTTTCCGAGCAGATGTTCTATGACATCCACCAGCACGATGATCCTGATCTGAGTCGCAACACTTCCCTCCGCCAGCTCGGCATACAGATAGAGGAATTGGCGAAAACGGTCAAATTGAACCAATACGCCTATATTCCTTCACTGGCGGTTGCCTTCAACTACACCTACAGTTCGATGACCAATGATTTCAACTTCAAGGAATTCAAGTGGACACCGTATTCTTATGTGGGTCTGAGTCTCAACATTCCCATTTTCAGCGGTTTCAAGCGCCTGAACAACGTGCGTCAGAGCAAGGTACAGTATGAGGAGGTGAAACTTCAGCGGACAGATCTGGAGAGACAGCTCAGGATTGCCATCCGCAGCGCCATCAGCACTATGGAGACCAGTATGAACAGTTATTATTCAGCGCAGTCGGCAGTAGAGTCCGCCCAGAAGGCTTATGACATTTCAGAAACTTCATACGCTGTGGGCCGCAGCACGCTGATAGAGCTCAACGGCTCGCTGGTCGCTCTGGCACAGGCCCAGCTGTCGGAATTCCAGGCCATATACAGTTTCCTTTCCGCCAAGGCGGAGCTGGAGAAACAGCTTGGAATGGATTATATTCAGGAAAAATAGAAAAGGAGATATATGATGAAAACAGTAAGATTTGCAATTATGGCAGGTGCCGCAATCATTTGCCTTTCCTCTTGTAAGAACGGCAAGACAGCGCAGAATGCGGTACAGGAGCAGATTCCGGTTGTGGCGGTCCAGAATGCCGTCGTTGAGACGGTCATCGATGACAAGGCATATTCCAGCACGGTGCAGCCGTGGGCGAAGAACAACATTGCGCCGCAGTCCGCCGGCCGTATAGAAGAGTTGATGGTGGAGGTAGGTGATTACGTGACGGCCGGACAGGTTGTAGCCAGGATGGATGACGTGCAACTCCAGCAGGCTGAACTTCAGTTGAACAATGACAAGATAGAGTATGACCGTCTGAAGGGTCTTCTGGACAAGGGCGGCATTTCTCAGTCGGACTTCGACAGCTTCGAAATGGCCTACAAGGTGCACAAGAACCAGTACAACAATCTTTTGAAGAATACAGTCCTCCGCAGCCCCATCACCGGTGTGATCAGCGCCAGAAATTACGACAAGGGTGATATGTACGCAATGGCTCTGCCCCTTTATACCGTCGAGCAGGTCATTCCCGTCAAACTCCTGATTGCGGTATCCGAGTCCGATTACAGCAGGATCAAGAAGGGTGACGGCGCCTCGATTACCGTCGAGGCCTTCCCGGGCGAAACGTTTAATGGAACTATTACCAACCTGTACCCTACGCTCGATGCCACCACGCATACTTTCAATGCGGAAGTCAAGGTGGCCAACACCAACAGGCGCCTGCGTCCCGGAATGTATGCCAAGGTGACGGTGACCTTCGGCAGCAACAAAAGCATAATCGTCCCCGACCTTGCAGTGGTCAAGCAGCAGGGAAGCGGCAACCGCTACATTTATGTCTATAACGAGAAGGACAGTACCGTCAAATATCAGCACGTACGTCTGGGCAAGAGACTCGGTGACCGTTATGTCATCGAAGGCGGAATCCGTGAGGGCGACAAGGTGGTTACCGACGGTCAGCTCCGTCTGAAGGACGGTTTGAAAGTCAATCTGAAGAAAGAGGAAGAATAGCGTATGAGCATTTATCAGAAAGCGGTCAACAACCCGGTGACCACCGCTCTGGTGTTCATCGCGTTTATGATTTTCGGTATCTTTTCGTTGATGAGACTGTCCATCAACCAGTTGCCGGAATTCGAAAGCAATTACATAATGGTGATGAGCTCCTACAACGGAGCGTCAGCGCCTGATATAGAAACCAACCTGTCGAAACTGCTTGAGAACACGCTGAACGCGGTGCCCAACCTCAAGAATCTGACAAGTACTTCCAAGGAGAACGTCTGCGTCATCGCCCTCGAGTTCGAATATGGAACCGACATAGATGAAGCGACCAATGACGTCCGGGACAAACTAGACCTCATAAACTCATATCTGCCGGACGGGGCTTCCGTGCCGGTGATATTCAAGTTCAGCGCCGACGATATGCCTATCTACATTATGTCGGCGACGGCCAAGGATTCGTACAATGCCCTGGACAAGATACTCGACGACAAGGTCGCAACTCCTCTGGCCCGCGTCAAGGGCGTGGGTACGGTGTCTGTCAACGGTGCTCCGAAAAGGGAGATACAGGTATTCGTGGATCCTGTCAAGATCAAGGCCTACAACCTGTCCATCAACACGATTTCGATGGCCATCGCCTATGAGAACAAGAACGTGCCTTCAGGAAACCTCGACATAGGTTCCGACACCTACACCATCCGTGTGGAGAAGGAGTTCAAGTCTGCGGATGAGATAAAGGATGTCGTCGTCGGCTACACCAACGGCAAACCCATCTATGTCAGGGACATAGCCGAGGTTGTCGATGGCGTGGAGGAACGCAGTATGGAGGTTTATACCAACGGCGTCCGCGGTGCCCAGATCATCATCCAGAAGCAGTCCGGAGCCAATACGGTGGACGTAATCAAGGGTGTCAAGAAGGAACTTGTGAAGATAAAGAAAACCCTTCCGGCGGACATCGAAATCACTCCCATCATCGACGGTTCGAGAACCATCATCAATTCCATCAAGTCCCTGTTCGAGACCATCATCATCACCTTCCTGGTGGTGATGGCTGTAGTGTTCCTCTTCCTCGGAAGATGGAGGGCCACGTTCATAATCCTTACGGCAATTCCTATTTCATTGCTGGCCTCGCTGGTATATCTGTATGCCACGGGCAATACTCTGAACGTCGTTTCAATGTCAGCCCTGTCCATTGCGATAGGTATGGTGGTGGATGATGCGATAGTGGTGCTGGAGAATGTGTCGTCTCATATAGACGGTGGCGAGAAACCGCGTGAGGCGGCGGTCAGCGCAACCGGCGAGGTGGGTATTTCCGTTGTCGCCTCCACACTGACGATGCTTGCCGTGTTCCTGCCCCTCACTATGATTCAGGGTATGGCCGGTATAATGTTCCGCCAGCTCGGATGGATCGTGTCCATCATTATGATAGTGTCCACCACGGGAGCGCTTACCCTAGTTCCTATGATGTGTTCCCGTATGCTTCGCACCGGCACGCACCACGGCAAGGCCTACAATGCCTTCTTCGGTACCTTCAACAAAGGCGTAGATGCCCTCAGGGAATGGTATGGCGGCATAATGCGGTGGAGCGTGAACCATCGTACGGCTGTGATTTCGATAGGCTTCGCGATATTCATCGGGTCATTGCTGGTTTTCGGACCGCTGCTCAAGACGGAATATCTGCCGAAGTCCGACTCCGGACGTCTTACCGCATCCATCGAACTTCCTGTCGGAACGGCCCAGGCTGTTACCGGTCAACTGGCATACGAACTGTATGAGCGCTGGACAAAGGAAATTCCCGAAGCCCGTGTGATAAGCTTCGGTTACGGCCAGGCAGATACGGACAATGCGTTCGGCAATATGCAGAATACGGGTACCTACATCCTGTCCTTCAATATGGATATAGGCTCTGTCGAAGACCGTGAACGCGGTTGTGGCGAACTTGCCGACATTATGCGTGCGGACCTCCGCAGTTATCCCGAAATCAAGAAGTTCGACGTCAAGGAAGGCGGCGGAATGGGTATGGGAGGCGCATCTTCCATCGCCATAGAAATCTACGGTTACGATTTCGACACCGTGGACGATGTGATGGTGGAACTGCAGCATCAGCTCAAGGAAGAGCCCTGCTTCGCCCAGATACTTCCTTCCCGCGAGGACTACGTTCCTTCATACCAAGTCAATTTCGACCGTGAGAAACTTGCGCTCAACGGTCTCAACAGTACCACAGCCGCATCTTATGTGACTTCCGCCATCAACGGAAGTACGATGAGCTTTTACCGTGAGGATGGTGACGAGTACAACATCCGCGTCCGCTACGCTCCCAAGTGGCGTACCAGCGTAGAGGATATAGAGAACATTGACATCTTCACACCTCTCGGCAAGTCAGTCAAGGTCAGTGAGCTGGGTACTGTTGAGGAAATGCAGACACCTCCTTCGATTGTCCGCAAGAACCGTGAGCGTATGGTGAAGCTCACCTGCATCGTGAAGGACGGCTATGCCCTGTCAGACTGCGTCGCTGTGTCTCAGGATGCAATCGACCGTACGGATATTCCCGGTGAAGTGGATGTGCTCATAGCCGGTGACTACGAGGAGCAGAAGAAGACCTTCGGCGATCTGGTTACGCTGCTCGTGCTGATTGTCATCCTCGTATATATGGTGATGGCATCCCAGTTCGAGTCGTTTATGACCCCGTTCGTCATTATGATGAGTGTGCCGTTCACGGTTACCGGTGTGCTTCTGGGTCTGTGGATGCACAGCCAGCCGCTCGGCGTTATGGCCCTTATCGGTGTCATCATCCTTATGGGTATTGTGGTGAAGAACGGTATCGTGCTGCTGGATTACACCATTATCCTGCGTAATCGCGGTATGGAGCTCAAGGAGGCTATCGTGACGGCCTGCAAGGCCCGTCTCCGTCCTATCCTTATGACTTCGCTCACCACCATCCTGGGTATGCTTCCCCTTGCCGTGGGTACGGGTGAAGGCTCCGAGATGTGGCGTGGTCTCGGTATTACGGTGATCTGGGGTCTTACGATTTCATCACTGATTACACTCGTGTTCATCCCTGTAATGTACACCAGCTTCAGCGAGGCACAGATCCGTGGCGAGGCCCGGAAGGAGCAGCGCCGTCTGGCCAATGAAGCCAAATGGGCGCAGAAACAGTAAAAACGGCATATAGAAAATGAAAAAGGCGTTCATCCTGACAGTGCTTGCTGTCATCCTGGCAATCCTTCTGCCTGCAGGGCTGTCTGCACAGACTCTCAACGGTTTGAAATACGGGGAATATTACAGCAAGGATCAGGTGGCTGCGGCGTTGGGCGCGCCGGAGCAGTATGGAGACAACCAGTATGCCTTCGATGCTTCCGGGCGTCTGGTCGGAGCCGATATCAAGGATGACAAATGCGTCGTAGGTCTTGTAACGGGCAAGTTCAAGGTCGGCGACGATCTGAAACATATGCTGTATATAAGGGCGGATATCGAGAAGGTAGGGGAGGTTCCCGGAGTCTGCCGTGTCCGTTATACGGAGAAGGGCCGCAGCGTCATTTTCTACCTTAATCTGGATGAGAATAACGTTATCCGGGAAATCAGCCGTTTCGAGATTGTGCGCAATAAGGAGAGGCAGGATATGGGCGACTCGAGATTTTTCCAGTCGATACCTTCTGTAAAGACAACGATAGTCGATTTGCGTGCGGGCGACCTTCTGGAATACGTTCTGGATTGTGAGGTGGACGTGGAATTTACAGGATACGGTAACGGTATCTGCCGCATCCATAATGATAAGAGGCGCGAGCAGTATCTTTTGAGGTACGATATGAATCACGTCATACGCGAGATTCTGCCCATTTTCGCTCATTAGAACAGGTTCTTAATCTCAAATAGGATACGGATGAAAAAGGTGGTCATCGCTTCGGATTCCTTCAAGGGCTCGATGTCCTCGATGGATGTGGCTGCAGCAGCTTCCGAAGGCATTAAAGAGCTATTCCCCGATTGTGAAACGGTTATGGTCCCCGTTGCCGACGGCGGCGAGGG
>JAKSJV010000043.1 GCA_024402005.1 Bacteroidales bacterium
TTTTGTTAAAAGAGCAGACGCAAGTTTGGAATAAAAAATTAAATAATATCAGTAATTTAAATCAACAACCTATGAAAAGAAACAAATTCTTTCTCACGTTGATTGCGCTCGTTCTCTCAGTCACAGCCTTCGCGCAGAAGGTGACCGTGACGGGAACGGTCAAGGATTCATCCAACGGTGACTCGATTCCTTTTGCAGTAGTGCAGATCAAGGATACGACCATCGGCGCAACCGCAGATGAAAATGGCGTGTTCAACATCAGCGCCCCGGCACAATCGACATTGGTGATTTCAGCCCTTGGTTACGAATCCAAGGAAATCACTGCGACACAAGGCAACACAAGAGTTTTTTTGAACCCCGATTCACAGACACTGGACGCAACGGTGGTAGTCGGTTACGGTTCGACGCGCAAGATAGGCAACCAGGTCGGCGCAGTGGCCACGGTCAAGGGTGACGTCGTAAAGAACGCCGCATCCCAGTCTCCTCTGGACCTTCTCCAGGGTCAGGTTGCAGGTCTCAACGTTATGAGTACCGGCGGTGTGGCAGGTGACAACTCAATATCAATGAAGATACACGGTGTGGGCTCCCTCGGCAGCAGCAGCGAGCCTCTGTTCATCGTTGACGGTGTACAGTCCAACAGTACCACCGTGATGAATATGAACCCTAACGATATCCAGAACATCACAGTCCTCAAGGACGCCTCTTCTACCTCTATATATGGATCTCTCGGCGCGAACGGTGTCGTTTACGTCACCACCAAGGGCGGCCGCTTCGACGAGAAGGCCAGCGTAACCCTCCACACTCAGTGGGGTCTTTCCACCCTGGCCAACCGTCAGTTCTATGAGGATATGATGAGCGGTAGCGAGCTTAAGGATTTCTGGATGCGTTCAGGCATTCAGACGGCTGACGAGATCAAGCAGAACTATACGAACCTCGGTCACAATGCTGACACCAAATGGTATCAGTATATGCAGAAAATCAACGGTCTGGAATGTCAGAACGACCTCACAATCGAGGGAGGAAGCAAGAAGACGGCCTACCTCATCAGTTTCTCGCAGTTCCATCAGGACGGTGCGACTATCGGCAACTACTATGACCGTTATACCCTCCGCACCAACGTACAGGCACACCCCACCGATTGGTTGAAGGTGGGCGTAAATATCAGCGGCTACCTCACCAAGGACCAGTCCAACCCCAACTGGGGTGATTCATCCGGCGGAGCCAACTATACCTTCGGAGGTTTGTCATACCTGCTCAACCCTCTGTACAGCGCAATCGATCCGGCTACCGGCAAGGAATATGCCGAAGAATACCCCGGTCTCGGTCTCCCCAACCCCCGTTACTATGCCGAGAAACGGCACGCCGTATATTCGAAATATGGTGTAAACGGTTCGGGATTCGTAGAGATCGAGCCTTACCGCAACCTTATCATTACTTCGCGTATAGGTACTGACTCATACGTAAACGACCTTGACGGATATATGTTGGCTTCAGCTTCATTCTCAGAAAGCGGATGGCGTTCACTCGGTACTGCATTCAGCACCAAGAACACCATCACCAACACCATCGAGTATGGCGACACCATCGGAGCGCACGATTTCAGCGTACTCATCGGACAGGAAGGAATAGGATACAAGGCCAAAAGCAACAGTTCTTCTTCGGAAGGTCTCACCGATGACCGTTTGATGAACATTGAGAACGGTACGCAGGACACCTATGACGTAAGCCAGTCAAGCTCAGCCTACAGTTTCCTTTCCTTCTTCGCCCACGGAGCATACAGTTATCAGGAGAAATACTTCGTTGACGGCACGTTCCGCTTCGATGCATCCTCACGCTTCGGAAAGAACAACCGCTGGGCTCCCTTCTGGGCTCTCGGCGCGATGTGGAAGATAAGCCGCGAAGACTGGCTGAAAAACGTATCTGAAATCGACGATCTCTCATTGAAGGTCAGCTACGGTACGCAGGGTAACGCCAACATCGGCAACTACCAGCATCTCGGCCTCGTAGCCGCCAGCAGCACCAAGTACAATGATCAGATGATTACAGTCCTGGCCCAGCCTTCGAACGAAAGCCTGACCTGGGAAAAACAGAATCTGTTCACCGCAACGGTATCCGGACGCTTCTGGGACCGCTTCGATGCTGAAATTTCATTCTACAACCGTGTTACCAAGGATATGCTTATGAGCGTACCCCAGCCCTATACGACCGGTTTCTCATCCCTTATGGCCAATGTCGGTTCGATGAGCAATACGGGTGTCGACATCACTCTCGGTGTCGATATACTCAGGGGTAAGGATTATGCATTGAAATTCAACACGACGTTCAACTACAATGCCGAGAAGATCACCGAACTCTTCGACGGTCTCAACCGCTGGGAAATAGCCAATACGGGTATCGCATACGTAGTCGGCAAACCTGTAATGTACTATGCTCCCATCTATGCCGGCGTAGATCCCGCTGACGGTGCGCCGATGTGGTATCTCCCCGGTGACGACAAGGATGTCTGCACTATGGACCCCAGCCGCACCACCAAGGATTTCAATGAGGAGTCTCTTACACAGAACACCGGCAAGAAGCGTCACGAACCCATCACGGGCGGTTTCGGTCTGAACGGCCACTGGAGAGGACTCTCCTTCAATATCGACTTCGCATATTACGGCGGCAAATACCTCATCAACAATGATGCGTTCTTCTATGCGAACCCCTGTATGAATTCCGGGGATAACCAGCACAAGAGCGTCAGCGATTTCTGGACTCCGTATCACACCAATGCAAAATATCCTGACTGGACCAAGGGCTATCAGATGCAGCTCAGCGATACCCACCTTCTCGAAGACGCATCATTCCTGCGTCTGAAGAACCTCACCATAGGCTATGCCCTTTCAAAGAAAGCCCTCGGTACGCAGAAGGTCGTCAAAGGCGTACAGTTCACCGTCACCGGACGTAACCTCTGGACAGTCACCAAATATGAAGGTATGGACCCTGAGGTCGATTCCAACGTTACACTCGGTATCCCGAGCAACACCCTTCAGGTTCTCGGCGGCGTGGAAATCAAATTCTAATATGGAGGAGATACGAATATGAAAACTATATACAGAACATTCACAGTTGCCGCAGCCCTCTTCACTCTGGCTGCCTGCAACCTCGACCTTTACCCCAGCAACTCCATCGTATATAACGGCGAGGATCCCCTCATCCAGACTGCCAACGATCTCGAGACCTACAGATGGGCCAACTACGCATTCTTCCGTTCCACACTGGGAGGCGGTTACGATATAGCTGACGACCTTATGTGCGACGGCTTTAACGCCACCAACAACTATGGTAACAACTATGGTCCCATACACCGCGCTGACAAGTCATTCACTTCCAGCGATAATGACACCGAGAGTTTCTGGGCCAGCAACTATTCAGCAATCGGCAATTACAACCTTATGATAGCAGAAGTTACCAAGAACACCGACCCTGCTCTTCGTGATGGTGTGAAACTGATTGCCGCAGAGGCATATTTCTTCCGTGCGTTCTCATATCTGAGGCTCGCGAGGCGTTTCGGTCCTGCTTACGGTGATTCTGCAGACAAAGACCTCTGCGTTCCACTTGTCCTGGTTTACAACCAGCAGGAAAGACCGGCACGCAAGACCGTGAAAGAAGTATACTTACAGATTTACAGCGACATCCAGGAAGCTCTTAAAGTGCTTGGCACGGTAAAAGGTGCGCAGTCATCTGAAGTAGTAACTGCTGATGTCATCAATGCCCTGCTCGCAAACTACTATCTGGACATAAAGAATTATAAAGAAGCCTACAATGTTGCTTCGAAAATAATAGATTCCGGAACATACAGTCTGTGTTCGAACCTCACGGCATTCAAAGCCAAATACTTTGAAGACGGAGGAGAAAATGGCGACACAGAATCTCTTATGATGCTGGCTGCATCCAAATCAGAAACGCCCAACGGATACGGCAGCGCCTATACCGGATACGGCAAAGATCCGGAATCTCCGACACAATACTCGTACAGGGCTTACTACCTGCCGTCAGGACGTCTGGTGGATGCTTACAATAACATTAATGACTACCGTTATCAGGCCTGGTTCGAGTTTGTGAACAACAAAACGCCTTTCATTTCAGGAGGTAAACCATACTACAGCAGCGAATTCTGCGTGTTCGTCAAATATAAAGGCAACGAAGCGCTCAGTTCGTCAGGTCTTGCCGACGGACACGTTGCGCCTGTTCCCTACTCTCTGGGCGAGCTCCATCTGATTGCAGCAGAAGCAGCTTTCTACAATAAAGACAAGACTAACGCATTGAGGAGACTTACCGCCCTGCAGAACAAGCGAAACGGCAACAGGACTACAACCATTACCGAACAGGCAATCCAGGACGAATGGTTCAAGGAAACCTGCGGGGAAGGCAAGCGTATGGAATGCCTCAAACGTTGGGGCGTAGAATGTCCGAAACGCTATGCACAACCCGGAGCACTCGAAGCAAGCATTCTCGTAAATACGCCTGAATCAAGTTATTACGAGCGTTCCCTTTCAAAGGATGCATACCAGTACACTTGGCCTATACCGGCCTACGAGATTCAAGTGAATCCGAATCTTGTACAGAACATAGGCTACTAAGTAAACCTCAGACATAGAAAAAGTTATGAAAAATATTACAAAGATCATATTGGCCGCGACAAGCATAATCCTGACGGCTGCCTGCAAGGAGGCCGAGTTCGTTACCTATAATTATGTGTCGCTTGATGCCAGAAGAGCAAAGATAAATGAGACTTGCGGAACATATAAGATAGGTGTCAGTGTACATAACGCAGAAAAATGCATTGTTACCTATAAAGTAACTGACGGCACTGCAAAGGCTGGCGAGGACTTCGATATTGTTGATGAAACCGGGGCTCTTGATCCCTCAGGAACGTTGCAGATAACGGACGGACAAGGTTACATCTACGTGAAGGTAGTTGACCGTTCTGGCGTAGAAACCGGTAACAAATCGTTTAAAATCAATTTGTTAAAGGCTTCCACCAAAGACGTTAATCTGGGCAGTACAACGATTATAAACTGCACGATTATCGATGCAGACGCGGCAATCAACAAACTTATAGGTTCCTGGGCAGGAGAGGGAGGAAGCCCGTTCGAGGGTGTAGACAAAGCTAAGATGTCAATGTATATCGACGTACTTGATGAGAATGATTTGAGCGAAAAAGCTGAACTATTCAGAAAAACACACCCGAATGCCAACATCGCCTTCAGCAATGTGAAATTCCCCGACACCGGCTTGGAAAGTGGAACTGACTTTGAAGTTTTCGGATATTTTGATGAGAACACCAACAAACTCCACATCTATGCAAACCAGGCTTTCAATGAATACAACTTCGGTGAATTGGGAGAAAGCTATGTCGCAATCACAAATGTCGACCACAAAGATTCCGGTGACGTAATCTTCACTTACAACAAGAATACGGAAGAGCTGAAAGCGGATGATTATGTGCTTGTAGGAATATTCTCACACGATACCGCAATGGATTTCAAAGGATGGGCAGACGGATTGAATGGCGGCGCCATACTGAAGAAAACAGGTGAATAACAAACAACCGTAAAGAATAGTGAAAAAATTCATAACAATAATTCTGGGTCTGACGTTGTCCTTTACCGCCTTTGCTTCCGTGATAGGCACGCAGCAGGCAATGAAAACTGCAAAAAAGTTCTTCAAGGACAATGCAAAGACATCCGACCCGACTATGACACTTGTCAGAGTCGGAGTGCAGACCAAAGCAATAGCTCCTGTCGCCATAAGTGACGAACCCACCTACTATGTGTACAACAGAAAAGGAGGTGGATGGGTTATCCTCGCTGCGGATGACCGCGTGGACCCTGTCATCGGCTATTCAATGACGGGCGAGTTCCCCTCCGACAAAGTACTCCCCGGAGGACTCGGATGGTGGCTTGATTCGAAGGTCACCAACCAGATTGCACATTTCAGGGCAAGCGGGAAGGGCAAGGTTGTCAAGAGCAATAACGAAGGAATCATCATCGGTGATGGTGACGAACTGTTATACGAAACGGCACTATGGAATCAAGGTTCACCATATAATGATGAAGCCCCGGTGATTCAGGGACAGCCCACCTTTACCGGGTGCGTAGCCACTGCTGCCGCCATCAAATGCCGCTTTCACAGATGGCCTTATAAGGGCAGCGGAACAACCCCTGCATACACTTACGACAGCGAAGATGCGTTCAGACGTAACACCGTACCTGAGAACAAATTGGGCCGTGTTTATGACTATGACAATATGCCTTTGACATATACAAGCCAATCCAATGCAACTCAAAAGGCAGCTGTGGCCGCGCTTATGTACGACCTCGGAACCGGTTGCAAAATGATGTACGGATGGAGCGGGTCAGGCGCATATACCCCTAATCTGGCATACTCGATGCAGACATATTTCCATTATGACAAAAACCTTCATCTTGAAGACAAGGATAACTATTCCAATACGGATTGGCTGAATATGTTGAGAAAGGAGCTTGACGAAGTTGGGCCCATTATGTATTCCGGAGTCGACAGAAGCGGCGGCGGACACGAATTCATATTCGCAGGATACAAGGGGACCAACAAGTTCTATGTAAACTGGGGCTGGGGTGGAAGCGGAAACGGATGGTTTACGCTCAATGACGCAGACTTTGATTACAAAGAATATCAGGATGCCATATTGGGTTGCAAACCTGACAAGAACGGAATCTACACTCCCGATGAGGTTGCTGAAAAGACTTGTTTCAAGTTCAACAACAACATTATGACTATTTCCTGCGAAATGGAATGCAATCTCACTATCACGGATGAAAACGGTAAGGCTGTCCTGACCAAAAACAAACTTGCACCGAACACAAAGGTCTCATTCACGATGTCCGATTTGGGAGGAAAGGGGAAATATCTTGTAACCGTCGCACTCACCGTCAAGGTGGAAGATGTTGCGGACTCTCAGTATAAATTTGAAATTGAATTATGACGATTATGAAAAACACTGTAAAAATACTAATCGTCGTTCTGCTTGCATCGATTGCCATATCCTGCAAAAAGACAGATTATTCCATTTCCATCTCCACCGACATAAAGGAAAGTTCTGTTGTAATTACGAAGAATACTCCTGTCTCGATAATGTATAGCGTCAACTCTCCTTCAGGAATCCTGAGTCTTACCGTCGAGAGTTCGGCAAACATTCTTACAAAACATCTTCCGGATGATGATTTCAACGGTGTCGTCACCGCTTCACTCCGGGAATCCGGCGATAATTCTTATGTAAAGATAATCGCGGACAACGGCACCAACAAGGCAGAGTATATTCTTTACTTTGAAATGGAAAGTCTGGTGAGTGATGGCAAGACCGAAATAGAAGCCGGTGCAAACGGTGGAAACGTTACATTGAAGATAAAATCTAACGTCGATTATGAGGTTTTGATACCATCGGATGCGCAATCGTGGATATCGGTCGCCGACAATGCCACAAAAACGATGAATCCCTACGCTATTACCCTTACACTCGAAAAGAATGAGGACGTAACGAGGAGCGCCTCCGTTACGGTAAGGAGTAAATCGGCCAATGAAATCAAAACAGTCTTCAATATATCGCAAGCAGGTATTCTCAAAAATCTCATAATTACCTGCTGTTCAAGTAGCATCGTCGCTCCGACCTTGCTCGGAAACGATCCCTCAGGTAAGATTTTCTGGGGAGACGGCTATTCCGTAGAATGGATACCGCAGGCAAGCCATACTTACAATGACGGAGTAAAAGACCATCTGATGGAAATTCATACCACAGCCACCGGATTTGAATTTGCCGGCATGTTCGGCGTATCAAAAATCAATTTGAAAGATTTTTAGACATAACTATTAACCAAACACCTAAAAAAATGAAAACAAAAGCATTGACCTCGTTGTTCGCCGTTGCTCTGGCCCTGGTTGCCTGCAACAAGAACGAAACCGAGCCGGCTTTCACTCCCGAGTTGAAGCTTGACAAGGCTGAAAAGATTTCAGCACCTGCCGATGGTAGCAGCGTAAATCTTAAAGTAACTGCCAACGTATCCTGGACAGTTACAGTAAGTGATGAAGAAGTGGCCACTGTAAGCCCCGCTTCAAAGGAAATCACTGACAAAAAAACAGCTGAAACATCGGTGACCGTCACAATCAGCGAAAATGAGACGACAGAAGCCCGCACCGCGACTCTGACCTTCAAGGCAGAAGGTTGCAAGGACATTGTCGTTGAAATAGAGCAGGCCGCCGCCGTGATTCTTGATGTATTCGAAGTGACCGATGAAGAAGGCAACCCTATCGGAGCCGATCCGATTGAATTGCCTAATCTCGGAGGAACAAGTATGTTTTATGTCAACTCCAACATCAACTGGACTGCAACGTCAAGTGACGCTACCTGGCTTACCGCCACTCCGGCATCATTTAATGCCGAGAGCAGAGAGCCGGAACCCACTGCCGTTTCAATCAAGGCTACGGTCAACACAGATGCCGCCCGCAGCGCTACCATCACTTTCTCCGCTGCCGGCCAGCAGGACGTTGTCATCACCATCAACCAGGCTGTAGCTCCCACATTGGCGATTTCCGTTGACAATATCACCTATCAGAGCGCGGACATCACATTTACAAGCAGTTCAACCGACCTATACTATTTCCATGCCGTATGGCCGAAGCAGATGTACGATGAAGCGATACAGCAAGGATATACAGGAGAAGATCTCGTTTACTCAAAACTTTATGAAATTGCACAGGATAGCGGATATCCTATTGCTATTGTTCTCAGCATACTGGGAGAAACAAAGACAGCAACAATCAACTATACTCTTACTGAAGATACTGAATTTGTTGCACTGGCCTGCTTCTTCAATGCCGATGCAGAGCCTGTTTCAGAGGCTGTGGTATCCGACACGTTCAAAACAGAGAAAAAGCCTGCAACCGATCCTGCATATGCCGCTCACATCGGAAAATATTCCTTCAACTGCTACAGCTATTTTGATAAAGAAGCCAAAGAGGGAATTATGGAAATCTCTGAAGGCATCGTAAATAGTACATATCACATTACCTTTGCAGATGGCTTATTTACTCCATTTGATCCGAAATATCCGGAATATGTCGACTACTTTGAATGCCCCTGGACTAAAGATGGCGATACCATGAAATTGATATCAGGGTCAAAAGGTTCAGAAGGAGAAACATGGGGATCAGAAGGCCAAGCAGCTTCCTGGGGAATTTGTCTATTATGCGAAAAGTTCTATTTAACCGAGGAAGGAGACATAGAAACTATTCCTGAAATAACTTTGCAATTCGATGAAGGTGGTGACTTGAGCGCCATTGATCCTGTCCCGGGAGATGATGCTATGCTCTGCATCAACAGCCATTGGTATTCTTCCAAAGACCCTGAAGCAGAAAAATATTATTGTGCAGTATTAATGTTCGAAGACGGCGTATATTTCTGGAAAGAGAGCGATCCTGCTCCAACCGTAAAGAAAAATGCCGTGAAACATTCTCTCCTCGAATTGCCTGCAATAATCAAGAATAAGCATCAGAAAAAATCAATTCAGTATATGAATGTGGAGAGGGCTCTCAAATCAAAAGCTTCAAAACAGTCTTCACTGAAAAATCAGATACTGCCCGCAAAAAATCATTTTGAAAAATAGCGGCAGTCAATCGATTTATTAGTACCAAAAACAAGGTGAGCAGAAAAATGCCCACCTTGTTTTTTTTGTTCTAGGACTTACGATTTATAAGTCACATAACGAAAAAATCTCAATAGATAAAGAAAAATACCGCGTATTTGAATAATATTATAGCCTCAACTCACATTTACTAATTTTCTTAAACGTGCAATACAGACTATTGTGCTGTTGATTTTATGCAAAATTTCGATAAAAAACTTGGATATTCGTAATTTTTGCTTTATGTTTGCACTTTGTCTTTGAAAAACAACGACAAATCAGAATTATTAACAATAAAAACTTACGCTCTATGAAAAGTAAGAAAAACTATGAATCCCCCACGGCCCAGTGGGATGAACTCTTTAGGAGGGGCTCCGTTTGCGCAGCAAGTGCCACCAACGAGAGCTTTGTCGACAACGCTACTCCTGTCGATTGGTTTAACAGTAATGAAAATTAATGGAGGGCAGAATTATGAAAAAGACATTATCACTTATCCTTTTCGCTGCCGCCGTTCTTGCAGGCTGCCAGAAAAATCTTATCGAAGCACAGCCCCAGGAGGACAACTCCGGAGAACAGGTAACTATCGTCGCTTATCTTGACGACGTTGACGCAGCTAAACTTTCCCTCGTGGACGACGTGAAACTTGCCTGGGTGAAAGGCGACCTGATCAAGATCGGCAACAACAAGACCTTCACGGTCGATTCCGTTGATGCAAACAACCCTATGAGGGCTTTCTTCACGGGAACAGCCCCCACGACAGCCGCGTCATACCGCGCTTTCTATCCCGCACAGTCTTATTCAAACTCAGCGGGCAGATTTGTCCTCTCGGGGAACCAGAATTACGGTCTGGACAACAAGGTGACCAACGTGAACTATATGTATGCGGAGACCACCGATTACAACGAAATCCATTTCCACAACGTCTGCGGTCTGCTCGCAATAGACCTCAAAGGTGAGGGATATGTTTCAAATATCAGGGTATCGGCTGACCAGTACATTTCAGGCACACTTAACGGTATGTCAATTTCTGAAACGGGTGCCCTGACTTACACCGGCTGGTACCGCAGTATGTCATCCCAACCCGCCACATACGTGGACCTTGGATGCGGCACGGCAGCCACGCTCAGCAAGGATGCGGCAAGACGCTTCTATATCGCCGTTCCCGAGGCTGACTACACCAACCTGAAGTTGGCCATCACCACAGATCAAGGAACAATGGTAGTTCCCGCCACAAAGACGGCTTCCGTCAAGAAGAACAACATCTATCACATCCCCGAGATTACCGTCGAAATCAAGCCTCTCGAATTCGAAGCTCAGGTATCCGTTGATAAATGCGAGACAACCGGTCCGGCAAATGTTGAACTTTCCGTTTCCATTACCCCTCAGTCAAAGGATGTATATTACGTTATGGACATAAAGAGCGCATCAGAGGTCAGCAAGTATGCTGATGCCTGGGCTCTGGCAAAAGCACACCTTGAGTATTTCAAGAGTATCGGCGGAACTTCTCTCCAGATTCTCATCAACAGCGACGCTGCATTCAAAGGTGACAAACTTGCATACAACATCAAGGACAACGGTTTCATTGATAATTTGGATCCGAATACAGATTATGTATTCTATGTGTATCGTGTCGATGAGAATTTAAGCGTTTCTGAAGCAATTACAGTTCCTTTCCATACTCCTGCTTTCGAATTACCTGTTTCGGCTGCCGCCTATGAAGATTATCTTGGTGAATGGAAAATGGGATCAGAAACCATCACAATTGCAGAGAAAGTGAATGGTAGTTCGTATTCTGTGTCTGGCCTGTCAATGCTGTCAGTAGACGAATTGTTCACTATCCCTTCTTTTGAGGCAAAATTTGAAAAAGGCAATTTCGTCATTTACGAACAGGCAACCGGGATAACTGTTCCTATAGGAAAATATGGCCCCTGCAATTTATTTATTGCCGGTGTTCTGCCAGGAAAGAATGTGTCAGAATATCCGTTCACAACGGATGTTCCGTCAATGATCCTATATGGTCAATTCAAGGATGATGAAATCAATCTTGATTCTGCTTTCGGCAGCTTAGGCGTCTCGTGGCAGATTGTCGATCCCTCGTATGAGGGTAATGGGAATACCATCAGCCATGCATTGATAACAAAGAAACTCACAATACCGGTAGAAGTTCCCGATGAAATCGTAGGTACATGGGTATGCCCTTCAGTATATGAATACGCGGATTACTTATTCAACGATGAACAGTATCCCAAATCATATACAAACTGGACTTGGAATATTTCCAAAGCAGCAGATGGTACAACTATCATTATTAAAGGTTTTGATGTCGGTCTGATAACAACAATGACCGGGTACGGTTACGAAGTATCAGACGTAACTGCAAATTGGGATGCAAAGAACGGTAACATTGTAGTGGCCTGCGGTACAGAAAGCGATATTACTGATGGCGCCAACATTGTTTGGAAAGGAACTGATGATCCTTCAACATCAATAGATACTAGAACCTTCACTGCAGATATTGTCTTCCATGCAGACTTTGAGAAGGGGACAATAACGCCTGTCAATCCATACTTCATGTCTGCTGGAAACTACGTATGGTCTTTCTATGTTGGTAGTTCCATTACCTTTACAAAGGAAACAGCCGTTGCAAGTTCAGCTAATCTTTCCGAAGAAAAGCCTCTCGCAAATATCAAGGCAGATGGATATTCCAAGAGATCTTCAAAATTAAAAGCAAGTGCAATCAAAAAGGCCGATACTAAAAAATACAGTATCGATCTGATTGCCCGTTAGACTTATTAGTCAGTCTCCCTATTAGGAAACTGATGATTTCAAAGAAACGGCTCTCCACTGCGGAGGGCCGTTTCTTTGATTATAAGCGTCCTGAAGATCGCAGATAATCCACACAGCGAATCCGAATAACGAGATTTTTATACTATTTTATTCTTGTTTACGGAATTTTCGCTATCTTTGAGGAAACAATACCCGAAGATGAGAATCGTGTCGCATAGAAAACTGAAGGAATTCTTTGAAAGCGCTGGAAACGAAGAAGCCAGGATCCCTTTGGAAAGGTGGTATGAAATTGTAGAAGATGCCCGATGGCAAAACTTCTCCGATATCAGGAAAGACTTCCCATCTGCTGATTACGTCGGCAACCAGCATGTGATATTCAATATTGCAGGGAATAAGTTCAGACTGATAGTTGTCGTAAAATATATTATGGGGTATGTTTTCATCCGCTGGGTGGGACGCCACGCCGATTATGATGATATTGATGCAAAAAATATTTGAATATGGTAAGCAAGGAAAAATATGAATTCGCCCGGCAGAGGATAGAAGAACTCCTGCCGATTGTCGACGGCTATGATCCGAATACCAAAGAGGCAGTTGAACTGGCTCTCTTGTCCGACATTGTGATTGAATACGAGAAAGAGTACTTCCCTATCGAGAAACCAACGGTTGCAGAACTGATTGCAAACGGTCTTTCCGAGAAGGAAATGACGCAGAAAAAACTCGCCGAAGACCTCGGAGTAAGCCCTTCCCGAATCAGCGACTACATAAATGGCAAATCAGAGCCATCCCTCAAACAAGCCAGCATAATATGCCGTGTACTCGGCATACATCCCGCCGCAATGCTCGGGCTGTAAGCTGTCCATCACAATTTTGCATATTTTCTGTTCTAGGCTTACAATATCTTCAGCGACACCTTGATACCTGCTTTCAGCTGGTCAAACGGCCAGTCTATGAAACCGTGCTCGTATTGCAGGAAGGCCGACACTGTCTTTTCCGGAAAGAAGGTCAACCCCGCGGACAGCGTAGCAATAATCGTGATGTCCTTAAGGCCTATCGTACAATTCTAACGATGAACGCTCAGTTCAGCCCGAGCTTCTTCATAAGGGCTTCCGGCTGAGGGTCGCGGCCGCGGAAGTTGCGGTAGAGCACTGCGGGGTCTTCGGTGT
>JAKSJV010000044.1 GCA_024402005.1 Bacteroidales bacterium
AGGTTCAGTTCTTCGGCTGGGAGGTCATCGACAGCACCGACCGCATCGCCGACGCCTTCCGTATCGAATAGCCTCCCGAATCATTATTATCTGTTATTCGCCATTTTCCTCGACGGCTTTCTTTCCGTGGATGAAACTGTCGCTTAAGGACTTGAAGCCGTTGTGCCTCTTGCCGAAGGTGATGTTCACACCCAGTTTGACCATATTCTGGAATGAGTCCATAGGGGTGACAAGACTGAGTATGTCCGCCACCTGTACATTGGAAATCTTTCCTGAATATCCCTCATAACCGAGGACGAAATTGAAGTTCAAGGCATTGAGGCTCAGGGCCAGACCATAGTTTTTGCCGTAACTGTTTATTCCGTAGTTTCCTGTCAGGCTGAGCCAGTCCACCGGTGTGACCGTGGCGCCTAACTTCGCTCCGAGGCAGGGGTTGAACTTGTCTATCCTGTAGCTTGCGAGCAGACCGACGGAAAGGCGGTCGTAGAAAGGCATAAAGTATCTTGCGCCCAGATGCAGCGTGCAGGAGAGCATATTGAAGGCCTTGTCCTCACCTTCTATTTTTCTGAATTCCGCAAGTTTCTGAAGATTGTCGGTGAACTGCTTCAGGTCTCCTTTGATTGTACCGTCAGATTTTATGGTTTCGCCGGTAAAAGAGTCGCTACCGGTAGACTTGCCTACAATATCATAGTTCCAGGATATGCCGCCGAGGTCGATGACGGAGAAACTCAAAGTAAGGTCCTTCACCGGCTTGTAGGTCATACCCAGATCCACGGCACCGCCCAATCCGCAGGGCTTGATGTCGCCGATGTCCATACGCAGGGTGGAGAAATCGAAAATATCCGAATTGTCTTTGACGTCCATTTTCAGATTCAGCATGGTAGTTGACAGACGGACTCTGGCGTCAAGGTCATAAGTCACCTGATTTCCGTTTACCGTCAGATCGCCCTTGTTGAATAAGACATCTCCTGCGGCAAGGCCGACGAGGAATTTCAGGCGGCCGCCGACAGAGAACTTGTCATTGATCTTGCGTTGATAGCCATAAGCCACCTCGACATAGGATTTCACTGAAAGCCTGGTGTTGCTGATGTCATAGGGATATGGGTTGGAACCGCATTTGAACATCTCGAACATATCCCTGGGCAGCCCTGCGAATATGTCTTCCTTGACATTCAATTCAATGTTATGGAAGGATTTTTTTGTCCAAAAGCCTATTGCCAGCAGGTTTTCGTTGAACACCTGGTCCATACGCAGGGTCTTGGGCATATTGCCAATAAACTCGCTGGAACTTACGGAACTGTGAAGACCGGTCACCAGTTTCCCGTCCCGCGGGTAAAGGAATGCGTTTATGCCCGTATTGGAACCGAATGAGAGGTTGACGTTGCTTATCGCGAAGCCCACAAAGCCCTTTTCACCCGGGATGGCCGGGTTGATGCGGTAAGAGTACAGGTTGTTGTCCAGGAAGTATGAAGTAGTGAATTCCTGAGCCCTGGCAGCTGATGCGGCAGCCAGCATAATGCATATTGATAATATAGTCTTTTTCATGGCAGCCGTTATTTGTTTTGGAATTCTACATTGACGCCTTTTGGCAATCCTATGCTGAGATTGGTAATCTGGATGTACTGCTTCTCGTTGAGATTGACATTCTTGGAGGCATCCACCTTGATACCGAGGTGTACCTTCTTCAGATTGACGTTTGCCTTGTCGTTGAAGATGAGTTCCACACCGAATGTGCCGTCTTTCTCAACCTTGCCGTCAATGCTCTTGTCCAGAGTGAGGGTAAGGTGCGTTATCACCTTTGACTTGTCCTCGGGGTCAAGCAGTTCAATCGGCTTGTCGTCGGGGTCGAGGAGGTATATCTCCAATTCGGCTCCTATTGGGAGTGTCGTGAGATAGGTTCCGGCGAGTTTCGCTCCGTCAGCCATCTTGAGATAATCGTTGATGGATGCTTCAACGGGGATATCGGCATTCAGGTTGATGCCGAAACCATCTCCGAAAGCCATAGGAACCTTGAGGCTGTACTTCATACCGCACTTGTAATCGGCACCGGGATAAATGACACATTCCTTGGTATCATCAATCTTGACCTTGATGGCTACACTGATGGAGTCGGAAATCTGCGTGAGAAGCTTGGAAAGGTCAGTCTTGATTTCCTGCTCATCCGGAGCCACCGTGGCATTGGAGCCTATTGCGTACTTATTAACCTTCACCGTCACGCCGTCATCGGAGTAAGGCAGTTCTATGCCGGTCACAGTGACGGATTCCTTCGGGACATCAGCGATAATGGGCGTCAGGATGATGTCGCCCTTGACGGGAGCACCGAAGTTGGTGCTCAGTTCGAGATGCATCTCTGGATTCAGCGCGAGGTTGATGTCTTCACCCTTGAGTTCGGCGGGAATGTCTCCGAATGACAGAGTCTGCTTCTGCTCCAGATCGTAGCCCACCTTCACCTTGGCCTTGGAAATGGCTATCTTGCCGGGGTTGTCAGCATTCTCGCCGTTGCCCACGCCTATCTTGACCTCGGCCGTTATCTTGTTCTTGAGGGTGGAAAGGTCCACTGAAGGCTTCTGTGCATACAGGGAGGCTTTAAAATTGATGTCTCCGGTAATCTTGTCCTTGCCGGCGAGCTGCACGTTGGCAAGTTTGGTCAGCTGGGCCTTCTGCACCACAGCCTTGCCTTCTGAAATCACTATTTCATCGGGCAGAACAATGGTATGACTGTCATTTTCGCCGAACAGGAATTCAGGCAGCTCTATCTTCGTGCCCTTGAGAACGAACTTGCTTCCGTTCATATCCGGCAGGCCTGTCACCTTAATCTCTATCAGGGCGTTCACGCCGTCGAGAATGACTTCATCGAGCGATTTGACTTGCTCGGGGATGTTCTTCATCGCTTCCGAATCAAGAATCACAATGTCATTGCCTTCATAATCCAGACTCTTGTTGAAATCGCCTGTCAACTCGATTGACTGCGCTTCAATGGTGGGTATTTTGGCCGTCACCTCCAGATTCTTGCCGTTTATATCTTCAAAAGTAGTGCGGGTAATTTGCAGTTTTGATACAGAAATGCCGCCCTCAATCTTAAAGGTTCCCTTTACTTCCATTTTACCGTCGTCTCCTGTCTTGGGTTCCACAATGAGGTTGCTGATGGGAATCTCGATTTTAGACGGAAGTTTTCCGTTCAATTTGAGGGCATTGTTTGCGGAATCGAAAGTCCAGCTGGTCTGACTTTCGTTGTCGATGGGATCGCCAGTTTCTATTTTTATGGATTTGGCGTCAACGCTTATCATCTGCGGTATCGTTATCACCAGATTCCGGGCGATGATATCAGTCTCCTGCATAGTCGGAAGATTGAATTCCAGACTTGCCACGGGCGAGCCTTTGGGCGTAATTGTGAATGTCCCGAAATCGGCCATCCCTTCCATAGGGAAGGTGAAATCACGTGTCTCGCTTACCTGTTTGGTTACTTCGTCCTTTTTTAGGGTTACGTCATAGTCTTTCAACTTGGGTTTCAAGTAGATATCGGACTTGACGACGAGGTCCTTTGCCGCAGAGGTCGGGAGAGTCTTGCTGCTGAAAGTGCCTCCTGCCGCGACTGTGACCTTTGCCGTGATATTGCCGGTGAACGTCAGATTTTTGCCTGAACATTTGGGAGTTACGGAAACTAGGGTGTATTTCTTTTCAATGTCTCCGGCGGACAGGTCTATATCTTTTATGGTAACCTTGTTGTTGGCATCGGCCTCGGCTATTTCGATATCATTTGGGAAGGTGATTTCCACTTTGGGGACGATGGACAGATGTTTTGTACCGTCGCTTGACTTTATTCCGCTTAATCCGTCGGCGCTGATCTTGACGGAAAGTTTTTCGTCCTCACTGAAATACACTTTTTCCACAGAGGCCACACCTTCGGGTATTTCGTAATTGTTGATGGCTATTTCCACCTTCTTCTCATCCGCCTCATAGCCTACACCCTGTCCAAGAGTGATATCCATTTCGTCAAGTACGACCCCGTCAAGGGAAATGGTCGCTTTCAGTGACATCGGATGGTCAACTTGAGCTTTAACGGCATTCACCGTTGAATAGGCATCTTTTATACTTATGGAACCGTCGATGGTCACTTTACCATCCAGATTCAGTTCTTTCGTGTTTTTATTGAACGTAGGAAAATTATTTGCGAGATCTGAAATAGGGAAGCTACCCTCATTTGTCCATTCGTGATCTTTATCAAGAACCAAGTTCTTCAGACTTATCTTGTTTTCTTGTGCATCAGAAAGAACCAATATCGATGAAATATTGATGTTCAGGTCCGGTGTGATGCTTCCCTTTGTCAGCGGGCAGTTTTCTGCCTTGATGGAGACTTTCAGTTTGCCTTGGTCTCCCAGCTTGAAGTTTGCGACGTCATCTATTTTATTTGCATTGTCTCCGATTTTCAATGTTTCTTTCAAATCTACATTCTGTTGTTCTATTCCAATCTCAGATGTTATGTAGCTTTGAATGGGAAGTTCATATGCTCCATTAAGATCGCTGAAACCGGGTATCGATGTCACGCCACTGACATCGATAAGATTATCGAAAGAAAAATTGAAATCGCCTACCGTCTTTCCCAAATCCATATCGGCAGGCAGATATTTGTACAGTTCTGTCTTGATTTTCGAAGAGGATTCAATATCGGGCATCTTCTTGTTGATATTGTCAAGGTTTACATTAAGGAACCCTTCGTGGGGATACGAGAAGTTCAGTCCCTCAATCTTGAACTGGTTTTTATCGAAATCTCCCAGCTGGTATTCCACATTCTTGGAGAAAGACGCTCCGTTGATGTTACCGAGGTCCTCAAGATGGAGGTCCTTGATTACGTCGTTCAGGTCGTAGTCTCCGTTGACAGAGATGGAATAGTCACCGTTTTCGTCCTTCTTCAGGAAAGAATCGGCCGCTTCAGGGTCGAGTTTTGCCATCTTGAGGGCGTCGGCGAGAGAAATCTGCTCGGTTTTCCCGATAGGAAGCTCGATACCGTCACCGAATACATTGATACTGGTGTCGATGTTGTCCAACTTGTCGATGTTATAGTTCGGGTCAGATACACACCCCGATAGCAGGAACGCACCCAATACCAGGGAACGGTTCAGCCATTGCGCAGATTTTTTCATAAAGGCGTATGAATTTATGGTATTATTTTATTTCTATCTGTCTGTAAAGAATATCTTTATTTCCTGAGTTATATTTGACCACAGCCTTTACGGTGTGTACACCGGTGCTTGCTGTAACATAACCGTAATACTGCTCCTTCCCGTCATAATACCACGAAACGGACGAAATTGCCTCGCGGCCGGGATTGAGGTTGAAGTACAGATTTTCGCCGGGGCGTATGTTGTCCCTGACTACGATTACAGGAACGTCAAGTACACCACATCTGGCAATGGGATTATAACCATAGACAGTGGTACTCCCTACAACATACCACTCACCGTTCCACTGATAGGCCAGTACTATACCGTCGTCAGGCTTGATATCAGAAGAGGTGATTGTGCAGCTTACAGATGAGATATCCCCAAGATAATTCATTGAAGGAACGGAAATACTCAACTTGCTACTTATCATCTCTTTCAAAGCATTGTTCCGGTCCGCCAGAAAGAAAGCGATATTTCCATTGAACGCTTCCGCTCCCCAATTGACCACCCCTGCAATCGAAACCTTGAACGAAGTTCCTTTAACAATATCACCAGAAACCGAAAGGCCTCTGTCAATAAATTGCAGATCAGGGATATATCCGGGTTCGGAGGCCTCCGCCGGTTTGAGTCCGAAAATGGCATCATCGTAATTGCTGAAAACACCTGAATTGTTGTCGCCAAGATAAGAGACGCTGAAATATCCGTTGCAGGAACCTTTCCATCCCCAGTTTATGCGGATATTGCCCTTGCCGTCATAGCCGTCGCATACAAACTGGTGACCGCCATCATTGCTGATACCGCTGTAAAGAACAGGGCGGCCATTGTCAATCTCGCCTGCAATCATCTCAAGCCATTGGTCATTCGATACTGAACTGCGGGATATGAGCCTTGCCGTCTTTGTATATCCCATATGCTCGGCGAGAGCCGGGATTATATCCTCGCTAAGTGCTCCGGAACTATTAGCAGTATAGTCCATCTGGACCATCACGCCACAGTCGTGGACGAGCTGGGCGACAGCCTCTTTCTGCTTCGACGTTGTGATGGATTGTGGATTATACGGCATAAGATTCCAATCATAAAAATGGTCATCAATACTATAGCCTTCCACTTTGATTTTCTTGGTCTGCGTAGTATAAGAGGAAAGCGTTCCCGTACCGTGGGCAGGATGCTTGTGATGCCTGAGCACTATGGACATCGCCGTAGCCACACATCCGGTAACGCTCCTGTAACCGCCATCAATAGGACAAAGGTCATTGAAAGGACTGCCTTGTCCCCAGAGGGCTGTTTCAATAACATTGCCGTTGCCGTATGCCGACATACGGACACCGCCGGTCCATGCCTTCGAGGGAGCGGAATTTTTTGCCCTTGCATCCTTTATCCTGACCTTCACTGTTCCGAGCCAGGCGTTCATACTGGTATTCTCCTGTATCCCGGCCATATCAAGGCTGCCTGTTGGACTATATGCCAATACCGGAGCCGCCACATCGTCACCGGCGATTATCACCCATCCGCCATTCTCATTATTGAATATATGGAAGGCCTCAGGTTCGGCAGCGGAAGACGTTGCCGCAACAGTGCGGGCATTGACAGGAGTTACCTTGCCGGATGCGAAATACTTCTTTGCAAAAGCTTCAGCCTTTGCATAATCTACGACCTCCGCCGATGCGAGAACCGACCAGAGGAGCGATACAATTATAAATATGGTCTTTTTCATAATCCGTTCATTTTAGAGGTTAAGGATAAATCCTGTATTCATATCCGCGGAGAGCAGCCAATACTGACTGCCTTCAGCCTTTACAACATCATATTTAAACGTTCCTGTCGGAATGGCTGAAGTCCCCAAAGTTGAGACCTTTACCTCCACAGTGTTCCCTACCGACAGACCGGTTGTCTCCAAACGGCAGAGCACAGAATAACCGCCTGCCGGATTCATTACGCTGAAGTTCATATATGAAGACCTCATACCGACGCAGACCTGATCGTTCACGGACAGGGTCATAACCGGGTTGTACTTACCCGACGAGAGTACATAGAATCCGGGGATCGTATTGTCCTGGAAATTCGCTACAGGCACTTCCTGGCCGACGAACCAGTCGGATTCACAGACAAGAAGCTGCCTTACACCATTATAGAGCGCAGGATATGCTATGAGCTCGCCTTCGAAGCCTTCGGTTGCAAAGGCCGCATTCGAATCGTTATAGATCTGCATCGCCCTGCCACCCTGGTAAATTTCACCGGTACGTTTGGCGGACGTTCCGGTAGTAAAACCTTTGGTCACCTGTATTCCGCTCAGGCGTATACGGCAGCCGATATACCTATTATAATTGTTCTCCAGTTCCTCAAGGGTGAGTTCCTTTTCGGGGATCGCTGCATCGGGATCCTGCTCGGCGGAGCTGACATCGAGTGCAGTCAGTTCGGCATATCCCTGATAGAGCATAATTCTTCCGTTTATCCAGCCGGTATAGCTCCCGTACAAGGAAGAGCACTTGCAGTAAATTGTCATACCGCCGGTCAAATCCTGGGCGAAAGCCTTGTTGCCTGAAGGATAGACATAGGTGACAACCATATTCTTGACGCGAGCCTTGAATGCAGACTCGGTGGATGTGGCGGTAGAGGCGAGGTCGGCGAGTGAATCGTATCCGCCTTCTTCTTCACCTTTATTGTAATTCAACTGTCCGCCGTCATCCCAGTCAGAAACAGTGAAATTTAGTTTTATTTGCTTGACTTCGTCTTTCTGAAGAATGATGGGAGATGATGCATTGTCATAGTATTTGTCTGATTCCAGTGTCAATTCCCCTGCCTCATATTCCTTGACTGTGCCGTCGGACATCGCTATCTGAAGCTTGAGTTTTGAATAATAGTTAGGCGGCAATATCATCCTGTAGCAGCCGAGGGTCTCGTCCTTGTAGGCCTTGATGTCAGCGTTGCCTTCTGCACTGGTGATGATATTGTACTTGAGGGTGGCAGTCAGATTGTTTGCTATGCCTGTTGCCTTCACGCCCTCAATTTCCTTCCCGCTGCGGTTGTCGAAATAAATGTTCAACTGGCTGAAAAGGTGATGGAATTCGAGGGACACGGCTCCGTCCGAAGGTTTTGCGGAGGCAGAGGCAACCAATAGATCGGAAGCATTCAGCCCCTCAAGTGTCGTCTGGTCCTCATTGATCGTGAAGTTCAGGACGAAAGCACTTGTACAGTCCGGATTGTAAGGACTGTAGGCGTAGAAGTTGGATTCTTCCTTCTGACCTTTGCCCCAGAACAGGTCCTGTTCGGGAGTCACAGCTCCGGAAGCATCGATGTCGAGACGGACGTTATCGATATTCACGGGATAGGTGATGAAAAGACCGGCGTCTTTGATCGTCTGCTGCTCCCCGGCCATAGGGGCGACGAGGGACTTCAGCTCTATCCTGCCGGAAGTTTCCTCCTGCACATCTGCGAGTTCCTTCGCAACCTGGCAGGACACCGCAGACAGCAGCGCCATCGCGGCAATTATTGTCTTGTTGTATATTGTTTTCATAATTGTTCCGATTAAAGTTATCTGATTGCCTTATGTGCCTTGAATGTCTGCTTCCCAAGAAGTCTGGGCATCTCGAATACTGAGTGCTGTACGGCATTCTTGGCTGCATTAACGATGCCTGACTGGCGGCAGAGGTAGTCTCCTGCGGAAACAGAACTCTGGTAGGTGATGGTCGTGGTTTCTGCAGTGAAGTATGTGAAGTAACCCAGGATTGAGGATCCACTGGCAGCGAAGCATCTGATTTCACTTCCACTTGCAAGACCGTTGATCTGCTTGGTGGCGGGGTCAACGGTGAAGACAACGGGCTCTTCTCCACTTTCTCCTGAACCAATATATCCGGCACCGTAGCTTCCTTTGCTGAACAATGTATAGAACCACAGCGGACCATAGGATTCATAGCCGACAGCCTCTCCGCTCATAGTCAGGGTGCCTGCACTCTTGTCATAAACCGCCTTCCAATTGAAATTGTCCTCCTGAACGCAAACCTTGGTGAGCAGATAATTGGTATCACCACCATCAGCGGTCTTAAGGGTGAATACGTTGCTGCTGGGTTGGTCGAGAGATTCGTTGTCTGTCATAAGATAGTTGCCCAGAACAAGTTCGCCGGTGTAGGGGATTTCGGGTTCTGCGGTCGTGGCTTTGATGGAATAGTTGATATATACCCGGTCGTTAGCATCGACAAGTTTGGTGACAAGGATGTACTCAGTTTCCGGAATCTGATTGGAGAACAGCCAATATATACCTCCATTCTCGAGATCATTGATTTCTTCGAGATCTGCGGCCGTGAAGGCGCCGCCGTATTCATCGACTATGGCGATAACCTCTTCAATATTGTCCTCCCAGTTGGAAAGAAGGTCATCCCAGGCACTCTTTTTCCATAATCCGTAACCACCTGCCACTACGGGAGCTGTAGGCATTCCGATATGGGATATGAAGCAACTCCAGTCGGGATATCTGTCGTCAGGCGCTCCGAAAAACTCGCTGGGGAGCATCAGTTCTATCTGGGCGGTGAAGGGAACCATTTTCTCCTGGTTCACGGTGATGACAACGCCCTGCTGGCCTTCTACGGAGAAGGTGATGGTTGCGCTGCGCGGTTCACCGCTGTTGGCGGCAGCCGTAACATCTACTTCAACGTACGATGCATCATCGCCAACAGGCGCAAAGGAGATAGGGCTGACATTCAGCCAGTCGGCACTGGAGGAAGCATCCCAATTGACATTGGAATTCACGAAAAGAACTTCTTTTCCGCCGTCGGAGGGAATATTGATGGTAGAAAAGTCAGAAATAACATTCCAACCTGCATCATATATTTCAAACACCGGTTCCTTCTCATATTCATCAAAGGAAACATTGCCGCCGTATGTCCAGTCGGATACGGAGAGGTTGACGTTGATGGGCTCTACAACAGAATCTTCCAGTACGAGAGGTTCATTGGCATTGTCATAGCTCTTACCTGCAACAAAACTCAGTTCGTCGGTTTTGCGGCTGAGCACAGTGCTGTCGGAAAGGGTTATCTTCAGATCGAGCGCAAAAGTTCCCGCAGGAACAATCACGCTATAGCATTTGCGGTCCGCGTCATTGTATGCGACTATGTCTGAAGTTGACGACCCTGCCGTCACATCTCCCGTATTGAGGTCGAGTACAACATTGTCCACAAGTGAGGCAAAGGTAACCCTGGTGATGTCCTTGCCAGTCCTGTTGTCCAGATAAACCGATATCTGACTCAGCTTGTGTTCGAAGTTGAGGGCAACGGCGCCGTCAGCGGGCTTTGAAAGAGCCTGGGCCACAAGCAGGTCGGAAGCTGCGGATGCCGCGGCTGTCGATTGGTCGGCCTTTACGGCAAACTTTACCTCTGAACGGATTGAATAAGTTTCATCGTAAGGGCTGTAGGCAAGGAAGTCCGTGCTCTTTTCCTGCCCGGGCGCCCACATAATCGGAGTCTGAGGCGTCACCTGGCCGGAAGCATTGATGTCCAGACGGACGTTGTCCATATTTATGGGGTCACCGGCAAAAAGACCGGCGCTTACGACCGACTGCTGTCCTGCCGCCATAGGAACGGAGACTGATTTGAACTTTATCTCCCTGGCGTCATCGCCCGTGGTATCCGGAGTCGTGATGTCCTGAAGACCCTGGCAGGAAACAGTAAAGACCAGCGCCATTGCGGCAATTATTGTCTTGTTATATATTGTTTTCATAATTGTTCCGATTAAAGTTATCTGAGTTCCTTATGGATTTTGGCACCCTTCATATTGCGTTTGGGCAAAATGCCTGTCTCCTTTGTCTTGAATGAAGTCAAACCTTTCTCTGAAACGGCTTTTGCCGGTGCAGCTTCGGTAAGGGTGTTGCTTAATAATTTATAGAATCTATAATGTCCCGAAAAACTCGTGTCACCTTGCTTATATATGCCGCTAATAAGACAAAGTGTATCCTGTGCAGGAACAGCGGGAGAAGAAGACAATGTAAGTACTGAACCATCCTGGTTGGGAGAGATAGCAATGCTGCCAACAGCAAGATCGGAATTCCAAAAAAGCATATCCAACCCAATGGCGCAATATCCCCAATCTACGCCGAAATCCCAGTAATAACCAAGCCGTCCAAGTTGACCGTTGGTAAGCTTGAGAGTCCCTGTTTCGGCATTATATACGGCCAGGTATGTATCAGGAGACAATTCCGGCATCGAGAATACGAAAGTCTCATTAACCTCATCCGCTTCGATTACGACAGACGCTTCAAACGGAGCATCATTGTTAAAATAATCAAGTACAGGCAATGTATATGTGCCGAGCAGATTTTCGTAAGCCTCGTCACCAGCCGGCCTGGGCAAGGTCTTGGAATCCTCCCTGAAACATTTGGAAATCAGGTTTCCGTGGGCGTCGAAAAAGGCTGCAAGAACGGACACCTCGGTTTCTGCCGGAGCATCAGTGAAAGTCGTATAGAAATCACCCTTATTACAGAGCAGCGACATCAGTTTTTCTATGCCGCCATAATATGGCTCATTGTACGGGCGCCACCCCTCTATTCTTTCAAGTATCAGACTTTCCAAAGTATAAGTCTTCAGCAACTCATCCAAATAAGATTTGGAATAAGCGGCAAAAATGTAGTACACTTCTTTGTCGGACGGAGTGAAAGCCGCTTTGAATGATTTATGGGTAATTTCGGAAATTTCAATCTGCATCGTGTACTCATCCTCCTCCTTCAAGAAAGAGAATGAACCGCCGTTTGCCCAATCGGATACGGTGACGGAGAAGGTTGCTTCAGTCGCATCTTTGGCAAGAATAATGGGGTTCTCATCGGTAGAATATACCTTGGCCTCAAGAGCTATGGCGCTGTCAAGAGTGCAGGTCTGACTGCTACCGTCGGTATAAACCACGTTGAGGGCAAGAGACGATGTCTGCACGGGAATGATTGCATTATACAAATCCAGACCTTTGGCAGTCGTTGTGACATACAACATTTTGATGTCGACCGGATTATTCTGAATGGTGACACATTCTCCGTTTACTATATTCAGATTGACTGCGGGATAAACAGAGCTGACGTACACTTCCTTAATCGTCTTTCCCGTCCTATTGTCGAAATACATATCCAGTCCGGCCATCCTGTTCTTGAAATTCATTGACACAAACTTGGTGGAAGGACTTGCAGAAGTCGTGGCTGTCATAAGGTTGGAAAGGATGAATTTCTCTTCCGAAGACTGGTCTTCCTTTACGGAAAAGACATTTACCGTGTCCCTATATGACGCATCATAAGGGAAATAAGCCGTAAAGGTGGAGGCTGTCTTCTGACCCTCTCCCCAATACAGTTTCTCCTCAGTAGTGATGTTTCCGTCTTCATCAGCAATCAGCTTGACATTGCTGACATTGACAGGCTCACCGATGGTAAGACCGAACAGAAGTTCCATTTGCGGGAAATCTTCTCCCACTTCCGCCTTTGCAAAGCTGATGAGCGCCTTCTCTTCATTGCCCTCATCAGGACCTTTTCCGGGCTCAAGACTGAGACCCTCGCAGGACATCACCGCCAAAGATGACAGCATTGCCGCAAAATAAAAAAGCTTTTTCATAAGTGATTGATTAAAACGCGAAGTTACATAAAAAATCCGTTAAAAAATAAAAAAAGTAAAAACTTCGTTAAAAACGGGTATTGAATTTTCTGAAAAACCCACCGAACAGCAGATAAAAACCTTATGAAGAAGCTCGTACAGGGTATTCCGATGTGCAAAGTGGCGGAAAATACAAGATTCACAGGAATTCTCTTGCAAAATATTTAAAGTTCTGATTTCGTATTTTCAGGCGAAATACTTATGTTTTTAAATATTTTCAAGAGTATTACTTACAAATTGAAAGTAATATATTGATTTTATCTACATAATTACCATTTTTATTCGTCAAATTCGGCAAATAGGATATGCTATTTAATACATTAAAAATTTGCACATATAAAAAAATGGTTATACCTTTGCGGCTCAAATGGGGAAATTGTACCATTTTGTTAAAAGAGCAGACGCAAGTTTGGAATAAAAAATTAAATAATATCAGTAA
>JAKSJV010000045.1 GCA_024402005.1 Bacteroidales bacterium
ACTTTCATTGCTGAATCCGGCAGGTACGCCATCTTTGCGGCGATGTCGCAGAAGAATGCTCCCGGAGAATCATAGCCCAGACCGAGCGTAAAGGCGTGGGTGTCGGCCCCCTTCTGTGGAATGCCGTTGATGTCGGGAATCAACTGCCCGTTCTCCGTGAAGTTGTACCCTGCGCGTATCGCGAGTTCCGGGATAGGTTTCACCTCGGCTCCAACGCGTACCATATTCTGTGCTTTCAGATATTGGGGCCCGTTAAGTCCCTGGATTACATCATTGACGCCGTCGAAGAATATCTGATCCTCCCCGCTGTAAGGACGGAAACGCATCGATCTGAAATCGACCCTCTCATAGTCGGCGCTGATTATGGCCATTCCACCTATCGTGTAGGCAAGGCCCAGATTGAAACGCATAGGGGTGGAAATGTCATATGTCCAGTCGCTGCGCGGCGAATTGGCGCTGTACAAGTCGGTGAAACCTCCGCCGTTCAATACCTCGTGGTTGGCGCTATGCATTACGGTTTCGGATATTCTCAGTCTCGTAGGAGTCTGGATGGCGGCTCCTATCCGGAGTCCGTCAATGGGGGTGACTATTACACCGAACTTTCCATACAATCCTGTCCCGCTTGACTGATAGGAGTAGTTGTAGGTGAAATTCTTGAATCCCGAGTCGAATCTGTTTTCGTCGGTAGGCGCTTCCAGCGCTACGGCGTTGGCCTGTTCGGAAATGACGTCCTGCACCTTGTAATTCAGATTGGTAATTCCGAGATTCACACCGAAATATACGATGTCGGAGATGTCAAAACCGAAGTTTATCAGGTAGTCCATCTTCGAGCCGGAGATATTGCGCTTGTCCTGTTGGTTGATTTCTCCTCCAAGTTCCTTCCAATATCCCTGCTTGTCCTTATAGATGTTTTCGGTGGTTCCTGCATAAAGATTGCCTCCGGTATATTCAGGAACGTGGCCTATGATACCGGCATTGTAAAATGTGGAAGACAGATAATCGGCATTGTATTTTTCCAGGTCTCCGGGAGTAAACAGGGAGTTTGTGGCAAAATCGCCGACAAAACCCGCATAAGAGGAGATGTTGTTCTTGCCTGAGGCATAAGTCTCGCAATTGTAAACGTTTACGGCGTTTGCTGTGAAGCCGAAGGTGAAGCGTTTCAGTCCGGTGCTGTTTCCTGTGTCGAATCTCAGGGAGAATCCTCCGTTAGGAAATATGAATTTATCCTTGGTTTTGTCGCAGGAATTCTGGAAAAATCCGTTTGCGCCCGTGGTGGTCGTCATACTGACTGCATCACCCATAGTAACTGCGACCTGCGAATAGGATGCCACGGCACTTCCGGCCGGGTTGAACTGGAAACTTCCAAGGTCACCACCAAGCGCAGTCACGGCATTGCCCATACCCATAGTGCGCGATGAACCTCCGTAATCGTTTTCGCTCCAGTCCATTCCGTCGAATATCAGCCCCATTTTATCCTGGGCATTGGCTGACAGCATCCCTGCCGTCAGCATTATGAAAATTGCTGAAAGATTTCTTTTCATAGTGCGTTTTTCAATATTTTGTTTAAGATAAAAGGTTCTACCTGCGTCCGTGTCCGCCGCCGCTCACACTTCTGGACATTCCTCCGCCGCTACTTGCGCTCCTCGACATTCCTCCGCCACCGCCATAACTGTGAGAACCTCCCGAGTAACTGCGGGAGGATCCGCCATAGTTGCTTGATCCCGAACTGCTTGCGCTCTTGCGGTAACTGCTGCTTGATATGCCGCTAACGGACTGACTGCTGCGTGATGCGCTGCTTGCGGCCTGGCTGCTGCGGACATTGCGGTTTATTTTTACGTTTGGCGTTTGGCCATTGCCGGTAGCTACGGACGTTTGACGCCTTGTCGGTGCCACTGTTGTTGCAGTGGCTGCCTGGCGCCTTGCCGGCGTCACTGTCGCCGCCGTGGTTGCCTGACGTCTTGACGGCGTCACTGTTGTTGCAGTGGCTGCCTGACGTCTTGACGGCGTCACTGCCGTTGCAGTTGCGGTCTGCCGCCTTGCCGGCGTCACAACCTTGCTGCCTTGTACCGAAGTCCCGACCGGCGTGATTTTTCTCCCCGGTGTTCGGCTGACTGTTCTTCCGGGTTGGGCTGTTCTGCTTGCTGCGGCAACTCTGGATCCGGTGCCGAGCACAACCGCTCCTGACCCTCCTCCGGCAGGCGTGGCAATCCTTCTGTTCAAACCGCTGCCGCTCATATTGTGGTTGCCGCCACGCATTGCTGTCGCATACGTTCCTGCAGGACGCCAGGGATGGACGGGGTAAACGGGTGCGGGCCTGTATCCGGGCCACCAGGGGTCAGGACCATACGGCCAGGGCCCCCAAGGTCCCCAGGGACCTACATAGTACGGTCCCCATCCCCATCTCCATCTGTCATACCAGAAAGGATCCCAGGGACGCCAGAACGGGTCGTACCATCTGTCCCAATAGAAGGGGTCATAATAACCCCAATATCCGCATCCCCAGCAATTTCTGCTCCAGGGATTGTTTATGTTCAATACGAAAACCTGTGAACCGACCTCCAAACTGTTGAGAATATCATCCATATTGCAGGTCATCCTGATACCGGCGCCGGCTTCCTGTTCATAGATGTTTGAACTTTTGGTTGCGGCGACAAGAGCGGCGGCATTTTCCTTGGACGCCGAGACTGCGGATTTCTCCGCTTTTTTGTCTGCGCGCGCAGTGTAAATCCCGTCCTGGAACTTGTGCTCCTTGTAATCTGTCGCTGCAGACAGGGCGCTTACGCTGAATTCCGATAGCGAAAGCACCACTGAAATGAGAGCAAAAAGGTTCCTTTTCATACTGTTAGGTATTTTTGATTCAAATTTGTATCTTTGCATCGCAAAAAGGATGCCGGAATACAAATCGGTCCGTTTGAAAGCAAATTACGGAATAAAAACTGAAAAATTCAAGATAAATGGCTAAAGAAGTTACTACCAGAGAGGAAAATTACTCACAATGGTACAATGATTTGGTGGTCAAGGCTGATCTTGCGGAGCAGTCGGCCGTGCGTGGCTGTATGGTGATAAAGCCGTACGGATATGCCATATGGGAGAAAATGCAGAAAATACTTGATGCGAAATTCAAGGAGACAGGTGCTCAAAATGCATATTTCCCGCTGTTCATCCCGAAATCCTTCCTTTCCAAGGAAGCTGAACACGTGGAAGGCTTTGCAAAGGAATGTGCGGTCGTAACCCACCATCGCCTCAAAAAGGACCCGAACGGAAAGGGCCTTATCGCCGATCCTGACGCCAGACTCGAAGAAGAACTTGTGGTTCGTCCCACTTCTGAAACCATCATTTGGAATACGTACAAGAACTGGATCAGTTCCTGGCGTGACCTGCCGCTGATGTGCAATCAGTGGGCGAACGTGGTGCGCTGGGAAATGAGGACAAGGCTTTTCCTTCGTACGGCCGAATTCCTGTGGCAGGAGGGTCATACGGCGCACGCAACTGCGCAGGAGGCTCAGGAGGAGGCAATGAAGATGGTCAATGTTTATGCCGATTTCGCACGCAACTATATGGCGCTTCCTGTCGTCGTCGGACACAAGAGTCCCAACGAGCGTTTTGCCGGTGCCCTCGATACATTGACGATAGAGGCTATGATGCAGGACGGCAAGGCATTGCAGGCCGGGACTTCGCACTTCCTGGGACAGAACTTCGCCAAGGCCTTCGACGTGCAGTTCGCCAACAAGGAGGGCAAGCTGGAATATGTGTGGGCTACGTCCTGGGGCGTTTCTACCCGTCTGATGGGTGCCCTCATAATGGCTCACGGCGATGACAACGGACTTGTTCTTCCCCCGGCTCTCGCGCCCATACAGGTCGTTATGGTGCCTATCTACAAGAGCCCTGAAGAGTTGCAGGCGGTCGTCGCCGAAATGGACAAGATTGCCGCAGACCTCAAGGCCAAGGGCATTTCCGTCAAGATCGATGATCGCGACACCCTCCGCCCCGGTTTCAAATTCGCCGAATGGGAACTCAAGGGTGTTCCGGTGCGTATTGCTATGGGACCTCGTGATCTTGCCGCGGGCACGGCTGAACTCGCTCGCCGCGATACGCTCACAAAGGAATCCGTTCCTGTAGAAGGTATAGCGGGCAGGATAGAAAAGCTTCTGGACGAGATTCAGAAGAACATATATGACAAGGCCTTCGCGTTCCGCAGCGCCAATGTCCGCAAAGTGGATACCTGGGAGGAATTTAAGACGGAAATCGTGAAGGGCGGTTTCCTGCTCTGCCACTGGGACGGCACCGTGGAGACGGAGGAGAAGATCAAGGAAGAAACGAAGGCAACAATCCGTTGCATACCTATCGATACATATAACAACGAAGAGCAGGGCAAGTGCATCTATAGCGGCAAACCCAGCAAGGGCCGTGTCCTGTTCGCAATTTCTTATTAATAATCATTATGAAAAAACTATTTGCACTCGCAGCGCTGCTGATTCCTTTTTCAGTATTCGCGCAAGATTTGACCGATGCCCAGAAAGCGGCAATGGATTCCGCACAGGCTGTCAATGCCGCTGCTGATCCGGCTCCGAAGGTGGAGAAACCTAATTACTGGATGACATCCTATTCGTTCGACCTCGGTATCAACCAGACAGCTCTTGTCAACTGGGCCGCCGGTGGATACAATACAGCAACCATCGCTGCGGGCCTGGATGTAACCGCGGACTACAACAAGGACCTGACCAGTTGGACAAACCATATTCAGCTCGATTACGGTTTCCTTTGGTCGGCTGACAAGCCCAATCTGCTCCAGACAAGCAAGGACCGTATCTATATTGAGACTCATTTCGGTTACAAGACCAGTGAGACGTCAAAATGGAACTATTCGGCAGGAATCGATTTCCGTACCCAGTTCAGCAACAACTTTGACAATTACAGGCAGGAAACTCCTACCGATCCCAAATCCAAGTGGATCGGTGATCTGAAGTCAGGTCTTCTTTCTCCGGCATACACCAATGTCGCACTCGGTATGGAATGGAAGCCCAATGAGTGGTTCAACCTCAACCTCGCGCCTCTTACCGGCGGTATCACGGCCGTGACCATTCCAAGTCTCCGCCAGTCCTACGGTATGCCGAAGGTCGGTGAAACCGGAGACCCTTCACTGGATTACAAATCCTATCTGTTCCAGTTCGGTGCCCAGGCAAAAGCTAATGTGAAGGTGCTGATCAACGACAAGTTCAAATACGAAACTCAGCTGGTCCTCTTCTATGACTACCTTTACGATTACAAAAATCCGGCAATCAACAAAACATTCCCTGTCCGCATAAACTGGGATAATGGCATTTCCTGGACACCAGTAAAGTTTTTCAAGATAGGCCTGAGCACTTGGCTCATCTATGATCCGCTGATTAATTTGAAAGTGAAAGATACAGGAGATCCTTCGGTTGATTACAAACAGGGCCCTGTCCAGTTCAAGGAGTTCCTGTCCCTCAACTTTACGTACACATTCGTACCCAAGAAAAAATAATTGTGAGGGTCAATCCTCATAAATACGGAGAATCCATCCTTCTGGCTATAAGCGGCGGGGTGGATTCGCTGGTTATGGGGGAGCTCTTCATTGAGGGCAACGCATATTTCGGCGCTGAATCGCCTTCACCGGTCTCTTTGGCGGTAGCCCATTGCAATTTCCACCTCCGCGGCAGGGAGTCGGACGGCGATGCGGCCTTTGTCAAGGCGTGGGCGGAAAGGCACGGTCTGAAATGCTATACGGCTGATTTCCAAACGGAAGAGTATGCCCGTGAGCAAGGCGTAAGCATAGAAATGGCCGCCCGGGAGTTGCGCTACGAGTGGTTCGACCGTTTGTGCCGTGAATACGGCTTCGACGGTGTTTGCGTGGCCCATAATGCCAATGACAACGCCGAGACGCTTATGCTGAACCTGTTGCGTGGCTCGGGCGTAAAAGGCCTTTGCGCAATGGCAGAAACAAGCGTCAACCCGTATGGTTCGAGCAGAGTCTTCCGCCCGATGCTGGGCTTCACCCGCGATGAGATAGAGGCCTATGCCACCGGTCACGGACTTAGCTGGCGCACTGACTCCACAAATGCCCTGTCGGATTACAAGCGCAACCGCATCAGAAACGAGATCTTTCCTCTATTTGCGAAGATAAATCCTTCATACATAGACACTTTCTCTTCGGATATCAGCAATTTCTGTCAGGCGGAAGCCATCATACGAGATTATTGCTCCCGTTATGACTTCGACGCTGACGGGAATCTTGCCCTTGCCGCGCTCAAGGCCGACAAACATTGGCATTACGTTCTTTATGACGTTCTCAGCCGTTACGGCTTCAGCCCAGATGTAATTGCTGATGTTGCCTCTCTTTTGGACAGCGGTGACCGTGTTTTGAGCGGCAAACGTTTCCTTTCCGCGAAATATATCCTTGTTACGACTTCCAAGTCCCTGGTGCTCTCTCCACGCCCTAATTCGCTACGCCTAGCAGGTTGCGGTGACAACCCCTCCCACGCTGCGCGTGGGCCCCTCCCCCTGCGGCCAGGGGGGTATCACGGTCCCCGTCAACCTCTAGGCGAGACTCAAACGGGCGTGGAGGAACCAATAGTGGAGGAACTGGAATGGGACGGAAAGATGTCACCCAAAACCGAAAGGGGAGTGCTGCTCGTCGATGCCGACGCGCTTGGCCATAAGCCCGCTTTCCGCCTCTGGGATGACGGCGACTGGCTCAATCCCATCGGCCTCAAAGGAAAGAAAAAGGTCAGCGATATGCTCACTGACCTCAAATACAATATTCTAGAAAAGGAGAACGTTCTCGTTCTTGAAGGTGACGGTCACCACGTTCTGGCCGTTGTGGGTGAGAGAATCGACACAAGTCTCAAGATTACCCCCGCCACCCGTCGCGTTTACCGGATATCCATCGTATAAGGCATTCTGGCAAATACCTTGGGCTCTTTTGCTGATACGATGTCTTCCATCGCCTTGACCGTAGCCTTGTCAAGACCGCTGAGCTTCACCAGATACTCCTGTGTGTCAGGCTCGAACATCTCCATAAACTGCTCCATAGCCGTGAGAGGCTTCGGATAGCTGACCAGCTGGTATTCCGGACATCCCGCCTTAAGCGCGGCATAGTCAAGAGCCGCCTCAAGACCTCCGATTTCATCGACAAGTCCTATCGCCAGTGCGTCGCGTCCCGTCCATACGCGTCCCTGTCCGAGTTCGTCCACTCTCGCCACGTCCATATGACGTCCATCTGCCACGAGGGCTGTGAATTGTGTATAAATCGTTTCTATGTCCTTCTGGATGAATTCATATTCCTTACTGTCGAGAGGACGCATAAGCGCAAACATATCGGAGTGGGCATTGGAGGGAACCGCAGTAACATTGATATGGACGATATCCTTAGCCGTCTTGCTGAAATCGGGAAACATACCGAATACTCCTATGCTGCCGGTAAGGGTGGTCGCATCACTGAAAATATAATCGCAACCTGCTGAAATCCAATATCCTCCCGATGCCGCGTAAGAGCCGTAAGATGCTATGACCGGTTTTTCTTCCTTGAGCCGGTCGACGGCATCCTTGATCTGGGATGATGCAATCACGCTTCCACCTGGGGAGTTGACGCGGAGTACGACAGCCTTGACCTTGTCATCCTTGCGTACCTTGTCTATTATATCCGCAAAGCGTTTGCCTGCCACTTCTTCCTTCTCGCGGCCGTCTATGATCCCGCCATCCGCATAGACGATGGCGATGCGGTCGTGAGCCTTGTAGTTTTTCTTTATTGTGGCCTTGGCATAATCAGAAAGGGATATGCTCTTGATGCAGTCGAAGTCATTTTCATCCTCTCCGACCAGGGCGCAGAGTTTGGCTTTCATACCGTCCATATTTACGGCCTCGTCAGCAAGGTGCCTGTTTACAAAATCCTCCGCTTCGACAAGTTCCAGATTGTCAATCATCCTGTTGAACTCTTCCACGCTCATTCCTGCACGTTCGGCCATAGGGGTTACAAGTTCTTTCCAGAGGCTTTTCACCATTACGGTATTCTGCTCCATATTTTCAGGACTGGCAGAGTTTTTGATATACATCTCGCCGGCAGATTTGTATTTGCCGTGACGAATAAGCTGGACGTTCACTCCGAGCTTGTCGAGAAGATCTTTGAGAAAAACAAGCCTTCCGCTGATGCCAACCAGCGTATTCATACCTCCGCGATAGTTCGAGATATAGATTCTGTCGGCGGCGCTGGCAAGGTAATAACCGGCATTTGTCGGCATTTCCATATATGCAACCAATGGCTTGCCGCTCTCGCGGAATTTCACGAGCGCGCTGCGCAGTTCCTCGAGATGAGCGACATCTATTGCCATATCCGGACGGATATATGCCAATTTAATGTTGGGATCGTCGGCTGCATTTTCCAATGCCTTCACGGCATCCAGTATGCCGACTGTTCTGATTTCTTCCTGTGAGAATCCGCTTCCCGATGAAAAACCGGCAAAAGGATTGTCTTCGAGCGTCTGCTCCGCTATGACCACTTTGCTGAAATCGATGTCCAGCACTGAATTCGGCTCCACTGTTTTCGCCGCTTCAGAACTTGCTCCGAAACTGGCGACCATACCGCCGAAAATGAAAGCGCTGAACAGGCTGAGAACCAGGCTTACAAGTATGACTCCGACACCTGCAGCGAGGGCTGTTTTCCAAAAATTCTTCATAATTTCCGAATGAAAGTTTATTTGTTTATCGTCACAAAAATAGTAAAAAATGATTAATTTTGCTGCTCAATGAAAAAGATTTGTTTCATACTGTCCATATGCTTCCTGGCCTGCTTCTCATCAAGCGCCCAGGTGGAACGGCCGGATGCGCCCCTTGATACTGCGGGCATTTATGGTGACAGGAGTGATACTCTGTCGACAGCGGTTGCCACCGGTACTGGCTCGGGAGGAGTATTGTCCAAGTACAAAGACCTTAGGACAGAGGTGATTACGGCGGCCGGTCTCTGCAAGATGGCCTGCTGCAATCTGGCGGAAAGTTTCGAGAACAGCGCCAGCGTGACGGTTGGATATTCGGATGCCGTTACCGGAGCGAGGCAGATAAAACTTCTGGGTCTGAGTGGTGCATATACGCAGATGCTTGACGAGAACCGTCCGGTGATGCGCGGTCTTGCGGCCCCGTTCGGCCTTTCCTATGTTCCGGGACAGTGGCTCTCCAGCATACAGATCGCGAAAGGGGCTCCTTCCGTCATCAACGGTGTGGAAAGTATTACAGGGCAGATAAATATGGAGCACCGCAAGCCCACCGACGAGGTTCCTTTTTTTGCAAATGCGTCTTTTATGACGGACCTGAAAGCCGATTTGAATCTGGCTTCATCGCTTCAACTGGACAAGGAGGGGAAGTGGAGCACAGCGATTCTGGCACACGTCTGCGGCAATTTCAAGGCTTTCGATATGAACGGCGACGGGTTTTATGACGAACCCAAAAATCTTGGCGTGAATCTGGCCAACCGCTGGCTGTATTTTGACCCGAACGGTACGCAGGTGCGCTTCGGATTCCGTTTCCTGCGCGACTCCAGACAGGGCGGTCAGACTCCGGATGCTGCGGCTCGCACCGGCGTTGCGCCCTGGACGTCGGACATTACCAACCAGTCGTTCAACGCATATCTCAAGGTTGGAGTTCCCTTGAATGACGACAACACCCAGAATATAGCCTTCGTGGGCGATTTCAACGATTATTCCGCCATTAATGAAATGGGATACAGGCCGTTGGAAGACGGGACCCTCTCCGGACCTCACACAGGATACAATGGGGTGCAGCTTTCCGGTTTCGGCAATCTGCTGTATCAGAACCAGATGTGGGAGCAGCATCATTTCACGCTCGGCCTCAGCGCGATGTATGACAATTACAATGAGATGCTGTCCCGCAATGTCTTTGCGCAGCAATGGAAGACTTCCAATCCGGTGACAAACCTGCTGGATCTCGGCATTTTCGGCGAATACACCTTCCATCTCGATGAGAGGCTGAGTGTGATAGCCGGGCTGCGTGGAGACTGGTACAATCAGGACGCCAGGTTCCGCGTAAGTCCGCGAGTGACTGTGAAATATGCTCCTGTTGACGAATTCGTGATACGTCTCAACGGCGGGCGCGGATTGCGTTATGCCTGCCCCGTTTCGGACAATATCGGTACGCTGTCCACAGGAAAACGCTTTTTCAGCGACGGCAAGGTCGCCGACGGCAGTATGACCGGCCCGCTTTTCGCCTCACATCCTCTCGAGGATGCCTGGGTGGCCGGCGGAAACATCACGTTCTATCTGCCCTTCGGCGTCGGGGAGAACAATACCTATCTGAGCGTGGATTACTTCCGTACGCAGTTTACAAACCAGCTGGTGGTCGATTATGACCACTTTACGGATGTCATCGACTTCTATATGTCGAAAGGTCAGTCATATACCAATACATATCAGATCGATTTCAACGTCGAACCCATAAAGCGTTTCAATATCACCGCCACTTTCCGCTATACCGATGCAAAAGTTTCTTATGCGGACAGGGGATTGCAGGAAAGGCCTATGGTGTCACGCTACAAGGGCGTTCTGAATCTGCAATATGCCACGAACCTCAACAAGTGGATATTCGATTTTACGGCTTCGGTAAACGGCCCCTGCCGCCTGTATGACTTTATGAACGGCGGTCAGGCCGGCTACAGCCCGGTTTATCCGCTGCTTTATGCGCAGGTCACTCACAGGATGAAAGGTTGGGACATATATATAGGAGGGGAGAACCTCACGAATTTCAAGCAGAAGAACCCCATAATATCGGCAGATGATCCTGCCTCTTCAAAATTCGACGCATCCTGCATCTGGGGCCCCCTGATGGGTATCAAGGGCTACATAGGGGTACGTGTTACATTATGGAAAAAAGGATGATTATGAAAAAGTTGATTGCAATTCTTGCCGTGATGGTGCCTGTGCTTTGCTTCGGTGCGGGCAAGGACATTAGAACGGTATGTTTCAGGACACATCTCCATTGCGAGAACTGTGTCAGGAAAGTGGTTGAAAACGTTTCCTATGTAAAGGGCGTCAAGGATCTTGACGTTTCACTTCAGGAGCAGCGCATTACAATCAAGTATGATGCGGCCAAGACGAATGTCACGACTCTGGCTGCGGAAATACAGAAGCTTGGCTACAAGTGTGTGGAGGAAAAACCTCTGCCTCCTTGCGAAATATGTGGAAAGACCGCCGACTGCCCTCACAGGCATAAGATATAATATTGAAAATTATGTTCGAAATACTTGACAAGCAGTTTCTTACGCCCAATATCTGCAAGATGACGGTCAGTGCGCCTATGATTGCAAAGGCCGCTCTTCCGGGGCAGTTTCTCATTGTGCGCAATGATGAAAAAGGGGAGAGGATACCTCTGACGATCTCGGATTATGACTCCGGGAAGGGTACGGTTACCATCGTTACCCAGTCCATAGGGGCATCCACGATCAAGATAAACTCGATGGCAAAAGGCGAGAGCTTCGCGGATGTCGTCGGTCCGCTCGGAAATCCTTCCGAATTCATCAAATGGACTCCGCAGCAGATTCAGTCATCCCGCTTCGTATTTCTTGCAGGCGGTGTGGGATCGGCTCCGGTATATCCGCAGGCCAAATGGCTGAAGGAACACGGAGCGGACGTCACGGTGATTCTTGGCGCCCGCACGAAAGACCTGCTCATTTACACCGATGAACTTGCCTCCGTGTCCGACCATCTGGAAATATGCACGGATGACGGCTCATACGGATTTCAGGGCAATATTCCCGCTATGCTGGAATATCTGGTGAAGGAAAAAAACCGTGAATATACACAGTGCGTTGCCATAGGGCCTATGATAATGATGAAATTCAGTGTTCTGATGGCACAGAAACTAGGTTTGCCGGTGGTAGTCAGCCTGAATACGCTGATGGTCGACGGCACGGGAATGTGCGGGGCCTGCCGTGTGACGGTGGATGGCAAGACCAGGTTCGCCTGCGTGGACGGCCCTGAGTTCGACGGAACGAAAGTGGACTTTGATGAGGCTATGCGTCGTCAGAAACAATATGATTCGAAATAATGGAAAGAATCTCACGTACAGTGGCGCCCAATCAGGATCCTAAGGTTCGCGCTACGAATTTTGACGAAGTCTGCCTCGGTTTTGACGGGCAGATGGCTCTTCGCGAGGCATCGCGTTGCCTCAATTGCAAGAATCCGCGTTGCGTGCAGGCCTGTCCTGTGAACATAAATATACCGGAATTCATTTCCCACGTTGCGACCGGCGATTTTGCCGGAGCGGGGGAGGTGATTGCGCGGGATTCATCCCTTCCGGCCATCTGCGGCCGTGTATGCCCGCAGGAGAACCAGTGCGAAGGCAGTTGCGTTATGGGCATAAAGTTCGAACCCGTGGCGATAGGCCAGCTGGAGCGCTTCGTGGCCGATTGGAACAGGGAACATTCTTCGGAAAAGAAAACGGAGCTGCCCCCGTTCAACGGGCATAAGGTGGCGATAATAGGCAGCGGCCCGGCCGGACTTGCCTGCGCCTGCGACCTTGCGAAAAAGGGATACAAGGTTACGATTTTCGAGGCCCTGCACAAGGCCGGCGGCGTGCTCCAGTACGGTATTCCGGAGTTCC
>JAKSJV010000046.1 GCA_024402005.1 Bacteroidales bacterium
CACCGTCATCAGGTCCGACTACCGTTTCGACTACGATCAGGCCCAGGCCATCATCGCCGGCGGCGCTTTGGCTCGCAGACCGAAAACTTTTTTCTCCCGGGGCCCCGGTTCTGCCGAACCGCCCGCCTCGAAAAATAGTTTGGTCTGCCTCGCTGACGCGCCGGCCGGGACAGCCATCGAAGAGGCTGTGCGCGAACTCTGGGACCTCGCCTCGAAACTACGCAAAGCCCGCTTCGCCTCGGGAGCCATAAGTTTCGAACGCCCCGAGATGAAGGTCCTCTGCGACGAAAAAGGCAGACCGATGGACGTCGTGCAGAAGGTAAGTTTCGAAGCCAACTGGCTCATCGAAGAATTTATGCTCCTGGCCAATCGCAGCGTAACTGAATTCGTTGCCACACAACATCGTGACAGCACTTTCGTATATCGTGTTCACGACGAGCCCAATCAGGAGAAACTCGAAAACCTCCGCACCTTCGTCAAGACTTTCGGCTACAAGCTCGCTCCCGACCTGGGCGGAATGAAAGTCGCTGAAGAGTTGAACAGGCTTTTCGACAAGGCAAAGGATACGCCAGAATCATCCGCCATCGAACTTATGAGCCTGCGCTGTATGGCAAAGGCCAAGTATGATGTTGACAATATCGGCCATTTCGGACTGGCCTTCAAATATTACACCCATTTCACTTCCCCTATCCGGCGTTATCCCGATATGATGGTGCACCGCCTTCTGGCAGATTATCTGCAAGACGGGAAAAGCGCCGATAAGGCATATTACGCAGGACAGTGCAAGCACGCATCCGAGCGTGAACAGGTCGCTGCCGATGCCGAAAGGGCCAGCGTCAAATACAAGCTGGTCGAGTATATGCAGGACAAGGTGGGCTATACCTATGACGGGACCGTGAGCGGTCTTACCGACTGGGGAATGTACGTGGAGGTGCTTCCAACACACATCGAAGGTATGGTGCCGTTGCGGGACATAAAATCCGATTTCTTCGAATTCGACGAGGCCCGCTATCAGATAAAAGGCCGGCACACGAAGAAGATATACACGATGGGCTCGCCGGTGAAGATACGCGTCACCCGCGCCGACCTGGACCAGAAACAGATAGATTACGAACTAATTGAAGACTAGTCACGTAAGAAAGTGCGTCGCGCCGCCATCATAGCCATATTGCTTCTGACAAGCCTTGCAGCCTTCTCCCAGACCACCAAGGTAATGGGCAGGGTTCTGGACGCATTTACCGGCGAGCCTGTCCCTTTCTGCGGAGTATATTTCAAGGACAGCCAGACGGGAGTGTCCACAGGCGATGACGGTGCATTCACACTCACCACCCGCGATGCTTCCAAAACTTGCATCTGTGCCCATATGCTCGGGTACAGGTCCCAGGAGATGAACATAAAACCGGGTGTATTCTCCGAGATACTGTTTTTCCTCACTCCCGAGGAAAACCGCTTGTCGGAGGTCGTAGTGAAGGCGGATGACAGCAAGGCCAGACGTCTGCTGGCAAATATCGAAGCCAACCGCCGGAGAAACAGCCCGGAGCTACGCAGCGACTATGAGTGTGACGTCTATACAAGGATGGAGCTTGACCTATCCCACCCGCAGACGTATCTCAAGGGCAAGTTCCTCAAAAAGAACTGGGCTTTCGTGTTCGATTATATAGACACGTCCGAGGTGTCCGGCGTCCCCTATCTTCCGGTCGCGATAAGCGAGTCCACAGGCAAGCGCTTCCACACCGTTTCTCCTTCCGTGGACCGCGAGACGCTTTCCTCATCCAGACTTTCCGGAGCCGACCCTTCCGGCAGCCTGCTTTCCCAATTCACGGGAAGCATACACCTCAAGGCCAATTTCTATAAACAGTACGTCAATGTCTTCAATGTAGAGATTCCTTCGCCGACCAGCAGCAACGGCTTGCTCTTCTATAACTACTACATCATCGACTCCCTGCAGGTCGATGGCAGGAACACCTATCTGGTCCGTTATCATCCGAAGCCGGCAATTTCAACTCCCGCCTTCGACGGCGAGATGTACGTGGATACCGGAACCTGGGCTCTCAAATCCATCAGAGCCAGGATGGTGCGTGGCCAGAACGTGAACTGGGTGAGGGATCTGATACTGGAGACTTCATTCGACAGGGTGGGTGACAGTACCTGGTTCTACAAGTCAGCCAGTCTGTATGCTGACTTTTCCGTGGTTGCCGCGGCAGATTCCACCAAACTGCTGTCTCTTATCGGGCGCCGCAACATACTGTATTCCAATCCACGTTTCGAGGGCGTCGTAGCTGATGACAGCCGCTCGCTGACCACTATGGAGGAGGGATATCAGTCCAGGGACGAGGCGTATTGGGATTCCGTGCGGCCGTATGAGCTGACCCGGAAGGAGAAGAATATCTACAAGATGGTGGACAAGGTCCAGGAGACGGATATCTATAAGACTATGTACGATGTAGTGTCGATGCTGCTCAACGGATATTACGATGTGGGCAAGGTCGGCTTCGGCAATGTATTGAAGTTCGTCAGTTACAATAAGTTGGAGGGGCACAGATTCCGTTTCGGAATGCATACGTCCCCGGATTGGAGCAGAACCCACCGCCTGACCGGCTTCGTGGCGTATGGACTCAAGGACAGACAGTTCAAAGGGGGCGGCACCTGGGAATATCTGATAAGCAAGGAACCCACGCGCAAGCTTACTTTGGATGCGCATTATGACGTCACGCAGCTCGGACGTGGAAAAGGCATATTCAATGATGCCAACTTCCTGTCATCCATATTCGGAGGCGGACAATCTTCGAAGCCCGTGGCCGTCGCCGAGGCATCCGCCTTGTACGAGCACGAATTCACAGGCAATTTCAATACGGCCTGGCAGGCTATGTTCAGGAGCTATTATCCCAATCCCCTGGTTCCTATGCGTATGGTTGACGGAAACCAGGGCGCGGATCAGGGCGTGAGGGATATCTATGAGGCAACGGCAAATGCCCAGCTTCGTTTCAGCAGGGACGAGACCGTCATCCGCGGTCATTTCATAAAGACTTACGCGGATACCGACTTCCCCGTTTTCACGGTGGGGCTGTTCGGCGGCGTATCGTCGGTAAACCGGCAAAACGGCATATCAAACGGGTGGAAAGGCTTTTTTCAGCCCGAGCTTTCGATAGACTGGAATTTGAAGATTCCTCCCATAGGCGTTACCGATATCCATTTCAACCTCGGTACCATAATCGGCAGCGTACCTTATACGATGCTTCACCTTCACGAGGGCAACGGAACGTTCCTGCTGGACAAGACCTCATTCAGCACTATGGATTTCTTCGAGTTCGCCTCCGACTCCTGGGTCACCTTGCTCATAGATCACGACTTCCGCGGTTTCTTCCTTGGCAAGATACCGTATGTCAAGAAGTTGCAGCTCAGGGAAGTATTCATCTTCAGGGGAACCTGGGGATATCTCAGCAGCCGCAACGATGCGCGTGTAAACGCCGACGGCACCCGGACTCTTGTCAATCCGGATGCCGCCGGCATCGTATATTTCCCTGACGGGATGAAATCGATGGGGAAAGTACCTTATATCGAATGCGGTTTCGGTATCACCAATATATTCCGCCTTTTCCGCGTAGACTTCGTCTGGCGTTGCACCCACCGAAACGACGAACCCCGCCAGAATCCCCGTAATTTCACCGTGAACTTCGGAATAGACCTGACGTTCTGACAGGCCTACTTGCTTACTTCCTTGCTGAGTTTCTCGCAGAGTTTGTCAAGGCCTTCCACAAGTTCCTTGCGTATGCCGTTGTAGTAGGCTTTCTTGTTGCCCGTCACGTTAGCATTCTGTTTGTCTTGTAGGTCGTTGTAAAGATTTACTGCCTCATCGATGATTTTTGCAAGCCCGTCTTCGCTTCCGCGCTCAGGGTTGAAGGCCATAAAGAGAGAGCAGTCGTCGATGAATTCGCCGACGAGATACTCGATATCCTTTTTGATGTCTCTAAGATTCATAATTTTTATTTTTTAGTGGTGCAAAGATAGGAATTTTATTCAACAATCCTGCAAACCTTGACTATCTTGTCTGTGTTTTCGTAGCAGTCCCCGTCATTTTTGTTCAGGGAGTTGACCCTTACCAGGTGTGAACTCTGTATGAATTTTTCATCGCCGAGGTAAATGCCGACGTGCGTGATTCTGAGAAAATTGCCGAAGAAGACAAGGTCTCCGCGCTTTAGTTTCGTCAGGTTGTAGGTCCCGTCGGGGTATTTGTGGAACTGGACGTCCTTGCCTGCCTTGTATTGCTGCGACGCATCGCGGGGAACTTTCACTCCTGCCATCCTGTAGCAGAACAGGACCAGCCCGCTGCAATCGAATCCCTTTGTGGAAATGCCTCCCCACATATATGGGATGCCTTTCATCTTTTCGGCCCAAGCGATGGCCTTTTCCACCTTCTTTTCAGGAGAGAGCTTTTTGTTCTGCCCTGTCCATTTGTCATAGTCTTCCAACGATCCGGCATTTACCCATCCCAGCCTTCCGTCCGGCAGTTCCACGGCGGCGAATCCGCTTCTGACAACGGCTTTACCTTTGTTCTGAACTTGTTTCAGCAGGTCTCCTGCCACGAGGTCGCAGATGACATCGCTTTTGCCGTTGTTTTTCCCGTAAACGGTCTCATTCGGCACAGTGACGATGTATTTTGCCGCGGCAGTCCATTGTGAAAGCCCGTCTATGTCCATTGTGACCACGCTCAGGGCCGGAACCCAGCCTGAATATGGCTGTGAGCACTCGACTTTCATCCACATTCCGTCCTGTTCGAGAATCGTAAGAGTTGCCCCCATAAGCTCCTGTGTCTGCAGTGAGGATTCATAATCGGCCTTTGAAAAGAGGTTCGCCACACTGGTGTTCACTATGCCCACGGCGAGCAGCATTGTAAGTGTCAGTTTCATGTTGCATATTTTTTGCAAAGCAAAATTAGTAAATTTTACCTATCTTTGTAAATTATGCCGTATGAAAGTATGACAAGGTATTTAAAAATATTGTCTTGCGCTTTGTGCGCTGCCGCCTTGACTTCATGTTCTTTTCTGCACGATGACCAGGTGGTCGCCAGGGCGGAAGGGAAGAAACTGTACAAGAGCGAAGTCGTAAAATATATTCCTCACGGTATTCCTGCCGAGGACAGTATTGCACTGGCGAATCAGTATATCAAGGCCTGGGCTGCGGAGCTCATTATGAATGCGATGGCGGACAAGCAGCTGACAAAGAAGGAGAAAGACGTCAGCAGCGAGTTGGAGGATTACAAGAGTTCCCTGCTGAAATATCGTTATGAGCAGAAATATATTGCCGATCGCCTTGACACTGCGGTAACGGACAATCAGATTGAGGAACATTACAAGTCTAATCCCAATCTGTACGTGTTGTCGGTGCCTATAGTGAAGGCACGTTATATGCGTCTCCCGAAGGCTTCTTCGATGAAAGATGACCTGGTGAAACTGCTTCCGGGAAAGAAAGACGGTGATCTTGCCCTGCTGGACAGCCTGTCCAGAACCTATGCGGACAAGTATGTCGATTATGGCGACGAGTGGATGGACATAGTTGCCCTGTCGCGTGAATATGGTATGGATTACGGTACTCTTATCGGCGCTATGGATGGCCCGGTAATCGATATCGTCGACGAACAGGGTACAGACCATATCGCCTATATAACGGATTATATGCGCAGGGGGAGTGTGGCTCCCATCGAGTATTGCCGTGACAAGATACGCGAGATGATAGTGAGCCAGCGCAAGTATGCGCTTTCCCGTGCTCTTGAACAGGATTTGCTGGACGACGCGTTGAAAAAAGGAAATTTTGTGGTTTATGGAACGGAAGATTAGAAATATGGTTTTTGCGGCGGTATGTGTTTTGGCCGCCCGTATATCTCTGTCGGCCCAGGAATATCCTGCGGGGGTGATTGACAAGACCGTGGCTGTAGTCGGCGGGGAAATGGTGGCCATATCTGACATAGAGAACGAGATGCAGATGATGCACGCTCAGGGTATGGCTTCCGACAAGAGTATGCGCTGCGAGGTGCTTGAAAATATCCTGCAGAGCAAGTTGTTCCTGGTCCAGGCGCGTCTCGACTCCCTGACGGTCAATCAGGCGATGGTGGAAGCCTCGTTGAATGAGAGGATGGATCAGGTGCGAACGCAACTCGGCGGCGACAAGGAAGCCGAGGAATATTTCGGCAAACCTCTGTACAAGCTCCGTCAGGAGTGGAGGACCGCCCTCCAGGATCAGAGCCTTACACAGCAGGAACAGCAGAAAATTGCGAATGCGATACCACCCGTGACTCCTTATGATGTCCAGCAATACATCGATAACAGCGATAAGGCGGATCTGCCTGTAATACCTATCAAATATCAGTTGAGCCAGATATGCGTTTATCCTGACCGCGAAGCGGCCAAACTGGCAGTCAAGGAGCGTTTGCTGAAAATACGTGAAAGGATAATGAAGGGCGAGAAATTCAGCGTTATGGCCCGTCTGTATTCCCAGGACCCTGGCAGTGCGCGCAGGGGAGGTGAACTCGGAATGGCGTCGAAGAATATATTCTGGCCCGCTTTTTCCGATGCGGCAATGGCTCTCAAGCCAGGTGTGGTGTCCCAGATCGTGGAGACCCCTGATGGATTCCATATCATCGAGGTCCTGGCGAAGGACGGGGATATGTTCAATGCCAGACATATTCTTATGAAACCGGAATATACGCGTGACGACAGGGAGAAGGCGTTTGTCCGTCTGGACAGTCTCAGAACGAAGATTGTGGAAGGCGATATGACTTTCGGCCAGGCGGCGCGTTTCTATTCCGAGGATCCGTCCACAAGGACTAATATGGGGCAGATGAGCGACCCGAACACGGGCTCCGCATATTTTGAAATCGATCAGCTCAAGCCTCAGGATTATGCTGCAATCCGAGGTTTGAAAGAAGGAGAAATTTCCCGGCCCATAGAGTCCCTGGACAATGAGGGTAGGGCCGGCAATACCGTTTACAAGATTCTGCGTCTTGATAAGATTCTTCCCGCCCATACGGCGTCATTTACCAATGACTACGACCAGTTGATGAGCCAGGCCAAGCAGAAGAAGCAGATTGATGCGGTCAATGCGTTCATTGAAGAGAAGATAGGTACGACCTATATTGTTATAGACCCCATTTTTGCTGATTGCGAGTTCGAAAATTCCAAATGGCTCGAAAAGATACGCAAATAATCCTCGGACTGTTGCTGGCGGTGTTTCTGCCTTGCGCATCGTTGTCCTCCCAGGCACCGGATACTCAGGAGGATAAGGTGGTGCGTCTGATGAGTGCCCAGTCGGTGAGACTTCTGGAAAAGGATGGGCAGACATATCGTAAGGCGGACGGTCCGGCCCGTTTCCTGCATAACGATACCTGGCTTGTATGCGATACCGCATTGTGGGATGTGGACAGGCAGATAATCCACGCTATGGGCCACGTGAGCATAGAACAGGACAGAACCGAACTGTTAAGTGACAGCCTCACATATTTTATCGAACGCAATGTGGCGGAGTTCAGGGGTACGCTTGTCCAGTTGCAGGACAAGGACGGCAATATACTCCGTACCCATTATCTTGATTACAATACGAAGGATTCCACGGCCGTGTTTACTCTTGGAGCCGCTATGCGCGACAAGGATGGCCAGCTTATCGAGAGCAATGACGGAACGTATGATGCGAAAAGGAAGCTTTTTACATTTTCGTCGGATGTGAATATGTTCACCGACAGCACTTTCGTCAAAACCGAGAAACTGAAATACGATTCACGTACTTCCACGGCCTATTTCGACTTGAGCGTCGATGCGTGGAAGGAGGACGATATGCTCAGCGGCGATTCCGGCTGGTGGGACAGGAACAGGGAACTTTTCTTTTTCACGGGCAATGTGCACGCAATGTCCAGGACTCAGGAAGGATGGAGCGACAGCCTTTACGTGCATCGCTCGCGGCGGAATGTCGAAATGCTTGGAAACGCGCAGGTTACGGATACCGTGCGTTGTGTGATGGCATTGGCCGGACGCATATGTTATTGCGACAGTCTTTCGCGGGTGGAGATGATAAGGGATCCTGCCGTGCTGATGGAAGTGACGGAGAAAAAGGACAGCGTTTCAAAGACGGATACAGTATATTTCAGAGCCGATACACTGGCATATTGGACACTTCCGCGGTATAGGGTGGACTCAACGGAAATCGCAAGTTCCGCCAAGCGTGTTGAGGAAATCTCTTCCGACCCGGTGGCAAACATAAGGGCCAAGGCGGCGGAGGAGGCGGCAAAGAAATATCAGGAGGCTATAGATGCCGACCCGAATGCCGACCCTACCTTGAAAACGGAATATAAGGAGAAGATGGCGGCGAAAGCTGCTGCACAGGCTGACAGTTTGAAGGCTGAACGGGAGGCGCTGGACAAGTATATTTACAGTGCGGCGGCAGACTCTTTGTCAGCGGCGGATTCGGCCGCTGTCGCCCTGGCTGATTCCATTTCCGTTGCTCCGCTGGACAGCACTGCCATAGGTTTTCTCAGTGCAATGAGGGGTGTCAGGGTGTATCGTGACGGTATGCAGGCGGTGTGCGACTCCCTGCTGTATTCGGATATCGATTCCCTGGCCAGAATGTTCAAGGATCCTATTGTGTGGAATGACATAAGACATCAGTACAGCGCCGACAGCATTTATCTCGCCATCCGTGATGGAAGGATGGAAAGGGCGCACCTGCTTTCCGATGCCTTTATCCATATCGATGAGGGCGAGAAATATTATGACCAGATACGCGGTACGGAGATGACGGCATATTTCGATGACAAGAGCCAGCTCAAGCGTTTTGATGCTATGGGAGGTTCCAACGCCATTTTCTTCTTTAAGGAAAAGGGTGACAGAATCTCAACGGCAAACAAGAAGGAGTCGACTATGATGTCTGCCGAATTCACCGATGGCGAGATAAGCAGGATTACATATTTCGAAACTCCCAAGAGCAATGCTTTCCCTGTTGCACAGATGCTCAAGGAGGATTTGAGGCTCAAGGGCTTCAACTGGCTGCCGGACCTCCGCCCGACCGGACCTGTCGATCTGACTGCCCGGGTCCCGCGCGCTCCACAGAGAAGAGAGTATGACGCGCATCCCCGTGCAAGTTTCCGCCAGACCGAGATATATTTCAAGGGGTATATGGCGCAGGTTTACCGCCAGATCGAGCGCTCCGATTCATTGCGCAGGGCCCGTAATGCCGCTCCTGCCGTTGAGGCCGGTGATACGCTGTCTGCCGTAGATTCCGGTATGGCTGTTACTGCTGTTTCTGCCGGATCTGTCGGCGTTGCGCTGGCAGCCCTGACTGCGGAGCAGCTGCAGGAAAATCTTGATTCATTGGCGATTGCTTCGGCGGATGCGGAAAGTCTCGTGCCGGAAGAAACTCCAGTTCCCGTCATTGATTCTCTCCTGGCGGTCGGATCCCGTCGCAAGGCGGTGCGGGATTCGCTTGCCTCCATCAAGACTCCTGAGCAGCTGAAGAAAGAGGCACGGCAGGCAGAGCGTGAGCGCAAGGCTGCCGAGCGCAAGACCCGCAGCGAGGAACGACAGGCGGCCTTGGAGAAGAAATGGGCTGAGGCTGATGCCCGTGATGCTGCGAAAGAGGAAGAAAAGGCAGCCCGTCGCAAGGCCCGCAAGGATGCCAAGATTCAGCGCAAGACGGATGCGGTGTTGCAACTTAAGGCAAAAGAGGATGCTATGACGGCTGCATATCGTGAAAAATATCTCGAAAAGTACCGCAGGACCGGTATTCCGAAACAGCGAGTGAATAGCAGAAGTGGCAGGGAGGTTCTCTGACGTGAGGGGAATACCACCCTCTCGGCTTCATCCGAATTGCCTGCTGGCCAGAATTACATCTGTGGGGCCTTACGGCAATAGAAGAACTGCAAATGAGATAAAAAAAGGCAGATCATCGATATTCTTGATGTCTGCCTTTTTCAAACGCTTGCGGTCTGGTCCCTTTTCAATTATTTTCCTGATGGAATTTTGCGTTATTATTTACAAATATGTGCCAAATTTCTGAAATTACTGCTAGCTTTGCATAAAAATAAGTCATAAATTATGAAAAGACTACTCAAACTGGCAGTTTTCGGCATCGCGGCGGCAGCCGCATTCTCATCCTGCTCGAAAGACAACGAAGTTTCTTTCAAGTCTCCGGTCAAGGAGGGCGTATGGACCAATTATCCAGACAGGGCAGTGACGGATACATCCGGCAGAAAAGTTCCCGTCAGCAGCAATGTAATTCCTCTTCTGATGCAGGTGTCGGGAGCAGACGTGAGTCTCTCCGCTTTCAGCATCGAAAAGGGAGGGCTCAATCTTGTGCCCGGCTCCCTGACCTATGACGAGGCCTCCAACAAGGGTACCATTACCATCCCCTCTATCGGAGAATACGGAGGAGTGGCAACTTTCTCCATGGAAGGAGAAAAGAATATGACCTGCATCACGCAGAGGAATGATACCGTTCATCTGGCTTGGTGCAGCGAAACCACCGACGGCTGGTGGGTAAACCGTCCCGCACGTGATTTCGTCATCCCCGAAGGTGAAGGCCTGTCCCGGGACACCGGCGTCGGACGCGGGGTGATGGGCCTTACAAAAAAGATTTTCAAGTTGACGGATGAGGACATGACCGGTTCCCAGACCAAAGGTGCGGCGATGGATGTGTTCAATATTGTCGCAGGCGCCGTTTCCACGGCATCGCTTGCATTGAGCATTACCGGACTGTGCGGGAATGACCCGTCAAATCAGGAGATAATGGACGTATGCTATCAAATTCTGGACGAGATTGGGGAGATTGAAGAACAGCTTGGGGATATAATGGAAAGTCTCCAGCTGATTTCCACCCAGATCGACCTGCTGTCGCTCCAGGAGGTTATCAACACCAGGAACATGTATGTGAACAGCTTGAACAATTCTTTCTCGGGATACAGAACAGACTTCGAGGATTTTATGGCGGTGCCGGAGAGCCAGCGCGACAAGGAATACTACACAAATGTACGTACCATGCTTTCCGAATGGGCCGGAGAAGGTGACAAGACGATTGTCCAAACGCTCTACTCAACGATAGATTACCTCCAGAAAGCGGAATATCAGAATGGCGGCAGGATGAAATCCGGTCTCCCCGCCGCATATGACGACATGCTGCTTGCCACGATTGCGTGGGAACACGAAGGAGGCCTTGGCGGTGAGACGTTCCGCCTTGCCGATATAGCAGCAGTCGGTACCTGTGTCGATTGGTCTATGTTTTACCTGCAGGCCTGCAAGTATCTTGGAGAGAAAACGCGTTCCCTCAGGGATCCCGATGAACTTCTGAATGATATCAACACGAGGTCCACGAAATTGCAGAAGTATTACAACGACACGAACGTTGACCTGAATCTGCAATCCAAGCGCCGTATATGCTACATCAAGGATGCACATTTCAAGATAGATAAGCCTTCGCTGTCATTTCTGGACTGCAACGGGATGGCCATACATAATCTGAAAAGTAATATTCAAGTGTTAGAGCCCACGCCGATGCATGTTGCCGCGACCAAGGCAGGGATCGACCCCGTTCCTTACGCGTATATCGCTTATGATTTCTTCCAGTTCCTCGGCGAAGGCGACCCGCAGGTTCTTGCAAGCCAGAGACTTGTTTCCGGTGCCATGCTTGACAAGGTGTGTGACTTTTATTATGAAAGCGGAACGACGGAATACAAGAATTTCTACAGGGCGGATAAAATTTCGAAGCTGATGCTGCTGGATTATGATGGGGCCCCCGCAGGATACTCAAAACCCTGGTTGGCCTGCTACACGACGCCCTATGCAATCCAGTCCATGCTCGATTGTTCCTGGGTACATAATCTGCGCTACGGAACGAGGGAAGAACAGAAGATGAATTACATGCCGCACGGCGAGAGGAGGGCAGACGGGCTTTTCAAACTGCAATGGTGCGAAATAGCGGATCATCATTCCATCGTTTACTTCTCCGGCTACGCCTACGAATAGACCGGACGGAAAATATCAAACTTTGAGGTCCGGGGCTTTGATGTCCCGGACTTTTTTTTGTGGCCTGTTGGCGAAAACCTGCTGTTTTTGACGCTACGAACTAAGCTATGGCAAACTTCATGCACGATATTCCAGGTTTTCCTTCAATATCAGCAACACTTTTGAATGAAAAATTGCCATTTTGTTTCAGGAAGTCACGGCAAGCATTCAGTTGAAATTGCTCCGCAGTGTTCGATATGCGATGAAAACGAAGACTGATTTCGGAAGAACTGAACAAACACATTTGCAATAAGTTGGGAGTGGACATAACGGCCCAAAAATTGTCATTGCCGCTCGACAAGATGCTCAGTGAAGAACTATTGGATTCCAAA
>JAKSJV010000047.1 GCA_024402005.1 Bacteroidales bacterium
CAGCAGTTCGTAATACTGGAAGACAGTTATGCCGCCTCACTTATGAGCAAAGGCATACTCTTCGAAAAATGGGAGCAACTTGACGCCCGCAAAAGCGTTTACCGTTTCGTGACCAGCTGGGCCACCAAAGATCAGGACATCGCCGCCCTCGCATCTGCAATGTCAAACCAGTAATTTGCGTAATTCAAAGATAATCACTATATTTGCGGTCCATTTTGCACACAAGCGGAATGGACCGTTTATTAACTAATTTATTAACAAATGATTAAACAGTACGAGACCGTTTTCATTGCAACTCCCGTTTTATCTGAAAGCCAGATAAAGGAAGCGGCTGCTAAGTACACTGCCCTCATCAAAGAGAATGGAGGTGAGGTCGTGTCCGAGGAGAATTGGGGCCTGAAACAACTGGCTTACCCAATCAACAAAAAAACTACTGGTTTTTATTACCTGATCGAGTTCAAGGCTGACACTCAGTTCATCGCAAACCTTGAGACTCAGTACCGTCGTGACGAGCGCATCATCCGCTTCCTCACTTTCGCAATGGACAAGCACGCCGTTGCCTATGCAGAAAAACGTAGAAACAAATCAAAAAAGGAGGACTAAATTATGGCACAGAACACTGAAATCCGCTATCTCAACCCTCCCAAAGTTGACTTCCGCAAGAAAAAATACTGCCGTTTCAAAAAGGCAGGCATCAAATATGTAGATTACAAGGATCCTGAATTCCTCAAGAAATTCCTGAACGAGCAGGGCAAGATTCTTCCCCGTCGCATCACAGGAACTTCCCTGAAATTCCAGCGCAAGGTGTCACAGGCCATCAAACGTGCGCGTCACCTGGCTCTTCTGCCTTACGTAACCGATCTTTTGAAATAATAGGAGGACAGATATATGGAGATAATTCTTAAGAAAGATGTCCAGAATCTTGGATACAAGAACGACATCGTGAACGTTAGAACAGGTTACGCCGTCAACTATCTGATTCCTCAGGGTTTCGCTACCACCGCTACCGAGTCTGCAAAGAAGGTTCTTGCAGAGACACTGAAGCAGCAGGCACACAAAGAGGCAAAACTCGTTGCCGATGCTACTGCAGCTGCAGAAAAACTCTCAGCAATCGCTCTTACAATTGCAGTTAAAGTTGGTGAGAAGAACAAAATCTACGGTTCAGTTACTGCAGCTCAGGTTGCAGAAGCTCTCGCAGCAAAGGGCGTGGATATTGACAAGAAGGACATCAACGTTCCCACTATCAAGGAACTCGGTAACTTCGAGGCCAAGGTACGTTGCTACAAAGACATCTGCGGCACTGTAAAAGTAGCAGTCGTTGCAGAAGAGAAAGCAGAGTAACAACAAGCGCAAAGCCTCACGGGCATAATTTGAAAAAGGTTGCCTCCGGGCAGCCTTTTTTCATAAAAAACACCAATATGAAGAAACTTTTCATCGTCTGCATCGCACTGATTGCGGCATCGTCAACCCTCCGCGCGGAAGGTTTCAACATCACTGCCGGATACACCTGGTTTCTTGAGAAGGAAAACCTGGCAGACAAGGTCAAACGCAACACCGATTACAATGGCTTCTACGTCGGAGTCGGATATACGCTTAAGGATGTCATAGCCGACTGCATCAGCATTACGCCTGGCATCCAGTACGTAATGAATTTCGGCAAGCAGAACCAGAGACTGGAACTGTTCAAATACTATCCTGAGCTCAAGCCACTGGATCCGGGCGAAGGTCAGGAAGTGGATTCGTACATTCAGATTCCCATCCGTTTCAGTTATGGGTTGGAAACCGAGCACGCCAGATTCTCATTTTTCGCCGGTCCCAAGTTTTCTGTGGGCACGAAGGCTGAATTCAGGGGAGAACTTACAAAGCTCAACTGGTATGCCGACAAGTACTACAACAGGTTCAATCTGTTCCTTGGTCTTGGCGCGGCAGCATACGTCGGCGAGCATTTCCGCATCAACGTGGGATATGACTGGGGATGTATCAACCGCTACAAACAAGGTTTCCTGAAAGAATTGGGGCTTGACTCTGACAAGAATTCGCTGTTCGAGTCAATGCTTACCGTCGGCGTAGGACTCTGCTTCTGACACGGTTCAGAACTTCGACTTCATTCAAGGTCTTGATTTGAAAACAGCTTCGGCGCAACGGATGCCGTCCAGCGCGGAACTTACTATACCGCCGCTGTAACCGGCTCCTTCGCCACAGGGATAAAGACCCGGAAGACTTGCATACTGCAGGGACTCCGGGTCTCTTGGTATGCGTACGGGGCTGCTGGTGCGGGATTCCACTCCAAGCAGAAGGGCGTCATTGGTATAATAGCCTCTCATCAGATTGTTGCCTATCTGCGGGAATGCGTGTTTAAGGCGCATTGCGACGTGTTCGGGCAGGAGTTCGTGAAGAGGGGCCGTTACAGTTCCGGGGTGATAGGTGGATTGAGGCAGGTCGCGACTGATAACCTTCCGGCAGAAATCCTGCATCCTCTGGGCAGGCGCCTTTATGCTGCCGCTGTAACGGAACATTGTCCGTTCCACCTCCCTTTGCAATTGCATCAGGCCAAGCGGTCCCTGTTTCATATATTCGGGAAAATCTTCCGGTTCAATACTTACGACAACACCGCTGTTTGCCGTTTTTCCGCTGCGCCCGCTGTTGCTCATACCGTTGAGTACGACTTCGCCTTCTTCCGTCATCGACGGCACCAGGACACCGCCGGGGCACATACAGAAACTGAACACTCCCCTGCCGTCAATTTGTGTGACGAAGGAGTATTCTGCGGTGGGCATAAACGGCTGGTATTTGCCGTGGTATTGTATCTTATTGATAAGGTATTGCGGGTGTTCTGCCCTGACTCCCAACGCGAAGCCTTTCGCTTCCAGCGCCCACCCTTTCCGCTCGAAAAGTTCGTAAATATCCCTTGCGGAATGTCCCGTGGCCAGTATCACCTTCCTCGCTACGAACTCCCGGCCACCGGTGGCGTAACAGGCATCTGCCACAGGATAGACAGGACCTCTGGCCGCCCCCGGCCTGACGGAGGGGGAGGGGCCCAAGCTTGCTTGGGAGGGGCCGATTGCATCAGCAATCGGGGTCCTGGCATCCTGTGGCAGTGCAGTGAAGCCACCGGCGACGGCGCAGCGGACGGAAATGCGACCATCGGGAAGGCGGTCGATATCGGTGACACGGGTGTTGAAATGGTATTCTCCGCCGTGCTCGACGATGCACTTGCGTATATTCTCGACTATGGACGAAAGACGGTCGGAGCCTATATGCGGATGGGCGTCGATGAGTATCGACGGATCGGCGCCGAAGTTCACCAGCTGATGCAGGACCTCACGGATATCGCCGCGTTTAGACGAGCGGGTGAACAGCTTTCCGTCACTGAAAGTGCCTGCTCCGCCCTCGCCGAAACAATAATTCGAATCAGGATTTACGATGCCGGCGGTTGAAAGTGCGGCGATGTCGCGCTTGCGCGCGTGAACGTCCTTTCCTCTCTCCAGAATGACAGGTTTCAGCCCGCATTGCAAAAGATGCAGGGCCGCAAACATTCCGGCAGGTCCGCCGCCGATGACAATAACTTCTGGAGCAGATGAAACATCCTTGTATTCAGGGACTTGATAACCGCCATCGGGAGTTTCGTCAGCGCGATACGCCTCGATGCGGTAGCGCCAGAGAAGATCCTTGCGGGCATCGATGCTGCGACGCACCGTACGGCACTCGCCGACCATCTCAGACTTGACGCCCAAAGCCCTGGCCGCGGCTGAACGGGCTGCAGAAGCATCCAATTCACGTCCGAGAGGTACTGTAACTTCTATCTCCTTCATTGCAATATAGATTGCGACGGCTTACAGTTGCGAAGCCCTTGCTGCAGGAGCGACATCCAACGTTGTCCTCTCCCCGGCCAGATAATGGTAATACCCGGCAATAGCTATCATCGCAGCATTGTCGGTGGTGAACTTGAATTCCGGAAGATAAGTGTTCCAACCCCTCTTTTCACCCTCTTCGGTGATGCGCGCACGCAGCTCGGAATTGGCCGACACGCCACCGCCTATCGCCACTTCCTTGATTCCTGTATCTTTGGCGGCCAGCACCAACTTGTCCATAAGTATATCTATGAGGCAGCGCTGGAAAGACGCACATATATCCTCCTTGTTCTTTTCCATAAATTCAGGATCCTTCGCCATTTCATCACGCACGAAATACAGTAGGGACGTCTTTATGCCGCTGAACGAATAATCATAGCCGGGCATATGCGGTTTGGCGAATTTGAAACGGTGCGGATCTCCCTGTTTCGCCAGTTTGTCCACTATGGGACCGCCAGGATATCCGAGCCCCATCATCTTGCTGCACTTGTCGAAGGCCTCGCCCACGGCATCGTCTATGGTCTGACCCAGGATTTCGAACTCGAGCGGTGAATCCACGCGCACGATCTGTGAATTCCCTCCGGAAACAAGCAGACAGAGATAAGGGAATGACGGATGGCGGAAAGGCACGTCCTTCTGCTGCACGAAACCGGCCAGCAAATGCCCCTGCAGGTGATTGACCTCAATAAGCGGGCATCCCAGGGAAATAGCCAGTCCCTTTGCGAATGACGTCCCCACAAGGAGTGACCCCAGCAGGCCCGGACCCCTGGTAAAAGCGATTGCCGACAATTCCGAGCCCTTGACTCCGGCACGGCTGAGAGCCTCGCTCACGACGGGAACGATATTCGCCTGATGGGCGCGTGACGCCAGTTCAGGAACGACACCACCGTATGCACGATGCACCTCCTGCGATGCAATAACACTGCTGAGCAGCACCCCATCACTGATTACGGCGGCTGACGTGTCGTCGCAAGAAGATTCGATTCCAAGAATAATATCTGCCATTACAAAGTCATTTCTGCGAGTGCAAATTTAGCAAAATTTTGCTATTTTTGTAGGTTATAGTTATGAACAGGACGACGGACATATTGCATTATACGGTCTTTGCGTTGATATTGCTTGTAATGGCTGCAATGACGGCCATACAGATGCCGGGCATTCAGACCTGGATTACAGACAAGGCAATCACCGCACTCGAGGGCAAGACGGATGCCGACATCAATATGAAGTCCGTACACTTCAAGAGCTTCAACACCCTGCTGCTCAAAGATCTCACGGTCATCGACAAGCAGCCTTACGCCGAAGATGCCCGCGACACCCTGCTCCAGGCAAGAAGCCTCGCAGTCCGCTTTTCACTGAACAGCCTTGTCGGGCCAACGCACGAAGACGTGATTCTGAAGGAGGTCGCCATTCACGGAGGGCAGTTCAATCTGGTCATAGAGCCGACAAAATACCACATCAACCTGACCAGGATGTTCCGTCTGGAGCCAAAGCAGGAGCCGGAACCTATGCCTGAAAAGGACATACTGCAAATCCGCAAGATCGTGCTCGAGGACTTTACCTACACAATGCGCAATTATGTGGCTCCCTTGCCCCATATCAACGAGCACGCCATCAACTGGTCCGATATGGGTGTCGACCACATCAACCTGCAGGCCCGCAATTTCAAGATAAGCCACGGACTGTTCTACGGAGAAGTCGATCATATGGATTTCTGCGAGCGCACTGGATGGAGAGTCAAGGAGTTACGCGCAGAAACGGTGTCAGGAAAAGGCAAGGCCATCATCAACAATATCCATATCGAGGATGATGAGAGTTGCGCTGATTTGGACTACAGTATGACGGGAACCAGCAAACAGTTCGGCGACTACGTCAATCAGGTGGTAATGGAAGCCACCATACGCAAAGGCAGATGGTCTTTGAAAACATTGTCACATTTCATTCCGCCGCTGAATCCCGATCCGAAAACCATACTGACGATCGAAGGCCACGCAAAAGGGACCGTGGCCGACGTTACGGCTGACAATCTGAGAATCAAGGCCGAAGGGAAACAGTTGTCGGCCATACTCAACGGCAGCGTAAAAGGTCTTCCGGATGTCGGGAATATGCTGATCGACGCATCTCTGAGCAATACCGTCCTGTCGTCGGACGCCGTCTGCAGAACCGTCAATGCCATCGCGCCGAAGGCCAATCTCAACCTTGGACGCATAGACAGGAATGCCGTTTACCACGGCACGATAAAAGCCAAAGGATATCTTGACAATCTATCGTCTTTCATCAACCTGAACGAAGGCATATACGGCGGCACGGCAAAAATCGATGCCAACGTTACCAACATTCTGAACAAAACGGCGCCGATGCGGGTTTCCGGGGCAATAGCCACGGAGAATTTCAATCTCGGACGCCTTCTAGGACAGGGTAAGCTCGGTGAAGTCTCTGCTTCAGCCAAGGTCACCGCAACCATTCCGCGCAATGGAGTCGAATTAAGTGCTGAAGCCGACTCACTTGATGTCAGTGCATTACGATTCAACGGCTACAGATATTCCAACATAAAAGGCAATGCTTCAATCCAAGGTCAGGACCTTACCGTAGATATCGAAGCAAAAGACAAGGCTCTGGATGCAGACATCACCGTCTGGTCTGACAAATATGCATACAGCGGTGCCATACTCATACGCAAGGCCGATTTGAACGCGATGAATTTCGACAGACGCGGACGTTCCGACATAGCCGCAAACGTTTACGCACGCCTGGACAAGGATTTGAAAAACATCCAGGGAAACGCCGACATAAGCGGCATAATATTGGCCAATGACGATGGCATACACCGTGTTGGAGACATTACGCTGAATGTGGAAAAAGATAAGGGCGAGTATGACGTCATATTGGACGCCAAAGCAGCCAAGGGCACATTCAAGGGCAACAAAAACCATCTGACGGCTGATTTCCAGGCACTGGACGCCGCCTCGTTGCTGGCATATGTGATGCCGGGGCTTTATGTGGAGCAGGGAACAGCGGCATTCTTCCAGAAAGATACGACCGGCTATATGACAGGGACGGTTTCGTCGGGGAGGCTGGCATACAACGACAATTACGTCAAAGACCTGAAAGCAAGCATAGAGGGAACGCTGGACGATATGAGCGGTACGATGACCTCGTCGCAGATATATGCCGGTCGCGTAGAACTTGACAGCAACGCGGTGACGGCGTATAAAAAAGACAGCCTCATACACGTCAACTACAATTTCAACAATACGGACCAGGCCGCACAACGCAAATTCGGAGGGAGTGACATCAGTGCAGACATTACGTTGCACGGGAAAAAGAACTTCGACATCAACATTTTGCCATCACGCTTGAATGCCGACGGGAAGGATTGGGCAATCACGCCTTCCAACATTCGCGTGAACGGAAACGATATTGAAATAGACCACTTCTCTTTGGAAAACGATGACCATTGGCTGAGGGTGAACGGCAATATTTCCGGAGAAGAGGAAACCGTCCTTACCGCTGAAATACAGGAATTCAATCTCGATATACTCAACGAGTTCTTCAGAAAGAATGTCGGGGTTCACGGCATCGTCAACGCCGATGCGAAGGTTTACTCCCCTGTCAGGGACGGAGGCGTAAAAGGGATAGAGATAGTTCTCGACGGACGGGATCTGGCTTTGGGAGGACAAAGTTTCGGACATCTTGAAGTGAGGAGCAGTTTCGACGACAGGCAGAAACTGTTTGACATCGGCGCTACGGAAAATATTGACGGGCGGAATGTAATGAAGGGGTCTGCCGTTTACAAACCTGCCGACAAATACCTTTCGGCCGATGTCGATATGTCAGGCCTCCCCATCGGCTTTGTGCAATATCTGATGCCCAGCGTATTCAGTGACACGAAAGGAACGCTTTCCGGAAGATTGTCGGCGGAGGGTCCGGTCAATGAACTTAATTTCAGCAGTCGGAACGGCCATTTGAACGATGGTTTGCTTCAAATTGCATTCACCCACGTACCCTATATGGTAGAAGGAGGTTTCCGCCTTGACAATAACGGCATATTCCTGGACAAGGCATCCGTAAAGGACAGGCATAACGGTACAGGTACGATAACGGGAGGAATGAAATGGAACCGTCTCAAAGATATGGCGCTTGATATCCATATGGACGTCAAGAATATGGAAGCCATCAACATTCCTAAAAATGAACGCGGTTTTATGAACGGCAATGTGTTCGCCACAGGCAAGGTTAACCTTACGGGGCCGCTGAACAACGTGCTGCTGGATGCTGATGCCAAAACCGTCGGCAAGTCCATTCTCTATCTGACGATATCCGGCACTGCGGACGCTTCCAAGGGGAATCTCTTGACGTTCAGGGACCCTTTTGCAAAATCGGAAGACCCATACAGGCAAATACTTCTGAAGTATAACAAACAGCTGCAGGAGAGCGAAAGCAATTTCAATATGCATTTCCACTTCCTCGCAACGCCTGAACTGGCTATGTTCCTGAACCTCGGCAACAGCGGTTTTGCCGCCGGAATGAACGGAACGGGGAACGGCGACATTACGCTGGACATCACGTCCAACCCTGACAATTTCAGCATTCTGGGAGACTATACCCTTGCAGAGGGCTATTTCAACGTGAATGCCAGCAATATAGTCAGCCGGTCTTTCACGATTGCCGAAGGCAGCACCATCAAATTCGGAGGAGACATAATGTCCAGCATAGTCAATCTGAATGCCGTTTATCAAACGAAGGCGTCCATCGAAACGCTGCTTTCCGACAAGGATGCCGTCTCAAACAGGCGTCAGGTCAATTGCGGGATACATATCCAGGACAAACTCAGCAAGCCGAACATAGATTTCAGTATCGACATTCCTGATTTGAGCCCTGCCGCCAGATCCCAGGTCGAAAGCGCATTGAGCACCGAAGACAAGATTCAGAAACAATTCCTGTCCCTGCTCCTCTCCAACAACTTCCTGCCTGACGAGCAGAGCGGCATCGTGAACAACAATTCACTGCTGTATTCCAACGTATCTGAGATGATGGCCAATCAGGTCAACAATATCTTCAACAAGTTGAACATTCCTCTGGACCTCGGACTGAATTACCGTCCTGCCGAAAACGGCTCCACATCCCTGTTTGACGTGGCATTGAGCACCCAGCTGTTCAACAACAGGGTCATCATCGGCGGTACGCTGGGCAACAAGCAGAATATGAGTACGAATCAGGAAAGTCTTTTCGGCAATCTGGATATACAGTACAAGGTTATCAAATCAGGTTCCCTGCGTCTGAACCTCTTCTCGCACGCTGCCGACCAATACACCAATGCACTCGATGATTCGCAGAAGAACGGGCTTGGTGTCACCTGGCAGCAGGAATTCGACCGCTGGCCCGACTGGATCAAAAAGCTTTTCTCATCCAAGGTGCAGAAAGAGGTGATTACGGCACTGGAAGCGGAGGAGGCAAGAAAAACCAAGACCATAACACTTGATGGAGAATAAAGGAACATTATACTTATTGCCGACGCCTTTGGCGGAAGGAGATTTTTCAGCCGTGCTGACCACGGCTGAACTCGAAGTGATCGCTTCGCTGCGATGCTTTGTCGTGGAGGAATTGCGCACTGCAAGACGTTTCCTTTCCGCAGCCGGGCTTCGCGGGCACATCGATGAACTGGAGCTGCACGAACTCAACGAGCACACTTCTCCTGCCGAAGTGGAAGCGCTGGCAGGACTTTTTGACGGCGGACGCAACGTAGGTCTGCTGTCGGAGGCCGGTCTTCCCGCCGTGGCCGATCCGGGAGCATTGCTGGTGGATTTGTGCCACCGTCACGGCATACGAGTCGTTCCTATGGTGGGACCGTCATCGCTGATGCTGGCCCTGATGGCTTCGGGGCTTAACGGCCAGAGCTTCGCATTCAAGGGGTATCTGCCTGCCAAAACGCCTGAACGCAGGCGTGCCTTGCAGGAGTTGGAAAGACTGTCATCGCGTCTGGGCCAAAGCCAGATTTTCATAGAAACGCCTTATCGCAACGATGCGATGCTTACTGATATTCTGGAGTGCTGCAACCCTTCTACGAAGTTGTGCATAGCCACGAATGTGACCGCCGCCGATGAGGATATAAGGACAAAAACCGTTGAACAATGGAAAAAGCAGAAACCTGCAATAGGCAAGAGGCCGACCGTATTTATACTGTGCGCCTAGAAGGACTTGAATTCCGGGCCTGCCACGGTTGCCGTGAGGATGAGAAGCTCAACGGCAATACTTTCCGCGTGGATTTCAGCGGGGAATTCCGTTCCAGGGCTGGAGCTACGGATACTCTTGAAGATACCGTGAATTATGGTGCGGTGTATCGTGTGATTGAGGCTGTGATGATGGGAGAGCGCCGCAATCTGCTGGAATCCCTTGCCTGTGATATTGTTGACAGGGTACGTTGCGGGTTCAGGGAGTTCACCTGGATTTCCGTGAGTGTGGGCAAGAAGAATCCTCCCGTAGCGGGACCTTGTGATTGGTCCTGGATCAGTACGGAGTGGAAGTCGGATCAAGATTGATTGGAGATGAGCAGGATAGCATTCGTTACTCTGGGGTGCAAGCTTAATTATGCCGAGACCAGCACCTATGAACGCGGCCTTGTGGCTGCGGGATGGGAGGTTGTTCCCTGGAGTGATGTTTCCGCTGAATTCTTTCTCGTGACTACCTGTTCCGTGACGGAACATTCCGATAAAAAGTCGCGCAACATAATACGCAAGCTGCACAGGCTGTGTCCTGATGCGGGAATTGTGGTCACCGGCTGTTCCGCCGAGCTGCGCCGCAGCGACATAGAGCGTCTTCCCGGCGTGCTCCGCGTTTTCGGCGCCACCGAAAAGTCCGCCGTCGTCCCCTGGTTGCTATCCCTTGCCCCCGATGACTCCCCGGGCTATTTCAGAGCGTGGAGCAGCGGAGAAAGGACGCGGAGCTTCCTGAAAGTGCAGGACGGCTGCGACTACAAATGTCACTACTGCACTGTCCCCTACGCCCGCGGCGAAAGCCGCAACGCACCCATCGCAGAGGTAGTTGAAGACGCAAGAGCCATTGCCGCACAAGGCATTAAGGAAATCGTGATTACCGGCGTGAACACCGGAGACTTCGGCAAAAGCACAGGAGAAACCTTCTTCGAACTGCTGAAAGCCCTCGACAAAGTCGAAGGCATCGAACGATACCGGATAAGTTCCATAGAACCAAACCTGCTCACGGAAGAAATCATAGACTGGATTGCCACCGGAAGCAAAGTACTCCCCCACTTCCACATTCCCCTGCAGAGCGGTTGTGACGAAATACTCAAGGCAATGGGACGACGCTATCTCACCGCCGATTTCGCCCGCAAGATAGAATACATACGCAAGGCTCTGGAAAAGCCCGGACAACAGAAAGTGTTCTTCGGGATAGACGTGATTGTCGGATTTCCCGGCGAGACAGACGAACTTTTCCAACAGACATATGACTTTCTGAAGAATGTCATAAAACCGGCCTTCATCCATATATTCCCCTACTCGAAGCGTCCGGGAACCCCCGCCGCCGAAATGAAAAACCAGGTGCAGGACAGCGTGAAGACCGGAAGGGTGGAAAGGCTGGAAGCCCTGTGCGATGAACTCCACACCGCATTCGTTGCCGCCAACAAGGGCTGCCGCAGCAAGGTTCTGTTCGAGCAGAAGACCAGGGACGGTATGGCCGAAGGATGGAGCGAAAACTACATAAAAGTGACAAGACCTTGGAAAGAAGGCATTGTAAACAGCATAGAGGAGATTGAATTATGAGAGCGAAACTGACTATATTGGGCTCAGGCACCTCACAGGGCGTACCGATGATTTCCTGCGACTGCCACGTATGCAGCAGTCCCGACCCGCACGACAAGAGGCTCAGGACATCCGCGTTGGTGGAGATGAACGGAATGACGCTCGTCGTGGACGCCGGTCCCGATTTCAGGGAACAGATGATACGCGCCAAGGTAAAGCACATAGACGGTATCTTATTGACTCACAATCACAAAGACCACACAGGAGGATTGGATGACATACGCGCCTTCAATTACTTCGAGCGCAAGGACAGCCACATATATTGCGAGCCCTACGTTCTGGAAGCGCTCAAAGGAGAATATCCCTATGCCTTCGGGGAACAGAAATACCCCGGAGCGCCGGAATGGAGGGTGCATCTTCTGGTAGGTGAAACGCCGTTTACGGTGAGCACCCACTTCAATGACCCCACGCTTGTCTGGGAACAGGGCAAGGGCTACACCCACGTGGCACCGGAAACTATAGTCGAGGAACGCAGCATCGAGGTCACTCCTGTCCGCGTATGGCACGACAAGAAGCGAAACTATCCGATTTTCGGCTACCGTTTCGGCCAGATAGTCTATCTGAC
>JAKSJV010000048.1 GCA_024402005.1 Bacteroidales bacterium
CAGGCGTCCATCGATGATGCGGCAATCGTGTTTCTGCGAACGGTTTCCTTCGTGGCTATATCATCGCCATCCGCCGAAGGCATTATCACTATCCGGGACTGGCTGCAGGGGTAGAAACTGAACCTTGTGCCAGCGATGTCGAACACTGCGTTTTCACCCTTTGGAACGACTGACATAATATCGCCGTCATTGATGACCACGCTGCAGTTGGCGGCTCTGCCGTCAATCATCACCGGGGCTCCGACAACGACGGTTATCGGAAGGCCTTCACAGAATGAGGCTATGCCGTCAATGGCTTCCCTGGCTTCCCGAACCAGAAGGTCCTGAAAAAAAAGATCTCCGCACGTAGCCCCGGTGATACTGAGTTCCGGGAATACAAGCAGGGAGACCTTGTCCGCCACTCCCTTTTCTATCAGGGAGCATATTCTTTGCGTATTTGTTTTCGTGTCGGCAACAGCCACAACAGGCGTCGCCGCTGCTACGCGGATAAATCCGAATCTGTCCAAAACAATGATTTATAATTCGTCAAAATTTACATCCTGAGACTCTGTGTGCTTTGTTTCCTGCACGTCACAATGAGCCTTGATGTACTCAACAACTTCATTCAAACCCTCGGTGAACTTTTCAAAGTCTTCTTTGTAGAGGAAGATTTTGTGTTTGTCGAATGTGAATGAACCATCTTCTTCAACCTTTTTCTTGCTTTCGGTAATGGTCAGATAATAGTCATTGCCTTTGGTGGATTTCACGTCAAAGAAGTAGGTGCGTTTGCCGGCACGGATGGGCTTTGAGAAAACGTCCTCGCTGTTCATACAATTGAAAATTATTGAAAATATATTCGCAAATGTAGAAAAATTTCTAAAAAATAAAGGTATCTTTGTGTAAAATTTGTTGAAAAGCGATGCTTAACCGCAGGATTCTTAGAATAAAGGCTTTCAAAGAGCTCTTTGCCATTGAGATGTTGTCCGGCAAATCACTTGCCGATGCGATAAAGGAATTGGATCTTTCCCTTGAATCCACCAGGGATCTTTACTTGTTTATGTTGTCTTCCGTCAGTGCGTTGACGGCCGTTGCCAATGACCGTTTCGCCCAGCTCCAGAAGAAGATAAACAAAACTGATGAGGAGAAGAATCCCAACTTGAAATTCGCGCATAATGCTCTCTCTCCACTCCTGGATTCCGATCCTGATTTCCAGAAGATCATCAAGAAGAAAGGCTATGATTGGGGCGCGTACGACCTGATTCTCAAAAAGGTTTACGCCTCTATGCAGACCAAGGACTATTTTGCGGCATATCTCGCGGATCCGGAGTGCTCCCTTAAGGCGGATTGCAAGCTTTTCATCAAGGTGTTCGAAGAGGAGTTCGTTGACAGGGAAGACCTGGAACTCGCCCTTGAGGACCTCAGCATTTATTGGAATGATGATCTGGCCTATTCGCTGACCTGTTGCTGCCGGACGCTGGAGAGCATTGCCGACGGCAAGCCGTGGTCGCTGCCGGAGCTTTTCCTGAGCGATACGAACAAGGCGATGGAGGATGACAGGGAGTTCGTCCATAAACTTTTCTCTTTCGCATATGCCGATTTCGACAAGTTCAGCGCCGCAATTTCTGACAGTGTTCCCAATTGGGACAAAGACAGGCTTGTGGGCACTGACATTGCAATCATTGTAACGGCTCTTGCGGAAATCGTACATTTCCGCAATATACCCGTGAACGTGTCCATCAACGAGTATGTGGAGATTTCGAAGTATTACGGTACGCCGAAGAGCAGTTTGTTCGTGAACGGAATATTGGACACTTTGTCAAAGAAAGTAGAATTCAAAAAATTATAAATGATGGTTACTATTTTACAGGCTGCCGGTGCAGCGCCCTCAACTACCAGTTCTCTTATGACCTGGGGTATGCTTATCCTGATTTTTGTCGTTATGTGGTTCTTTATGATACGCCCCCAGCGCAAACAGCAGAAGGAACTTCAGGCTTTCCGCGACGGACTCAAGAAAGGCGACAAGGTCGTGACCGTCGGTGGCATTTTCGGAACGGTAGAGGAAGTAAAGGATGATTCCATCCTGCTCAAAGTGGACAAGGAAGTGAAGCTTCGCGTTGCCAAATCATCCGTCGTAAAGGATTCCACGCAGACTCAGCAGTAATGCCCGGGGGCAAACGCTATACGTCCAAGGATTATCTGGCATTGGGACTGTCCCTGTTGCTGGCTTGTGCCGTGTGGCTGGTCCACAATCTGTCTGATACATATTCAGACATAGTGAAATGTTCGTTTGTCGTTGAAAGCGACATCGATGGTCACGCGCACCAGGCATCCTCCGCATCCGAGGTCGTCGCCCGTTGCTCGATGACAGGTTTCGATATCCTTTCCAGCCGTTTTTCCGGCAAGCGTGCGTTGAAGGTAGTCTCCGTCTCACACGAGCATATGCATTATCGCGGCGGGGATGCGTTCTATATGACCAAGGATGACCTTGCAAGGTATTTCCACGATATGTTCACATCCGAAGCCAGGTTGGAGTATTTCGTTACCGATACGCTGAATCTCGTTTTCCCGTCCGTGGATTATAAGAAGGTTCCTGTCAGGATACTTTCGTCCGTAGGGTTCAAATCTCAGTATATGGCGGTGGGCAAGTTGCGGGTGGAGCCCGATTCCGTGTTGCTGTATGGCAGGGAAGAACTCCTGAATACGGTGTCGGAGGTATCTACCGAGCTGATTTCGGCGGACAACCTTTCCTCGGATTTCTATGGCGAGATTGCGTTGAAGCCCATCGAGAATATAAGGCTTTCGACACCCATCGTACGTTTTCTGTTGCCGGTCGTAAGATATGTCGAACAGTCCGTCACCGTACCTGTCGTTGCCGTGAATGTTCCGGAGGGCGTCAGTATGAGGATTTTCCCCGACAATGCCGTTCTGCGGCTCAGGGAGGTTTTTCCCGGTCCACAGTTGCCGGACGACGTTTGCGTGAAGGTGGATTTCCTCGATTTCGAACAGGGACGAAGCGGGCAATGTCTTGGAACCGTAGATGACCTGCCTCCCGGCATTATGGATTATGACATCGAGCCGGAGGTTTTCAACTGCATAGTCAACAACAAGTTCCAGCAATGAAGACAATAGTCGTGACCGGTGGGATAGGGAGCGGGAAATCCCTTGTATGTGACTGCCTTTCGGCGGCAGGTTTGCCGGTATATGACTCGGATTCGAAAGCAAAGGAATTATATGCCTCTCATCCCGAACTCGCAGCCATGGTTACAGAGAACATATTTGCGGACAAGGCCGGACTGAAACGCCTGGAGGATGCGTTGTATCCTGTTCTGCTGGAAGATTTCAATGCCTGGAAAGCGGCAGGGACAGGGGAATGGGTCGTATTGGAGAGCGCAATCATACTCCAAAAGAAATTTTTTGATAACTTTGGAGATGCAATCGTTCTGGTCGATGCGCCTGAAAGCGTCAGATTTGAGCGTGCAATGAAGCGAGGTACGGCTACGGAAGCGTCTGTCAGGCAGAGGATGTCATTACAAAGGAACGAAAGGAATAATCCCAGAGTGGATTTTATCATTGATAATATCGGTTCTGAGGATGAACTGAAAAACAAGGTTGACAATTTTTTAAAGTATATAGATTATGGCAAAAGAGAAAACTGATCTTTCAAAGATTCTGGCCGTTTCCGGCTATCCCGGTTTGTACCGTTTCGTTGCACAGTCACGTACCGGTGCCATTGCAGAGAGTCTTGCTGACGGACATCGCGTCAATTTCCCTGCAAATGGAAAAATCACCACTTTGGAGGATATTTCCATCTATACTGACGATGCGGAAGTCAAGTTGCGTGAGGTTTTCGAGAAAATGAAGAAAGCGCTTGCCACGGCATCGGCTCCCGGTGCAAAGGCTCCGGAAAATGAAATCAGGGCTTTGTTCGAGAAGGCTCTGCCCGACTACGACCGTGACCGCTTCTATCTTTCTCATATGAAAAAAGTGGTTACCTGGTATAACGAGTTGAAGGAAAAGGCTTCTTTGGATTTCGTCGATCCGGAAAAGGAGGAGAAAGCGGCTGAATAATGAAGCCTTCCCTGTGCATACTGACGTTGGGGTGCAGCAAGAATACGGTCGATTCGGAACATATTCTTGCCAGACTGTCTCCGTCTTATGAAATCGTGCATTCGGGAAGGGCGGATATGATTCTGATAAATACCTGCAGCTTCATTGCAGATGCCAAGGAGGAATCGATAAATGCGATTCTCGAGGCGGTGCGGCAGAAAAAGGCGGGAATATATGGCAAGGTGGTCGTGTTCGGCTGTCTCGGTCAGCGCTATGCTTCGCAGATGCCGGAACTCATTCCTGAGGTGGATGCGTGGTTCGGAGCCAGGGATTTTGCCCCGCTGCTGAAATACCTCGGTGTTGACGGGGACGTGATACAGAAAGAAAGAATCCTGTCCACTCCGGGACATTACGCATATCTGAAAATTTCGGAAGGATGTGACAGGCGGTGCTCGTATTGCGCCATTCCGCTTATTCGTGGATCTCATCGCTCCGTACCCGTTGAAGATCTCGTCGATGAGGCCCGATGTCTGGCGGAGAGGGGAGTCAGGGAACTGATAGTTATCGCTCAGGATTCTACCTACTATGGTCTGGACCTTTATGGCGAGAGGTCTTTGGCCCGTCTGTTGCGTGCGTTGTCGGAAATTGATGGTATAGAGTGGATAAGGATTCACTATTCTTATCCGTCATCATTCCCGGATGACGTGCTGGAAGAAATGCGCTCCAATCCCAAAATATGCAAATATATCGATATTCCGCTCCAACATATCTCTACTGCAGTCCTCGCAAAGATGCACCGTGGCATAGATTCGGAAGGGACAAGGGCCTTGGTGAAAAAGATGAGGGAGGAAGTACCCGGAGTCGCGCTGAGGACGACAATGATTGTAGGCCATCCCGGTGAAGAGGAAAAGGATTTCGAAGAATTGCTGGAGTTTGTCCGTAGCGCCCGTTTCGAAAGGTTGGGTGCATTTGCATACAGCGAGGAAGAGGATACGTATTCCGCACTTCATTATAAGGATGATATCCCGCAAAAAGTGAAGAACAGCCGTATGGACAGGCTGATGACATTGCAGGAAGAAATATCTTATGACTGCAACAAAGCCAGAGTCGGGGGTACGGAGAAGGTCCTTGTGGACTCGTTCGACGGTCAGATGCTTGTGTGCCGCAGCCAGTATGAATCTCCTGAGGTCGATGGGGAGATTCTGGTCAGGTACGATGCGGAACTTTCCGGCGGATTGAACGCAGAGTCTCTTGTCGGCAGATTTATGAACGTAAGAATAACTGATGCCGGGTCCTATGACCTTTCGGCGGAAATCATATCGGTATTATGAGACGTGTAACATTGATTTTTGTACTTGCTCTCCTGATGGGTATGGTCTCGTCCTGCGGCCTGACGTACGAAACGCTCTCGCTGCAAGTGATGAAACCTGCAATTTCCGGTGTCGATGTAAGGGACAAGTCGCTGTCGGCTTTTATGCTGTATCGCAATTCCAATGACAGTTCTGCGTATGGAGCAGTGATGACGAAGGTCATAGAGCGCCTTGCCGAGGACTATACGAAGGAAATTTCGTTGTATGCGCTTGAATATGTGCCCGGCTCGGATTATTCCAGCAGGGATACGCTTGCGGCCTATCTTACTCTGGCGAATACGGATGTGGTTCTGCTTGCTGTCCCTGACGGAACCAATGGCGACAATGGGACATACGGATTTTCCCTTGAGGAGTATGACGGCACTTCGGCCGCGGATAACGTGTATACCTTGTCTTCACTTTCCGCGAATGCCATTGCCCCGAGCGCTACCGCAAAGCAGATCGTTACTTATTTCGGACCTTATTGGCAGACGGGCAACTATAACGTGCTGTTTTTTGACGGGCGTGATGATTGGCTGAATGCGCTTTACCTTGCAGAGAGCGGCTCCTGGACGGCGGCAATCGACAAATGGATGGAGATTCTCGGTAAATCCAATGACATCAACCATAGGATGGCGGCTGAATACAATATAGCCCTGGGATGCTATCTTCTCGGCAATTATGACCTTGCAATGAAATGGTTGACGCAGGCGGAGACCGATTGTCTCGGCAAGGTGTCCTCCAGTATCAGCAGCCTGAAATCCAAAATGCAATAAAGCCTGCAATCAGCGCAACCGCGCAGTTGATAGCCTTGGCTTTTACGAAACTCTTCTTGCTTTCGGCAATCAGAGGCAGCGATGCGTGGCCGTCCTGGCTTATGCAACTGGCCAGCAATACGGGCAGAGGTACTACTCCGGCTGCGTACAGCGTGACGAATATCAGGTGCGGGCCTGATTCCGGAATGATGCCTATGGCCGTGGCCAGCAGTATCATCAGTATGGTGTTTTCGCTGATCCATCCGCTGATGTCGAAGTAATTGAGCATTATGCCGACGAAGGTCAGGACGCCGAAGGTCCAGGCGAATATGGTGGGGAGGTGCTTGACTACGACGTGATGCCAGAGATGCTCGTTTACGAAGTGGTCGGAGCCTGTCACCAGCATAACCAGCACGAGAATGCTCAGGATGGCGAACATGATGTTCATCCAATCTTCGCTCAGCAGGTTTATCCCGCCTGCGAGTTCGGCGTGGATATCCTCTGTTCCGTGTTCGTGCTCAAGATGTCCGGTAACGAGGGCTGAGAGGAAGAGTATCACGCCAAGGAACATTGCCGCCCTTTTCCATCCGAAATGCCTCTCCTTGTGATTGTGCCCGCTTTCGTCTTCGACGTGAAAACTGTAGTTGTCCCCGCAATGCATTGTGTCCTTGTTCTTTACAAAGAAATCGGTGAGAATGCCGGCAATGACGGCTACGCCGAACAGCAGGGCGAATATCCATACGGCATCTTTCGGGAATGTGGCCAGCATCACGAACGCCTCGTCGCCAGAAGATGCTATCATCATTGCCACGAGTGCCCCGAAGGAAAGTAGCCTGTGAGTATAGAGGGATACCGTGGCGAAACCGCCAAGACATCCGGGGATGCTTCCCAGGATTGCTCCTACAAGCACTCCACCTATTCTGCTCGAGCTTAACGCAGCGAAGAAATTGCCCTTGGATTCTATGTTGAGGGATTCGATCATCATCATCATTATGACGACCAGTCCCGTAATCAGAACCGAGTTGAGCAGGGCCTCTCCGATTATATGCAACAGAACCATAACTATCCGAGGAAACTGAGGAGAATACCTGCGGCAACCGCGCTGCCTATGACTCCCGCCACGTTAGGAGCCATTGCGTTCATAAGGAGGTGGTTCTTGGGATTGAATTCCCTTCCTACCATTTCCGATACACGCGCGCTGTCAGGTACGGCAGAAACACCTGCGTTGCCTATAAGAGGATTTATCTTGTGACCTTCCTTGAGGAACAGGTTCCATATCTTGACGAACAGGACGCCGAAGAACGTCGCGATGACGAATGACAGGAAGCCGAGGCCGAAAATCATTGCGGATTTGCCGGTGAGGAATTTGTCAGCCTGTGTGCTGCAACCTACGGTAAGACCTATAAGTATTGTCACTACATCGATCATAGGGCCTCGTGCCGTCTCGGCCAGACGTCTTGTCACTCCGCTCTCTTTCAGCAGGTTGCCGAAGAAGAGCATACCGAGCAGGGGTAGTCCCGAGGGGACGATGAAGGCGGTGAAGACAAGGCCCGCGATAGGGAATATGATTTTTTCCTTCTGGGAAACATTTCTGGGGGACGGCATCTGTATCAGACGTTCTTTCTTTGTCGTAAGCATCAGCATTATCGGACGCTGGATTACGGGTACGAGGGCCATATATGAATATGCCGATACGGCAATCGCTCCCATAAGGTCAGGCGCCAGGCGTGAGCTGAGGAATATCGCTGTGGGACCGTCCGCACCGCCTATTATGCCGATGGCACCGGCTTCTGCCGGAGTGAAACCAAGGGCTAGCGCCAGCAGAAATGCTCCGAATATGCCCATCTGTGCGGCGGCGCCGATAAGAATGAGCCTTGGTTGGGAAATGAGGGCGCTGAAATCCGTCATCGCTCCTATTCCAAGGAATATCAGAGGAGGATACCAACCTTGCCTTACGCCTTGATACAATATGTTCAGGACCGAGCCTTCTTCATATATTCCGATTTTCAGCCCGTCCACCATAGGGATATTGCCTATTATCATACCGAAACCTATGGGGACGAGCAGCAGGGGCTCCCAGCCTTTCTTGACGGCAAGGATGATGAACACTATGCCGAAGAAAATCATCATGGCGTGTTGCCAGGTGAAATTCGGGAAGGACGTGAATGCCCAGAATTGGCGCAGGCTGTCAAGGATATTGTCCATTGTATTACTCTATAGTGACGATTTTTGCTCCTTCAAGCACTGATTCTCCATTCTGCACGTACACTGCGGTCACCGTGCCTGCAGTCTCGGCTTCGATTGCATTCTCCATCTTCATCGCTTCGAGCACTGCAACCGTCTGGCCCGCGGACACCTTGTCGCCCTGTTTCACTTTCACGGAGAGTATCACTCCTGGCAGGGGACTTGTGACGTCATTGCCTGCAGCCGATGCGGCTGGGGCAGACGCGGTGTCAACCGGTTTCACGGCAGCGGCTGAGACGATTTTTGCCACAGGCGCAGATGCCTTTCCGCAGGGTACTTCTTCCACTTCGACCGTGAAGCATTTTCCGTTGACTTTGATGTTGTATTGTTTCATAATCCGTATTTTATCTTTTTATTGTTATCATTCCGCTTTCGAAGTCGTGCGCGTCGCCGTCTTTCTCCCGGATGTACATATCGACGGCGGCAGTCATCGCCGCAATTTCCTCTTCTGAAGGAGAGTCCGCGTTTCCGTCAGCAGCCTTTTCTCCTGACTGGAGGTGGAATTCTTTGTTGACGACCTTGCCGATTATGGTGTACACGAAGTACAATATGGTCAGCGCTCCGAACACCACACATACGCTGACAGCTGTCAGAATCAGACCGTTATGAAGGACTTCGCTCATTACAGTGGCATATTGTCGTGTTTCTTTGCAGGAACGCCCTGCTGCTTGTTCTCCAGCTGGACGAGCGCCCTTGCGATACGGAACCTTGTGTTCCTCGGCTCGATTACGTCTTCGATATAGCCGTAAGATGCGGCCTGATAAGGATTGCAGAAAAGATCGTCATACTCTTTCATCTTTTCTTCTTTTGTCTTCGCGAGTTCTTCTGCGTTCTCAATGGCTTTGAATTCCTTGCCATAGAGAATTTCTACAGCTCCGGCAGCCCCCATTACCGCAATGTTGGCGCTGGGCCAGGCATAGTTTATGTCGCCGCGCAACTGCTTGCAGCTCATCACTATATGCGCTCCTCCGTAGCTCTTGCGCAGGGTGACGGTGATTTTCGGTACGGTGGCCTCGCCATAGGCATAGAGCAATTTGGCTCCGTTTGTAATTATTCCGCCGTATTCCTGCTGGGTTCCGCAGAGAAAACCGGGCACGTCCACCAATGTTACGAGTGGAATGTTGAAGGCGTCGCAGAAACGGACGAAGCGGGCCGCTTTGCGTGAGGCGTTGATGTCAAGCACTCCAGCCAGCATTTTCGGCTGGTTGGCAACGATGCCGACGGATTTGCCGCCAATATGTGCGAAACCTACGATTATGTTCTTAGCCCAATTCCTGTGGATTTCAAAGAATTCCCCGTCATCGACTATTTCTCCGATAACGCCGTACATATCATAGGCCTGGTTCGGATTGTCGGGGATTATTTCGTTCAGGATGTCTGAAACGCGGTTCACAGGGTCTTGTGTCGGCTTTTCAGGCGCTTTTTCCCTATTGTTCTGCGGGATGTAGCTCAAAAGTTTCTTTATGGTCTCTATCCCTTCTTCTTCCGTGGCCGCGCTGAAATGCGCAACTCCTGATTTTGAAGCGTGTACACCGGCCCCGCCGAGTTCCTCCTGCGAAACGGTCTCGCCGGTAACGCTTTTGACGACTGCCGGACCGGTCAGGAACATATAGGAGGTGTTCTGCACCATTATGTTGAAGTCCGTGAGGGCGGGGGAGTAAACAGCTCCGCCTGCGCAGGGGCCGAAGATTCCGCTTATCTGTGGAATTACTCCGCTGCCGAGGATGTTGCGTTCGAAAATTTCACCGAAGCCGGCAAGGGAGCAGATGCCTTCCTGAATCCTGGCACCGCCGCTGTCGTTCAGACCGATGACGGGAGCTCCGTTCTCGCGGGCAAGATCCATTATCTTGCAGATTTTCTGCGCGTGAGCTTCACCAAGAGAACCGCCGTTGACGGTAAAGTCCTGGGCGAATACGAAGACCTGGCGGCCCGCAATGGTTCCCTGTCCGGTGATGACTCCGTCGCCGTCGGATTTGACGCTGTCCATCCCGAAATTGGTGCACCTGTGCTGCTTGAACATATCGTATTCCTCGAAGCTTCCTTCGTCAAGGAGCAGATCCAACCTTTCACGGGCTGTAAGCTTTCCTTTTGAATGTTGGGCTTCGATTCTTTTCTCTCCGCCGCCCAGTTTGGCCTTTTTGCGTCTTTCGACGAGAGATGCAATGCCTTCTGTCTGTTTACTCATATCAATGTAGATATATAACGTGCAAAGATAACACATTTTTCATTATCTTTGCCCCGCTATAGAATTGAAATTATGGAAAGTCAGATTTTTACGCCATATACACTCGGTCCGATAACGCTTCGGAACCGCACGATACGTTCCGCTGCATTCGAGGGAATGTGCCCGGGGAATGCCCCTTCGCAGAAACTGTTCGACTATCACACTTCGGTTGCCCGCGGCGGCATCGGAATGACGACTGTCGCCTATGCGGCTGTTTGCAAGAGCGGTTTGAGCTTCGAGCGCCAACTGTGGATGAGACCGGAAATCGTGCCTGAACTCAAGAAACTTACGGATGCCATACACGCAGAAGGAGCCAAGGCTTCGATACAACTGGGTCATTGCGGCAATATGAGTCACAGGAAGATATGCGGATGTATGCCTTTGGGGGCTTCGGCAGGCTTCAACCTCTATTCACCGACTTTCGTCCACGGTATGAACCAGAAGGAAATCGACCAGGTCGTGAAGGCATATGGTACGGCAGTGAAGCTCGCAATCGAGGCTGGTTTCGACTGCGTCGAGATACACGCAGGTCACGGCTATCTGATTTCACAGTTCCTGAGCCCTTATACGAATCACAGGCACGACCGTTATGGCGGCTCTCTTGACAACAGGATGCGTTTTATGCGCGAATGTATGGTGGAGGTCATTTCAGCCGCTACGGGAGATGACGGGAAGAGGAAAATCGCCGTCACCGCCAAGATAAATACCCGTGATGGCTTCAAGGGTGGAATGGAGGTCGATGATTGCATTGCAGTTGCACGGGAACTTCAGAAACTCGGTGTGGATGCGCTTACGCTCAGCGGAGGGTTCGTGTCACGCGCTCCTATGTACGTGATGAGGGGGCAGTTCCCCGTGCGCGCCATTGCGCATTATATGCCCTGGAAGACTCAGTGGTGGCTGAAGATAGGGGTGTTTTTCGGTGGTAGAATAGTGTCTCCGACCGTGACTTTCAAGCCATTGTATTTCCTCGAGGATGCATTGCGTTTCCGTGCTGCAATGCCTGATTTCCCGTTCATTTATGTCGGTGGCGTGATTTCGCGTGACGGCGCGGAGTCCGTGCTGGCTGCCGGTTTCCCTCTTTTCCAGATGGGGCGCGCCGTGCTGGAGGACCCGTCCTTTGTGAACAAGATGGCCGTGGACGAGCATCATTGCAGCGGTTGCAAACATATCAATTTCTGCATCGGGCGTATGTACACGCTTTCTATGGCCTGCCATAAGAATTGTCCCGACATCACTCCCGCCCTGGAACGTTCCTGCCGCCGTATCGAGCGCCAGAACGCCCGTATGGAGCGGTAATCCATTATCGCTTAACAGCGCTTAAAGCGAGTCTGGACAAAATATTTTCGTAGTCGGGCGGTTTCCAACGAAGCGT
>JAKSJV010000049.1 GCA_024402005.1 Bacteroidales bacterium
GCGTCGGCGATGCGGTCGGTGCTGTCGATGACCTCCCAGCCGAAGAACTGAACCTCCTCAGTGGTCTTGACACCATTGCGGATAATTTCCACGGGAGCCTTGTACGGTTTGCGTCCCACGTGACCGTAGGCGGCAGTGGGCTCGTAGATAGGATTCTTCAGACCGAACTTCTCGATGATGGCGGCCGGACGAAGGTCGAACATTTCGCCTATGCGGCAGGCGATTTCGGCATCCGTTATCCTGTGTCCGTTGCCATCCTTGGCCGCTGTACCATAGGTATTCACGAATATGCTGACAGGCTTTGCCACGCCTATTGCATAGGAAATCTGTACAAGCATCTCCTCCGCAACCCCGGCGGCAACCATATTCTTGGCTATGTAACGTGCCGCGTAAGCGGCGCTGCGGTCCACCTTGCTGGGGTCCTTCCCAGAGAATGCTCCGCCGCCGTGCGCTCCGCGGCCTCCATAGGTATCGACTATGATCTTGCGTCCCGTGAGACCGGTGTCTCCCGCCGGGCCTCCTATCACGAATTTCCCCGTAGGATTGACGTGAAGTATGAAATCACCCTGGAACAAGGCGGCGGTTTCCGCCGGCAGCGAGGTAATCAGAGCCGGGATAACTATGCCTCGCACGTCCTGCTCTATGCGGTAGTGCATAGCTTCATCCCCGCCGAATTCATCGTGCTGTGTGCTCAGTACGATTGTGTGGACGCGGACAGGCTTGTTGGTAAGTTCGTCATATTCGATGGTGAACTGACTCTTTGCATCAGGACGGAGATAGGGCATAGGGGAATTCGGCTCCTTGCGTATCTGGGCGAGTATCTGTAGCATACGATGTGACAGATACAGCGGCAGAGGCATATAATCCTTGGTCTCCGAGCAGGCGTATCCGAACATCATTCCCTGGTCTCCCGCGCCCTGGTCCTCATTCTCACGGACAACGCCGCGGTGGATGTCGGGACTCTGTTCGTGAATGGCGCTGAGCACTCCGCAGGACTGCGCCTCGAACATATAGTCGGCCTTGTTGTAGCCGATACGGTCAATGACACGGCGTGCAGTGCCCTGAATGTCAACGTATGCATCGCTGGTGACTTCGCCGCCTATCAGCACGAGACCCGTGCTGCAGAACGTCTCGCAGGCAACTTTCGCCTCCGGATCCTGCCTCAGGAATTCATCGAGTATTGCGTCGGAAATCTGGTCGGCCACCTTGTCGGGATGGCCCTCTGAAACTGATTCAGATGTGAATAGATAGGTATTCATCGTTTTAGCATTTTTTTGTCGGTGGTTGCAAGCAGTCAAATCTGTCCACCTCGTGTTAATAATCAACTTCCCCCGAAAGGGACTGCAAAGGTAATTAAATTTTCCGTATTACAAAAGAGGCAGTGGATTCCACGGGCTTTAAACCTTATACTATGCCCGTGAAATCCATTGCCACTTTTGTCGCCTAGAGCAATTCACGCGAGAGTATCTGGCCTCCGATGAATTCACGCATTATGGATGTGCAGGGTATGGCTTGGATGGCTTCCAGAGGCAGGGGCTCGATATTCTTCAATACGCTGAGCAATCTCTGCGCCTCGGCGTATGCAGGAGAATCCTCACCTATCCCGCGCAGGAGCGGAGTCACGAAATGCTTGAGCAGAGGAAGTTCATACTGCATAGTGCTGTTGAACACCATATTCGCGTTCTTCTGGAAGGGGAATATCCATTTCTCCTCTCCCTGCCGCACACTGGGCCACCTGAGTATGGTTTCTTCCGGACTTATGCCGCGGACGCGGTTGTCGCGGACCATCCTGCGCAGCAGGCGGTTGTCGGTGGTGTGTATGTTCGGGTCATAGTTGGAAATCGATGAAATGTCGGAGACATAGATGTAGAATTTCGCCTCTTCAGGTATGTCACGTGTCATTTCGGGGTCCAGAGCGTGTATTCCTTCCAGAATCAGAATGTCATTCGGTTCAAGATGCATCTTGTGCTTCCCGTCCCAAACCTTTGCACCGTTCTTGAAATCGAAGGTCGGGATATCCACTTCCTCTCCTGAGAGCAGGGCGCACAAATCGTGGTTCAGCAGTTTCAGGTCCATTGCTTCCAGACACTCGTAGTCATATCCCCCGTCGGGCAGTTTCGGAGTCTGCTCGCGGTCGACAAAGTAGTTGTCCAGTTCGATGGTGCGCGGGTTCAGCCCGTGTACCTTGCATTGCAGGGCGATACGCAGGGAGGTGCTTGTCTTGCCACTGCTGGAAGGCCCGGCAAGAAGTATGACCTTGACGTTGCCTCTATCCTTTATATAATATGAGATGGTGTTGCACCTGTTTTCGTGACGGGCCTCGCACAAATTCACCAGTTGTATCGCTTTACCCCTGTCGATAATGCTGTTCAACCCCTCAAAATCACTGAAACCCAAATGGTTGCACCATTCGGCATCCTTCATCAGGATATATTTGAAATCGTTCTTGTCAACAGTCATAGCCATAATTCATTTTAACACTTCTTTCAAGAATTTTCCCGTTTCCGATGCGGGATTCGCGGCCAGTTCTTCCGGCGTGCCGCCGGCCACTATGTATCCTCCTGTCCTGCCGCCTTCCGGGCCGAGGTCGAAGATGTAGTCAACACTCTTTAGTATGTCCAGGTTGTGCTCTATTACGATGACGGTGTTGCCCGCATCGACAAGGCTCTGCAATGCCTTCAGCAGTATCTTTATGTCTTCGAAATGAAGTCCCGTGGTGGGTTCGTCGAGGATGTACAACGTATTGCCTGTTCCGCGTCTGCCCAATTCAGCCGCCAGCTTCATTCGCTGGGACTCGCCGCCTGACAGGGTCACTGCACTTTGGCCCAGATGGACATATCCCATTCCCACATCGACAAGCGCCTGGAGCTTGACGGCAATGGACGGTATGGCCTTGAAGAATTCGCAGGCTTCGCTTATCGTCATCTCCAGAATGTCGTTGATGTTCCTGCCCTTGTAGTGTACGGCCAGCGTATCATCCTTGTAGCGGCGGCCGCGGCATTCGGGGCACACGACATTGACGGAGGGTAGGAAATTCATCTGTATAACCTCCAGTCCCGCTCCCTTGCAGTTTTCGCATCGCCCGCCGGGGACATTGAACGAGAACCTTCCGGCCTTGTATCCGCGTACCTTGGCGTCAGGTGTGGCTGCAAACAGGTTGCGTATCTCACCGAACACGTCCGTGAAGGTGGCCGGGTTGCTGCGCGGGGTGCGTCCTATCGGGCTCTGGTCCACTTCTATCACCTTGTCTATATTTTCAATGCCGACGATTTCGCGGTATGGCAGGGGATGCATCCTTGCGTGGAAAAACTTGTTCTTGAGTATAGGCATCAGGGTGTCATCTATGAGACTGCTCTTGCCGCTGCCTGACACGCCGCTTATACCTATCAGACATCCCAGAGGGAAATCTATGTCAATGTTTTTCAGATTGTTGCCGGTGCACCCCCGCAGGCCAAGAGTCCTGCCATTGCCCTTGCGACGGGCCTGAGGCACTTCGATGCCGCGTCTTCCGCTGAGGTATTCCAGGGTCAGGGAAGTTCCGCCGCCCGCCGCGCTGTCTTCCGTTGCCGCGCCACTTCCCTCTGGCGATGCGCTTCCCGCCGCAAGGGCATCCTTTGTCGGACCGTTCCAGCATATTTCTCCGCCCAGTGCCCCGGCCCCCGGTCCTATATCCACCAGCCAGTCCGAAGCGAGCATAGTCTGCTGGTCGTGCTCCACCACCATCACCGTGTTGCCCTGGTCACGCAATTCGAGCAGTGAGGAGATGAGTTTGACGTTGTCGCGTTGATGAAGGCCTATGCTGGGTTCATCCAATATGTACAGGACTCCGACCAGCTTGGAACCTATCTGGGTGGCAAGGCGTATGCGCTGTGATTCTCCGCCCGAAAGTGAGGCCGTGGGACGACTCAATGTGAGATAGTCCAGTCCCACGTCCAGCAGGAATTTTGTTCTGTCGGACAGTTCACGCAGTATGTCGCGGGCTATCGCCGCTGTCCTTCCGTCAATGCGCTCCGGCAGAGTGCACAGCCATTGGTGCAGCTGGGAAATTTCCATTCCGGCCACGTCCGCTATGGTTTTGCCGTCTATCTTGAAATACAGGGCTTCTTCACGAAGCCGTGTGCCGCCGCATACGGGACAGACAATCTTCTCATCTATGTCCCCGACGATTCCGTCGTATGTAACCATTTGTGACATAGCGCCTTCTCCTATTCTGAACAGCTCGTCGGAGCCGAAAGTCAGCAGCGATACGACCTCGTCGGAAAGCGTACTTATAGGGTCGTAAATGGAGAATCCGTATTTGCGCGCAATAGCGTGCACGACCTCGAATTTATGGTTGTTGCGTTCCTGCCCCAGGGGTACGATACCTCCGTCCGCGATGGAAATGTTCCTGTCGGGAATTATGCTGTCCATATCCACGTTCACAATGGTTCCCAGACCCTTGCAGTGCGGACAGCAGCCCTGAGGTGAATTGAACGAGAATGAGTGCGGGGCCGGCTCGGGAATCGAAAGTCCCGTGTCAGGATCCACCAGATGCTTCGAGAAATGCTGCAATTTCCCGTTTTCCAATATGGCCAGCGACCCTTTTCCGTAGTTCAGGGCTGTCATCACGGAGTCGTGCAACCGCTTCATATCCTCCTTGTCCGGGACCAGTTTATCCACGACCAGTTCTATGAAATGCGTCTTGTACCTGTCGAGTGCCGTGACGCCGGAAAGGTCGTGTATCTCGCCGTCTATGCGCACTTCGGTGTAACCGCGGCGGCGCATCGTGTCGAACAGTTCTTTATAATGTCCCTTGCGCCCGACGACAAGCGGCGACAGCAGCCAGCAGCGTTTGCCGCCATAATTCTCCAACAGCAGGTCCACAATCTGCTGGTCGGTGTAGCGCACCATCGCTTTTCCGGTGGCTGGGGAGTAGCAGGTGGCGGCCCTTGCGTACAGCAGACGCAGGAAATCATATATTTCGGTAATGGTTCCTACCGTAGAACGCGGATTGCTGCCCGTGGTCTTCTGCTCTATGGCGATTATCGGGCTGAGGCCTGTAATGCTCTCCACCTCAGGCTTTTCCATCGCACCCATAAAGTGCTTCGCATAAGCCGAAAGAGTGTCCATATAGCGTCTCTGACCCTCTGCGTACAGAGTATCGAACGCCAGCGTGCTCTTGCCGCTGCCTGAAAGTCCGGTTATAACCACGAATTTACCTCTGGGAATACTCAGGGAGATATTCTTCAGATTGTGGGAGTGTGCTCCCGTGATGACTATGCGCTCATCTTTTTTCTCCATATCAACAGACAGAAGGCATTAAAAAATTCATCATTGTTGCAAAAATACAAAATATAGTTGTTATTTTTGTAGAAGAAACCAAAGTAAATCATTATGCATATAGCAGTCGCCGGGAATATCGGCAGTGGAAAAACCACACTTACGAAGATGCTGGCAGCCCATTACGGATGGACACCCAAGTTTGAATCAGTGGATTACAACCCCTATCTGTCCGATTTCTACGAGGATATGGAGCGCTGGAGTTTCAACCTTCAGATTTATTTCCTCAACAAGAGGTTCAAGGATGTGGTGGACATCAACAAGTGCGACGACGTGGTCATCCAGGACCGCACCATCTATGAGGATGCCAAGATTTTCGCTCCCAACCTCCACGATATGGGTCTTATGACCAGCCGTGACTTCGAGAACTACAACGACCTCTTCGACTTGATGATGAGTCTGGTCGGCGCTCCGGACCTGATGATTTACCTCCGCTCTTCTATCCCCAACCTCATCGCCCAGATTCAGAAACGCGGCCGCGAGTACGAGAAGAGCATACGTATCGACTATATCACCGGTCTCAACCAGAAATACGAGGACTGGATTGCCTCATACAAGCACAACCTCCTGATTCTGGACGTGGACCGTCTGAAATTCGAGAACAATCCCGACAACTTCCGGGAAATCACCGACAAGATAGACGCCAAACTCTTCGGCCTGTTCAAATAGGTTAGTGCCCGGAACTGTCCTCGGCTTATCCCACAAGGACGCGGAGGGGGTCGGGCATTATGCGGATCTCAAGGTCGGGACCGGCAGCGAACCAGTCGCCGTCGAAATGAGCCGGGAATGTCATCGGAACATTATTGCCGGGACCAGCAGAACCGACAGAACCGACCGGGCCGACCGGGCCGGAGCAATGGATATCGATACTTTTGCCCCTCAGGCATATCGTGCGACGGCTTTTATGGAGGGAGCCTGTCATCAGCCGCCACACCAGAACAGGGATTTCTACGCTGTGGAACATTTTCAGGACAGTCACGTCCAGCAGGCCGTCGTCCGATTTCGCAAGCGGAGTGATGCGCGCTCCGTTGCCCCACTGGCTGGAATTGCCGCAGGTTATCAGTACGGCGTCGGTTTCAAGGTGCTGCCCGTCGATGTCGATGACGTAGTGAAGGGGCTTGAAGTTCTTCCAGGTGGCCAAAGCCTCCTTTACATAGGTCCACACCCCTCGCCTGCCCGCCTTTGCGAAGCGTTCGCTGACTATTGCATCGAGTCCTGTGCCGCAGACCGAAAAGAAGGGCCTGCCGTTGATCGTTCCCCAGTCCAGCGCCCGTACTCCAGCTCCGCTGACCGAAGCCTCCGCTTGCGTGCGGGCGGAGAGGCCCAAATGTCGGGCAAGGCCGTCGCCGCTGCCGCAAGGGATTATCCCGAGGGTTTTGCCTGTGCCTATGAGGCCGCGGGCCACCTCGTTGACAGTGCCGTCACCGCCCACGGCAACGACAATATCCTCCACGGCATTATGGGCAAGATCTACGGCATCACCGGCAAAACGGGTGTATGCAATCTTGCAGCCGCTCTTCTGCAAACGCCTGATTATCCGCCGCTTCTTGCCTTTGCGGCCCGAAATGGGATTTACTATATAAAGGACTGAACTCTTCATCTTATGAAAACAGGCTTGCGAAATCAGGTGCCGGTTTTGCAGCGGTTTACTTGAAAATATCCAGTTCCTCATTATAGACAGGGCTGCTGACACCGAAGAAACGAAGCACGCTGTGGAATACGTGGTACTGGCTCAAAAGATCGGAATCCTCATACTCCTGCACGCTGTCCGACGTCCAGACGATGAAGGGTATCTCATACTGCTCGGCCGGAGCGATGGAAATCGGAACTCCGTGCATATACAGTCCGTTTTCTCCGAGGGACTCGCCGTGGTCGGAGACATATATCAGCCCCGTCCTGTATCCGTCGAAAGACTTCAACTCATCGATTATCCCGGCCAGGATGCTGTCCGTATAGAGTATGCCGTTGTCATAAGCATTGACAAGCTGATCCGCCGGGCATTTCGACATCTCCACCGTTTCCGGCACAGGCGTCCATTTCCTGAACTGCGGCGGATACTTCCTGTCATAGGACGGCCCGTGGCTTATACTGGTGTGCAGTATGACCAGAACTTTTTCCCTGGCGCTGCTTCTCACCTCATCCCACAACCCGTGCAGCAGATTTTCATCATACTCCGAATCGAGACCCTCCTTGTCGGCTATATCCCATATTTCCCTGTAATTATCGATATGCAGTGGAGGCTGGCCCCAGTTGCTGGTACGCCATATCACCTCCACACCGTTGCGGTACAGGTAGTTGGGAAGAATTTCATACAACTCGTCCGTATCCTTGTATGACAGTATCGCCTTGACTCCGGCCGTCGTGTACGTCGCAGCTGAATTAGCCTTGAACGCCCTCACTCCGGGAGTCTTCTCCAGCAACGGATTTGTCTGCCTGTCATAGCCGTACAGCGAGAAATGGTCCCTTCTGGCCGACTCGCCTATCACCAGCACCATCACTTCCCTGTCATTATCGGTCAGCACGGCATTCGGGAGAGGGATTTCCTGCCTGTTGACGGCCTTTTGCGAACCGTAATAACGGAACGTGTTCACCACATAGGACCACGGCAGAATCAGACTGCCCATCACCGTCGAATTCTTGTCTATCCACATCCAGTTGGACATATTGCCAAGGCATATCGCGGCAAGCAGGGCCAGGGATGTCCCTATATGGACGGCAAAACGCTTGAATGAGCCGAAGTCAATCCTGATACACAACACTATGACGGCCGGAATCACTCCCATCAGCACAATATAGAGCAATGCCGCTACGGACCAGTAGCTTGTGGCCTCGGCGTAGTTGGTATTGAATACGTTGCCCATCATAGTGTCATCTATAATGACATCATAAGTATTTATGAAATAGAGAGTTACGGCATTAAGTATAAAAGCGGCGGCAGCAAGTGCGCGTCCGACGGCGCGGCCGAGCCAAAGGACCAGGTAGAAGGCGAAATAGTTGGCGATGAAAAGTATTGCAGTTAGACTTGCTACGATTACCGCCCCGTTGAAATCCCCGTCCACATTATCCAGAATGTAACGGTAGAACGGGAAATGGAACATCAGCGCCGTGGCAAGGCTCATAAGGGCCGCAAAGGCCGACAATTTCATCTTTTTGAATTTAATTCCCATAAAGTGATATATCATTGATACAAAGGTAGAGATAAACTTTATAAATTGGGAATAAAATCGTAATTTTGCACGATTCAGGAAAAACAATGACAATATGATACAGGATTTCAACGAACAGGAACTGAACAGGCGCAACTCGCTTGCCGCCCTACGCGAACTCGGCATAGAGCCGTATCCCGCACCTATGTACCCCGTGAATGCGACAGCGGCCTCCATCAAGGAGGAGTATGACGCGGAAAAGGGCAACCTGCAGGATGTGTGCATCGCAGGCCGTATGATGTCCCGCAGGATTATGGGCGCGGCATCATTCTTCGAGATACAGGATGCAACCGGACGTATCCAGGTTTACATCAACCGCGATGACATCTGCCCCGGAGAGGACAAGACTATGTACAACACCGTTTTCAAGAAACTGCTCGACATAGGCGACATCGTCGGAATCAAGGGTTTCGCCTTCATCACCAAGACCGGACAGCTTTCCGTCCACACGAAGGAACTGACCGTTCTGAGCAAATCGCTGCGCGTGCTTCCCATCGTCAAAGAGGCTGACGGCCAGGTGTTCGATGCCTTCAACGATCCCGAACTCAAGTATCGCCAGCGCTATGTGGACCTTATCGTAAACCCTTCAGTACGTGAGACTTTCGTAAAGCGCAGCATTATAATTTCAACAATGCGCGAATATTTCAACCAGGCAGGCTGCCTCGAAGTGGAGACCCCTATCCTGCAGAGCATCCCCGGCGGCGCCACAGCCCGTCCTTTCATTACTCACCACAATGCGCTGGACATCGACCTGTATATGCGTATCGCCAACGAACTGTACTTGAAAAGGCTGATTGTAGGCGGCTACAACGGTGTATATGAGTTTGCCAAGGATTTCCGCAACGAGGGTATGGACAAGACCCACAACCCCGAATTCACCTGTATGGAAATCTATGTGGCCTACAAGGACTACCTGTGGATGATGGAATTCGTGGAGAAAATGCTGGCAAAGGTGGCCGCAAAGGTGAATGACGGCAGCACCAAGGTTAAAATAGGTGAACACGAAGTGGATTTCGGAGGACAGTACCGCCGGCTTCCCATACTGGATGCCATCAAGGAATATGCGGGTGTGGACGTGAAGGGTATGGACGAGGAGCAACTGCGCGAGACCTGCAAGAAGTTGCACGTGGAAATCGACCCCTCGATGGGCAAGGGCAAGCTTATAGATGCCATTTTCGGAGAATATTGCGAGGCCAAACTCATACAGCCCACCTTCATCACGGACTACCCTGTCGAGATGTCCCCTCTCACCAAGCGTCACCGCAACGACCCTTCACTGACCGAGCGTTTCGAACTTTTCGTGTGCGGCAAGGAACTGGCAAATGCCTATTCGGAGCTCAACGACCCTATTGACCAGTTGGAGCGTTTCGAGGAGCAGGCGGCCCTCAAGAGCAAGGGTGACGACGAGGCGATGTACATCGATATGGACTTTGTCCGTGCGTTGGAGTACGGTATGCCTCCTACGTCAGGCCTGGGAATGGGTATCGACCGTCTGACTATGTTTATGACCGGTCAGACCACTATCCAGGACGTTCTTTTCTTCCCTCAGATGAGGCCGAAAACCGTTTAGCACGGTTTTCGTCCTTCGGGCTTTAAAGAAATATGGAAACAATCCGTTCGGGGCAGAACCCCAAGATAAAGAAGCTGCTGGAACTGCAGGCCAAGAGCAAGGCACGCAGGGAAAGCGGCCTCTTTGTTGTCGAGGGCGTGCGCGAGATAGAACATTGTCTCGAAGCCGGATTCGAGGCCGACACGATTTTCCATTGTCCTGAAATTCTGCCTCAACTGCCTTCGTGGGTGCCGTCCGCCGCGCATATCGAGGAGGTTTCCGCCGCAGTTTACGCGAAGGTGGCCTATCGTGAGGGCACGGAAGGACTGATTGCTGAGATACGGGAACGGAAGCTGACCCTCGATGACCTGGATTGTAAGCTAGGAAAGGCCCCGCTGATAATGGTGCTGGAAAGCGTGGAGAAACCGGGGAACCTCGGTGCAGTGCTTCGTAGTGCCGATGCCGCCGGAGCCGATGCTGTGTTCATCTGCGATCCGCTAACGGACATTTACAACCCGAATCTGATACGGGCATCCATAGGAGCGGTGTTTACCGTGCCCGTTATCGCCTGCTCTTCCGAAGATGCCATCTCCTGGCTGCGCAAACGCGGTTTCGCCATTCTGACAGCCCAGCTGCAGGATTCATCTCTGTATTACGAGAGTGATATGAAGGGGGCGACGGCCATAGTGATGGGTACGGAGAGCACCGGCCTCAGCGACTTGTGGCGCCGCGCCGCCACAGCTCACATACGCATTCCTATGCTTGGCCGCCTGGATTCGCTCAACGTCAGCGTCAGCGCCGCCATCCTACTTTTCGAGGCCATCCGCCAACGTCAATAATTCCGGGATTATCGCAAAAGTTCATAGTAACCTTGCGGAACGCCAGGGGGGATACCACCCCTCCTGGCTTCGCCAGTTCACCCCCATTGTCCCGCAAGGTCACTATGAACTTTGTTGTCTAAAGGCGCAGATTTTGTCCCAATTTCCGCGC
>JAKSJV010000005.1 GCA_024402005.1 Bacteroidales bacterium
GAGAAAGAACTGCTACCGCCCAGTCCTTGTCCTGATTGCCGTCGTGACGGGCCGCGGTGACGGTAACGTTTACTACCGCCTTCTTACCTTCAGGAACTTTGAATTCAGGAGTGAGAATCCAGCCTCTTGCGGAGGAAGTACCGAGTTTGAGACTTCCGGGATGGATATAGACGTTCGAGTCTGTCACCCAGCCGTTCAGACGGCTCTTGCCAAGCGCCGTGCCCTGTCCCTTGAATGTCTTCTCGCTGCCGGAAGAGGTGCTTCGGAATGTCGGATCTGACATATTCGAGAAGTCCGAAGTGGATGAAGGGAAGTAGCCTGCTGCACCGAAGCACTTCTCGTAGTCCCAGCGAAGTTCGCCAAAGTCCTCGGCAAGCGCTATACCTGTTCCGGTAATCTCGGAAGGCAGGGTAACGACAGTGAAATCATCAGTAGTCGCCTTGACAGGGTCCGACTCGATTCCGTTGGTGGTGTCGGTGACCTTGAACCAGTAATCGGTGGAGGGCTTCAGACCTCCGAATACGAAACAGGGCTGCTTGCCGTTCCAGGCCCCCATTTCCGCAGGGAAATCGAACGTCTGGTCCACCTGGGTGCAGGCCTGGTCCTTGTAAAGAGTAGCCGTATAGGCGTTCGCTATGTCATCATCCGCACTACCCCCTTCGGTCCAGGTGAATGCCGCCGATGAAGTGGTCACGCCCTTGAGGCTGGCTTCAAGCGCAAAATCGTATGACGGATTGAATGCCAGCGTCGGAGCGGAGAACATTCCGCCTGCGGGAAGGGCTTCCTTAAGGGTTGCGTTCTTAGACATAACGCCGCCCTCGTCGTCGAAAGCCTCGACCTGAAGCTTGGCGTATGTGCCTGCGGGAATGCAGAGGAAGAACTCTGCAGGAAGGGCCACGGGAGTTTCACAAACCAGTTCGACCTTGTCTGACACCGTCTTGGGGGTGAGAGCGCTGAAGTCCGTGGTGAAGTCTCCGCTAAGAGCTTCGCCGTTCAGGCCCGAAAGAACGACTTTGGAGATGTTGCCTTCGCCGGTCAGGCTGAGATGGAAAATGCCGACCTTCGCGCTCATAGACACGGTCCCCTCTGTCGAGTTGACACCTGTCAGAATAAAGGCTGCCGGGTCATAACTGCCGGCCACATATTTCTGGGTGCCGGGAACCGTGATTACCGCTGCACCGCTGTCATAGTCCGACACTGCTGATGCCGGATAGGCCGCATAGTAGGGCGTTTCGAGAGCGTCACCGAAAGTGAAAGCTGCGGACGACTTGCCGTCGAAACTTTCGTCAAGGGCATCGGAAGCGACACCGTTGACGCTTATCTCGTCACCGGTCTTCCAATAATTGGGATAGGCATCGGCCTCTTTTTCGCCGAGAGCGGTCTTTGTGCCATCGGTAATGACGGCATTCAGTACTGTAGCTCCGGTTTTGTCTTCAAAACCTTCCTTCCGGCAGGAAATCGCTGCAAGGGCCAAAAACATTGCAGCAGAAATAATTGTAAACTTTTTCACACAATTAGAATTCAACGAACACGAATGAATCGGGCTGCAGGGACAGAAGCAGTGTTCCGTCAGGCTGCAGGGCCACCGGATATTCTGTGTACATATTGAACTGGTCAGTAATGTGGCAGCGGACCTTGCCGTCGAAACTGCCGGAGGCAAGACGCACCGTAACGTCCATAGGCGCCGTAATATTGTCATCTAACACATAACGGCTCACAAGTATGCCCAGACGGCCTTCGCTGTCTCGTGCGGCAGTCACGCGCACATCCGAGGGATAGGAGCTTTCTGCCTTGACCTGAGTTCCGAGAGTCTTCAGCTTACCCCAGGAATACAGGGCCCAATAACTCCACAGAGGTGCGCTGGTACGGTTGTCGAACAAACCGTTGAAGTTGGAACTTGGGCACCAATCGTAATACATCATCATATCGGTAGGACAATTCTGACCTTCCTGCATTGCAGCGCACACGAAAGCACCTGCCTTCGGACTGACCATCGCCTTCATAGAATACGGATAATCATCCGTCCAGCTCTTGATATAATTCCATTCGTTCAGGAAAGACTCCGCACCGGTGTATCCGTACTTGTCCAGCAGGGCACGGACCTGATTGGAGTAATCCACGTAAACGGTAGGATCGCTCTCGTAGATATGCCAGGCAAAGAAATCGATGGGAACTCCCCTGCGCTGCATCTCGGACAGCAGCCTTTCATACCACACGGGAACCGTTCTCATCCCGGGATCCGTACCTGACATAGCGGGACCTCCGATCGCAAGGTCGGGGAAACAGGCGTGAAGGTGCTTTGCGGCCACTTCGTAGAAATCATAGAACTGCTCCGGAGAGCCGGCCCAGCAACGCGGATCCGTCTTCCACTTGTCATTGTCCCATTCGAGGTTGGGTTCGTTCCATATCTCCCAATACTTGATATTGTAATGGAATCCGTCAGCCCATCCCTCATTGTAATGGCGGATGATGTGTTCTGCAATCACCGCCCACTTCTTGTTATCCTTCGGAGGATAGATGTTGTACTTTTTCAGGGGCTGGTTCTCGATTGCCTGTCCCAGGCGGTAAAATACCTCCACACCTGCATCCTGTATGCTCTTCACATACCTGTCGGTAAGGGTGAAGTCATAGGACTCGGGCTTGTTGGGGTTTTTCGAGAAATCCGGGAAGATTATCGAGATATCCACCACGTGCTCCCCGTATGCTCCGGCTCCGGCTGCGTCGTGGTTGCGTGAATAACCCACGTTTGCGGCTTTGAAATAGCCTGTGGTTCCGGTATAAACCTGTTCGGCATTGTTGATGCGGGGACCATTGTTCACGGCGTTCATACGCTTGACTGGACCGACGGCCACATCAGGGAAAACGGTAATCTGAGCCGACAGGCTCACAGCGCCGCACAGAACGGCAAGAGCGGATAAAAGTAAGCTTTTCATTCGATTATCTATTTGAGCAATACACTCTGTTCACGTTTTACGAACTGTATGGCAATGCCTGAAGGGTCGCGCATCATAGCGCCGTCGAAACCAGGGGCCTTCTCGTGCACGACAAGGGTCGCACCAGCCTTGGTCAGCCTCTCGATATCGGCGTCAACATCCTTTGACGTAAAGCCGAAATGGAGGGTAAGAGGGTCCATATTGGCATAATCAGGAGCCACCGGCTGGGTCTTGGCGCGATACATTTCGATTGCCACGCGACCACTGGCATCGACGAGGAAAGTCGTATGAGTCTCATCATCCTTCTGCTTCGTGATGGTGAAACCAAGATTCTCCACCCACCAGGCGGCAGTAGCTACAGGATCCGCAACATCGATTGCTGGATGCTCCAGCACGAAGCCGTCTTCCTTCACCAGTTTTTCTTCATTTTTGTTTTCAGCGTGTCCGCAACCCGCGAGTGCACCCAGCGCAGCAAAAACTGCAGCGATTGAACATTTTTTCATAATGCGATTATTTTTGATATTTCAATATTTTCCATTGTCCTGTCATCAGGCCCGTTGTCTCCATCGAAGGGATATATCACGGTCACAAAGCGCTGTACGCCGTCTCCTGCCTTACGCTGGACATCAAGTCTTATCACCGGGCGTTCCTTCTTTTCGTGGAAGGCCTCGCTGTACCAGTCCCTGTCGATGGCGGCAGTCGAACCCTCCGGTCCTGCCACCACAATCCTCATCCCGGCATTCCCGTCCCTGTAAGTCCAGTCCCCGGCGGTCTCCGTTCCGGAGACTGTGCAACAAGACGCAGGAACGTTCTCCGTCAAATATCCTTCTCCCAGGCAGTTGCGAAGTGTAAGGCGCCCCGTTGCCGGCCCGTCGATCTCATCGACTACAACGAAATATTTCTCGTCCACAAAAGCGACAGTGCGCCGTCTCGAAAGGCCATCATACGCATTGTGCCGGACCGTAAGCAACTGTACCCTACCCTCCGAGGTCCATCTTACCACCTCGGGGACGGGGTCGTCATAATTCCTGTCATCCAGGGTAACGGCATTGTGCCGCGCCGTAGCCTTGAAATACGCCCTCTGGCGCTCGATCTCCTCGTCTCCGGAATAGGTATAAGCCCCGGCATCCGGCATAAGTTTCCTGCCGTACGCCCACAGCTCGAATGTTCCGAAATCCGGCTGCGCGTGCCACATACCGCGTTCGGTAGCCTTTACAGGCATTATGATATCCGCATCGAACCATCCGTCACGGAAAGTGTAGAACCCGGTGTCCGGATGTCCCGATGATTTGTATGAAGGAGGCGTCCCCTCTTTTCCTTCGCCGGCGAACCAGAGTACCTGACCGGAATACGGAGAATCGCAGTAGGCCGCAACGTTGCGCAGAAGTTCAGAGGTCATCTCATCGCTGCCCCTGCGGGCATCGCTGAAGCAGGGATGTCCAAGATCCGGGTAGCAATAATCCAGATAATAAGCGGTCATACGGACCAGCTTCTCCAGGCAATCCGCAGGAAACAGGTCCATCCTGCCGTTGAGTTTCACCGTCTGTATCGCAGAATCGTAAGATTCTATGAAGCCCTGATGATATCCCGGGTCGAGCTCGAAATGGCAGCCGTCAGGATAGCTCTGACGGGAAATTTCACGATTGAGATTATCCGCTCCGGCCTTGACCCACGTCTCAGCATCCTTGAATTCAGGGAAACTGACACCTGCGCGTATCATCCCCTGGCTCTGGTGTATGAGGTGATTCCCGGCAGGAGAGAACATCCCCATAAGAAGGGAGGCATTCTGATGATAAGAGCGCAGGAACTCCATAAGGAATTCAGGAGTGAAACTGCGGGAAGACAGCGTCAGCGAGAAGTGCATAGGCCATCTGAGCAGGCGTATCCCTATCTCCAGCGGCCTCCACGCAAAACATTCATTCGGCGCGTCTATCGCTATGGCCCCGCTGCTGACGGTCCCCCTCTGGTCTATGATGAAAGGTCTGTACGGGTTCTTCTTCACCCAATCGCGGAACTCATATACATATTCACGCGCATACTTCTCATCTCCCGTAGTACACCACATCCTGGCAAGGGACTGCCACCATCCCTGACGGTGCAGTTGCACGCGCATCTCTATTTCCTTCTCCGGCCAATAAGTCCAGTCTATATTCCTGCCGTAATTCCATACGGGCTTGTCCAGTACGTGGAAAGTATGTTCAAGGGCATCATCGGCCCAAAGACTGTCTTTGGCAGTAGCCTGCCGGGACTCCTGGCCGGGGATGTACACTCCCTGACGGGTGCGGTAGTATTCCAGCAGATCCGCCGAAGCCTTCCGCCACTGCCCCCTGCCACAGTCCGCCTTCACCTTTTCAAGTCCCGGTCTGTCCAGATCCAACAGCGCAAACACGTCCCTGTAATCCCCCGCTGACGATTCTGCGGCGGCAACAGCGCAAAGACTGACAAAACAGGATACAAGTTTACGGAACATATGTCTCAATTTTGCACTATATCAGTACAATCGTCGGTAATTATCAAAGGACGAGCATCGGGAGCGCGGAAATGGAAGCGCACGTTGGACAAGTACACATTCTTCGCGTGCCTGATGTACAGGCCAGATGCAGGGAGAGTCTGACCGAGACATCTGTTCTCCGGATACTTGGTTTCAGCCTCAGGAACCGGAATGCTTATCATATCTTCGGTACCTCCTCCAGGCGAGGTTATGTCGATGTCACTGAGATAGATATTCTCGGGATACATACCGGGCACACCGGTGATGGAACTTGACATAAAACTCTCGCTCACCGCGGTCACCCCGCTTATGGTGATGCCCCTCATATAGCTGCCGCAGGGGAAAGTCGCCTCCTCCCGGCGTGCAAGACGTATGAAAATCGGAGTCTGGACATCCACCATAGAGATGTTGCTGACGTTGATATTCTCGCAGATTCCGCCGTCCACGGTCTCGATGGCGATGCCGGAAATCACCGTAATGGGTTTCGTGACGCCCTTCACTTTCGTGGACCAGTGCCTGATATTGTCTTCACTTGCGCCACGCACCGTTATGTTGCTGATATTGACGTTGCGGAAGCCATAGGCCGAAGATGTACCGAGCTTTATCGCGTTGCAGTTCGAAGCGGCGATGCAGTTGGTTATGGTCACATTCTCGCAGAAGTCGCCCGACAGGCTCTTGAGGCATATCGCATCGTCCTCGCAATCGAAGATGCAGCCGGTCACAACAACGTCCTTCGAATCTATGTCGATGCCGTCATTATTGTAGTTGCAGTGCGAACGCACCTTGATTCCGCTCACGCGCAACCCCTCGCAATTGGGATAGAACTGCACCCAATGGGCCGAGTTTTCAAGGCGGATATCCTTGATCACCACATTCTTGCAGTCACGCATAAGTATCAGCATAGGCCTTCCGCCCGGGTCATCCTTTATCTTGAATGCAGGATCGCCGCCCTGGCCGTCAATTGTCCCGAGACCGGTAACGGCTATGTTTTCCTGTCCCTGCGCGTAAATCAGGGAAGAGAACTTCGACCTTTTGCCCTTGACCGTCATATGGGCCTTGGCATAAGCGGCGGTATCCGCAACACCTACAAGCCTGGCCCCCATATCCAGATGGAGTTCCACGCCTGACTTGAGTTCTATAGGGCCAGTAAGAAACTCGCCCGGGGGAACAGTCACCGTTCCTCCACCTGCAATGCTCACTCTGTCTATCGCCTTCTGTATGGCGGGCGCATTGTCCCTGTCAAGGCCGGCCTTGGCGCCGGTCCTGGTAATGTCTATGTTCCTGTTCCCTGCAAAAACCGGCAGGGCCGCCAACAGCGCCGCAATCACAAATACCTTCTTCATCTCTCTCAAAATTTATCTCATCACGAATTCTACTGCTACAGGCAGGTGGTCGGAAGGACACCAGGCCTTGCCACCGTAAGTGTAAGTCGTCCAAACCGTGTCATAGGACCGCGGAACAAAGGAAAACTCACCTGCATTCCTGTACATTATATGGTCTATGCGGCGTTCCGGATGATTCTTCGTGAACACTTCCGCCGTATAGTAATATTTCGCCGAACTGCCTGAAAGGGTTCCCTGACAAGTCCTGTAAAGAGGATCCAGGGTTCCCTTTGATTGAAGTTCATCATAGACGTTCGTCAAACTCCGGCTAAGGGTGGAATAGCCCGACGCACAGGCATCCGTCGCTTGGGCCGAGCTGTTCAAATCCCCGCACACTATGCAAGGGTCCGGAAGCGTCAGCACGAAAGTTTCCAACGCGCTTGCGCACCTTTCGTGAGCTTCACCCTTCTTGTAACTTCTGTCATCTGTACCGTCATCCGCCAGAGGGAAATGGGTACTGACAAAGTAGAAAGTCCTGTCTGTGGACTTCTGTTTGAATCTCGCCCATACCAGCGTGCAGTATTTGGGCACGTGGTAGGAAGAGGCCGTGGAACTGTTGGCTGTCAATCTGCCCGAAGACAGGTACCAGTACATTCCGCGCCCTATGACCTCGAACCTGTCAGCATTGTATGCCAGACCGTTCGAATAATAATATTCCAAAACGCCGGAGACCACTTTGTTGGGATGGGTCATATCCCACGACAACCCTGTCGCTCCGGCACCAGCCGCCCAGGCGGGCATATTCTTGACCAGGGTCTCGTCAATCTCGTTAAGACTGATGATATCGGCCTTGCAGGCGGCCACGGCCTTGCCGAGAGTTGCCCCGGCCTTGTCCATAGTCATTTCCTTGCGACGGCCGTCACAAACAAGCAGATTATACGTCGCCACCCGGATGACGCTGTCGGCAGGCTGGGAAGCTCCCCCGCCGCCTTCCTCTCCGGAATCATCTCCGCCTTCCTCTCCGGAATCATCTCCGCCTTCCTGCCCGGAATCATCTCCGGAATCATCATTCTCCTCCTGCACCGGAGAACCAGGAGAACCGGCGTTTCCGCCGGCTCCCCCTATCCCCTCGCAGGACACCGCCATAAAAGACAGTATCGCTACAAGTGCAAAACAGTACCTGATTCTAGTCAGAATCATCGTCATATTCCACATCAGTAATAGGCGTAAGGGTACCACCTGACATTTGACAAATCGCCCTATTTCTAGTCAACTCAACGCTCACTATAACCGGAACGATATATTCAATTTTCATTTCTTTCTTCATAATCATTACATATTATTCCCAAGAAGGGCTTGATGAGCCATCCCAGTATTCGAGATGCATACTTGACACCTGCGCTGTTGTAGGGTTGAACGATGTTCCGTTCTTATAAACGGAGAAGCAAGTTGTCATCTGGTCTGCAAAACCCGATGAATTGAATGTTACAGTGGAACCGCTTGAATTCTTGCCATTCAATTTTCCTCCAACAGCTACATAGCTCACATTTGGATAACAACGATTCTTGAAATCGGTAGCACTCTGAGGGGACGAGCCACTGAACATTCCGGAATTTCCTGTCGTTGTGGATGACTGTACCTCACCACCCAGGATACAATATGAAAAGTTTCCAAGTTGACCAGATCCTCCTAATCTTCCAAATGCACCACCTACACCAGCATTAGCATAAACGGTACCTGTCTGTTTAAAGTGGTCAACAAAAATGGCCGACACGTCTGTATTGAGCGCCCATCCACACAAGCCACCAGCAAAACCTTGAGGCTTGTTACTCGGTACGCCACTATCCTTCATCACTACGGCTCTGTTTTCCGTATATGCGCCATCTGCACCGGTAATTACTGCTGCATCTTTGATAGCACCTGCAATACCTCCGGCGCAACCTATATACGGGTGAACGTCCCCTTTGTTCACACAACTTTCTATTGTAGTGCACCATTCAGAATCGAGACCGCGGATTACTCCAACTATTCCTCCTGTAAAGTTTGTATAGTAAGATTTATTATATGATGATGAACCGCCAGAATATACTCCACTGTGAATAAGGCCCCATTTAAGTTCTCCAGAGTTTACACAGCCACTGAGAGTAATATTTGAATATGAATAATCATTCGGGTCATCGTCCTCTGATGTATCAAATGCACCACCAGCAAAACCGAGGATACCTCCCGCATAAGCATATGAATATATACGCTGATAATTGTCAGTTGACGGAATGTCGCTTGTATAAGACATATTGGCATCTCCAACATTGGCGGCATTCTCCAACGTAAGATATAGAGGTTTTGACTCTCCGTTGCCACATGCAACTGCTATTACACCACCATAAACTGGACGATATGCACACCAGTTTGAATTTATGGCATAGGATACATTACCTGAATTGACAGGAGTGTTCTCTCCCATACCAGTAATTTCTACGTGGGATTCTCCTTTATTTCCGTGATAAACCAAACCTACATTACCACCCACGTGCAAGCCATAAAAACCTTCCTCTTTGTCGCCCATATTTGTACCTGAGATAGTAATATCACCTGTATTATATGAACCTGACTGAGTATAGTCTGCCATATTTAGGTTACCTATGAGTCCGCCTATTTCCTGGCCTTTACTAACATTGGAGTTGGTCGTCAAATTAATATCCCCTGTATTGAAGGAATCAGTCATTTCAAACGAGCCACTTTCGTCTGAAACAGCATAACCAACCAGACCACCGAAATTTGACAAACTGGAATAGCGTAGTGCGAAATTACTTCCTATTGTAATATCACCCGTATTGCTTACAGAATTGAAAGTAGTTGAATGGTCAGCATCTGAATTTTCCAACCATCCTATGATACCACCTATATTGTTGGGCTTCAGAGTGGACCCGCCATCAATAGAAAAACCATCGATACTAATTACTGCGGCAGAAGAGCAATCGGAAATCTGAGTATAGTTTTTAGAACGTCCTATAAGTCCACCGGCGCATACGCCATAAGGCTGATTTACAATGCTAGCATTTCTGATATAGGTATTTGAAGTCACTGTCACCTTTGCTGACGAACTAGTTTGACAGTCGGTATAAGAAGAGTTTTCAGTATAATCGCATGCAACAACTCCTCCAACAATAAAGTTATATGCCATTGCACCGTCAACCTTGACTTCGGCTTCATTGAGGTAATGCCTGTTTATCTTACTCCTGTTTTCACCCACAACTCCGCCAATGTACATAGTATAGCAATAGCAAGCTTCGCTTATAACATTAGCGCCAGCATAATTCTTCAGGTTCTCTATCTCCTTTGTGGTTCCTCTTATCACACCTACAACCCCACCTTGGTAAATATGTCCACTGTTATCGTTAGAGAATCCCTCTAATACCTTCACTTCGCCATAGTTGTAAAGATTGCTTGCAGAACCTCCCACCTGTCCAGCAACACCACCAAAATAAATGTTCTTGGTCTTTCCGCTGGCTCCAGCTGTAACCGTCCCACGATTTGTACAATCTGAGATATCACATACTCCATATACATCATAACCACATACACCGCCCACATAAGCAGCGTTAGAGGTTGTAACTGATGCATTGAAAGTGACTGCACCATAATTCGTACATCCAGTGACTGCCGAACCAAATTTGTATAAATCATCCTGCGCACCGCGTCCGTAAACGCCACCGAGATAGAGTTGTTGTTCAGATGCCACATCACCTGTAAATTGCACGCTGGCATAGTTGGCACAGCCATCCAGCATTGTGCCTCTTACCGTACCGACAAGGCCACCGATACAATGAGTGTTATCATCTTCATCAGCTTTGGCGGACCACGTCAAAGAACCTTGTGCAATACAATTGATAAGACCACCGATATCATCAACACGTGTATCAGTGGAAACAGTCCTGGCAAATATACCCCATTCAAGACTTCCACCTTCTCCAACAATTGTTGAATTAAGAGTAAGATTCCTTACAGTACCATAAAGATTGTTGAACAGAGGACTTGTGAGTCCGGTAATTGTCTTGCCGTTTCCATCCAAAGTACCACAGTAATCCTCTATTTCGGTCCACTCTGCCGCCTGACCTGAAGTGAGAGTAAAGTTTGCTGTCACAATTCCCTTCAATGTTACATCACCGTCATTTACAGCATTCTTAAATTGCTTCAGAGTTTGATAATCTTTTATTGCAAAGATATCTTCCTGAGCTGAATCCTTCATAAAGAAAACGGTATTGAACTCTATCACTTTTCCTGGCTCTACTGTTTTCTGAGTAGCATCCATTACCTTGAAAGTCATAACATCGGTATTTGATGCTGTCAGCTGCACCTGAATCCCCTTTGAATAGGTCCTTGCAGGAACAGGAATCATTATTTCCACTGGGGTTGAAGTCAGAGTATATCCACTCCCACAATTCACTGAAAGTGAAGTACTTCCGCCATCACTGAATTCTCCAGTAAGCTTGCCATCCTCTTTGACAATATTGATATTGCCAGAAATCGTCTCATTGCCAAGACTTTGAAGAGAAATAGATGTAATTTTCGTTGACGTCTCAGCCGCAAGAGAAAGTTTCAAAACTCCTGCAAGGTGAGAAAGTACAAACTTGTTACTATATCCAGAAGCATACATGGGCAGCACAAGCGCAGAAGGATTGACCAATGAAGCAAATACTGCCACATTATCCTTATTTTCTACACCTGGATAAGTAACATTATAAGGAGGAACGAATGATGCTGCTCCATATGTAAAAACAGCTTTCTTTGTACCACCACTTGTAATAGCATCTGACAAAGTTCCGTTTATACATATTCTATCACCTGCAACCCAAGTTACGGGATAACTATTCCCTGACTTTCCTCCGAGAGCCGTTTTGAGAATATTCTCCGTTTCCGGAACGGATACAACGAACTCAGAATATGTCCCTTCTGAATTCAAATACTCTTTTGCACAAGATACCATCACAAATGATACCCCTAAAAGAGCAAGATATTTAAAAATATTTTTCATTTTCAGTCTCAATTATATTATTCCCAATCTACAGGACTCGTCCCGTTCCAATACGCGTTATTAGGTCCAACAGATCCGGATGATGTGAGGTAATCTGAATAATTTGAAGAATTCACAGATGTCCAAGAACTTGCATTGTTCTTAATAATCTTTCCACCCACAGCATTATCGGAAATACTAGAACCTGTACCTTCCTGTCGGCCGATTAATAGTCCTACTGCATTATTTGCATTTGAAGCTCTACAACTACTGTAAGATTTTGTATTCTGTATTTTCGGCGTTTTGCCGGATATTACTATACCTGCGACACCTCCACACGCTGCATCACCTGCAACTGTACATACGCTAGAGCATCCAACAATATCAATATTTCCTGCAACATATCCTACAACACCACCTGCAAGCACATTTTTTGTGGTAGAAGTACCCAAAGCTACATAATAGAGACCAACGTTTCCTGTATTAGAGCAGTACCGAACAAAGGCATTCGAATATCCTACTACACCTCCACAAGGAATACTACCGCAACTTGCAGTGGAAGCAATCTTTACATTGCCCTTGTTAACACAATAGGCCATACGATTCCATCCATTGGTGTTTTTACCAACAACTCCTCCAGCAAAAAGTTTATTATCGCTAGAAGAAGTACCACCTGTTTCAATATTTCCTTCGTTAACGCAATCAAGCACATAATAATTGTACTCACTGCTGCCTGCTTGATTGATGCCACATACACCTCCAAGACCCAGTTCATTGCTTCCAGTAGAAACTCCCGAGGCAATTGTAATATTAGCCTTGTTAACACATTTTTCCAATGTTCCAACACTATTAGCTCCACAAATTCCACCGATATACCAGTTATGTGTATATGCTGTACTATATGAGACATTTATGGATCCTTCTGCCACGCAATTATAGACATATCCTACAGCATTTGTCTGATTGCCTGCACCCTGTACATAATCTGCAAAAATACCTACCCCATAATTATTGGAGTTTGTATTATATGAGTTATATGTATCATTATTGATATCAAGAGTGGAATTCAGTGTCAGATTTTTCAGTGTGCCTCGGAAATTGCCGAACATCGGATTTGTCAAGCCACTGATAGTATGGCCACAGCCATCCAGCTCGCCATAGTAATTTGACATTGAAGAACCATATCCTGTCGCATCAATGTCGCAGGTTACAATTGCCTTGAGAGAACTATTGACTGCGCCCGTCTTATTCTTGAATGCAAGCAGAGACTCAAGGTCGCTTATCACAAAATATCCCTGATCTGAAAGATTCTCACCCGCACCATAAGTACGCGTAGGAAATTCATAAACTTTACCCGCTGTAATTGTTTTCGCAGCAGCTGTCGTAAAAAAGTCGAATTCCATAATTCCGCCTTCAGTATCAATTACTTTAGCGGTAATTCCTCCTTCATAAGTTCCAGCCGGGATAATAACGAAAACATCCTGAGCTGTAGATGAAAGCTGAATAGCAGGGAAACCGAACCTGAGTTCAGCTCCTGCTTCTGAGGGAGTAAGTGATCCATTTAATTTATCTGAAGTCATACCAATAGTGAAATTTCCATACAATGATTTAGAGGCATCAGCTGCTTTCAAATAAATATTGGAAATCGATGCTGTACCTTTAAACGAGAATTTTAGTACGGCACCTAGGTAGGAGAATGTGGCAGTGCGCACATCATTTGACGTTGCATACATAGGAAGCGTTTTACCATCAAAGAACACTTCATCCTCTGAAGTCGTTCCCGGGTATATGAAATTGAATGGTGCATTTGCTTCCTTGGTGGTAAATGTGAAGTTCGCACTCTTGCCCTCATTTGAAAGATCACCTGAAACAAGAGGTGTTGACAATACGCCATTCATAGACAGTATGTCTCCTACCTCCCAACTTACCGGATATGTAGAACCTGATTTTGTGCCAATAGTGGTTTTTATTTCTGGTTCAAACTCAGCCATCGTGGCAAGGACTTTGAATTCACCTGAGGTTGTATCTGCAACTTGAGGTACATCCTTTGTGCAAGATACAGCCAGGGTAATAACCCCGGCTAAAACAATATATCTATATTTTTTCATAATTCCTTATATTACTCGGTGAATGAAACATAAACAATCACTGGAAGATGGTCTGAAGGGCAATAGTAATCTTCACCGTACTGATAATTCAAACGTATTGTCCTATAAGTTTCCGGACGGAACTTCTTAACCATAATATGATCTATTCGACGTTCAGGGTGATTCTTACAGAATCTAAGCACATCATAATAATAACTATCTGAGCTACCGGATTGAGTGCCGATATAATTACGATAGAAATTCGTAAGCAAGCCGGAAGCATCCAGATATTCATAGGAATCTACCCAATTGCCAGTATTCCTTAAAATACAATAACCAGCATAATTATTTTTATTGTCGCCTGAACGATCATCAACATTTGCAGTATTAAGGTCTCCACAAAGTAGCCAAGGGCTGTTTGGATCCTTGTCCTGTACGAATTGATTGATTGAATAAGCAGCATACTGATGCGCTTGACCTTGAGACCAATCATCACCATCGTCATAATTTGGCATATGAGTAGAGATGACGTTAAATGTCTTATTTGACTCTTTATGACGGAATTTGGCCCATACTATTGTACGATACTTTGGTAAATGTCCATTATTATAGGCAGTAGATGCAGATGATGTATAATCTTTATTATCATCATACCAATAATAATTTTTCTCAACAAGTTCTAAAACGCTAGTTTTAAAGGCAAAGCCATTGGCATAGGAGTATGATTTATCATACGTAGGACTGATAAAAGATCCACTTTTATCCACTACATTCGGGTTCTGTATATGCCATTCATAACCATTCATTCCTGCTGCAACAGCAATTTTATCAAGACTGTTTGTTCCATCAGTTGCAAATGTTTTATCAATCTCGTTGAAACATATAACATCCGCATTTGTCTTTAACATTACAGTGCCTAAACAGCCTTTTGAGTTTGTAAGACTCATTACAGAAGTTCTATTTGCAGTAATGAGAACATTATATGTAGCAACTGTGATACCCGGCATTTGAGTAGTGGGTGTACCACCATCCGTTGCTTCAAAATCTGTAAATTCGGCTTGTTCGTCAAAAGATGCTGTGCCAGAAGTAAGCTCATTTATTGTAGCTACATCCACAGCACGGCCAGGCTCAAATGTTTTACTCTCCATCTCAAACAGTTTACCTGCCGTCACATTGGCTCCAGACATAAATGTCAGACGCATATACTTTCCGTCAGCCCTATATACAAGAGCTTCAAAGCCTTTAGTATAGCTTCTTACAGGAACAACCAAATACATATATGTATCAGTGCCTGTCAATTGAAGACCATTATCGCCAAAATCATACATCAATGATGTCTGAGCAGTTTTAGGTGATAATACCCCCGTTGAAAAATTAACCGTAAATGTTCCAGCTATACTTTCTCCACCACGTGCGGAAAGTTTGATACTCTCTAATTTGTCAGTACCATTGAGAGCCAACCGTATTACCGCATTTAGAGGAGTAAGTTTACAGGTTGCTTTGTTACCACTTACGTTTGCAACACCATAGGAAGGTGCAGCATTATCGTCAAAGGTATTTGCAATATAGTTTTGGGTAGCAGGGAATGTCACCACATTGGTAGATGTTGTTCCCGGATAGAGTACATTGTAAGGAGAGGAAGGTGTTTTAGAGAATGTGAAATCCACGCTTCTCTTACCATTGTCCCCACTTGCTACGGCATTTGACACCGTACCATTGATTGAGACCTTGTTACCTGTCTTCCAAACAATTTCGTAGTTAGAACCAAGAGCAGTCTTTACTACATCCTGGCCTTCAGGAAGGTCGGCGCAAAGCGTAAATACGGCGCCTGTTTCTTCCTGAGTTTCATTGTTCTGGGAAGGGGTCTCCTTGGAACAGCCGGCGGCCGCTCCAAGGAGAATCATTCCACAAATTAAAAATTTATCTGTTCTCATATATGTTTCATTTACAAACTATTCGTCAACGAGTTCCGTCACCTCGACGGTGAGGTCGCTGATCCAGACGCGTCCCTTCTTGCCATCTCCGCCTTGTCTGCCTCCGAACGCAATTCTGTCTCCGCTATGTATTTCGAGGCCGGAAACGGTGCGGGTGTTCCACACACTGCTGTTGGTGATGTTTATCGTCTGATAGAGGGTGGCATCACCCACGTCCGGCCAGCTGAAATCAGCGGTATGTGCAGAAGGGTTGGCATTTGCGAGGTCTGGAGAAAGAACTATTACCGCCCAGTCCTTGTCCTGACTGCCGTCGTGACGGGCCGCGGTGACGGTAACGTTTACGACCGCCTTCTTCCCTTCAGGAACTTTGAATTCAGGAGTGAGAATCCAGCCTCTTGCGGTGGAAGTGCCGAGTTTGAGACTTCCGGGATGGATATAGACGTTCGAGTCTGTCACCCAGTCGTTCAGACGGCTATTGCCGAGCGCCGTGCCCTGCCCCTTGAATGTCTTCTCGCTGCTGGCAGTGGTACTCCGGAATGTCGGATCTGACGTATTCGAGAAGTCCGAAGTGGATGAAGGGAAGTAGCCTGCTGCACCGAAGCACTTCTCGTAGTCCCAGCGAAGTTCGCCAAAGTCCTCGGCAAGCGCTATACCTGTTCCGGTAATCTCGGAAGGCAGGGTAACGACAGTGAAATCATCAGTAGTCGCCTTGACAGGGTCCGACTCGATTCCGTTGGTGGTGTCGGTGACCTTGAACCAGTAATCGGTGGAGGGCTTCAGACCTCCGAATACGAAACAGGGCTGCTTGCCGTTCCAGGCCCCCATTTCCGCAGGGAAATCGAACGTCTGGTCCACCTGGGTGCAGGCCTGGTCCTTGTAAAGAGTAGCCGTATAGGCGTTCGCTATGTCATCATCCGCACTGCCCCCTTCGGTCCATTTGAATACGAGAGTAGAAGAGGACTTGTCGCTGCAATTTGCCTTGAGCTCCGCTTCGGTCTCTTCATAGAGCTCCGTCACCTTGACCGTAATTTCGGAAATGTAGAACCTATTCTTGCCGGCAATGTTGTTGATCGAGCCGAAGGCAAGACTGTTGCTGCTAGTAATGTTCTTGATTGTGACGGTATGCGTTTCCCAGCTGCCCTTGGTAGTCATCGGGAAAGCATAGGTATTGCTTGAAGAAAGGCTCCCGAGCTTGTAGCAGGGCTCCGGATTGCCATCACCGGTGTTGCGGTTCATCGTTCCCGTCTGAACGAGGACGCCGAACTCGTTGTCGCTTTCAGTCCTCAACATTTTCGCGGTAACCTCGATTGTTGCGTATTTTCCTTCAGGGATGGCAACAAGCTTGGGGCTGACAAGATGAGTCCTGTTGCTGGAAGAAGTGGTCGTCATACGGAGATAACCGGCCCTGAGGTATGAGGAGCTGTTGCCGGCGAAGCCCCACTGTTCTATCCTGGCGCCTGTTTCCCATATCTTGGTAATGTGGAAGAAGCGGCGTCCCGTGCTCGAAGCATTCGCAAGGGAAACCGTTTCCATATCGACGTCTCCGCTGTAAACGGCAAGAGTCGCATCATCGTTATAGAATCCGGCCGCGCCGAGCGTCTCGTCCGTGCCGTAACCCCACTCGTTGAAGTTTTCGGCGAGGATGACGTCGCCCACGGTGGCAGCACCCTCAAGGTCATTGAACGCCACGTTGGTGAATTCGCCTGTTGTGGCCTCAACAACGTTGGAAACGATAGGGTTACCGGCATCTTCCGTATCCTCGGCACGGAAATAATATGTCTTTCCTGATTCCAGACCGCCGAACACGAAGCAGGGCTGCTTCCCGTCCCAGCAGGACGCATCAGCAGGAATCTGCAGGGAAATCACCTTGTTGCTGCAAGCATTATCGCTGTAAAGAGCGATTGTATAGGGCTTGGATACATCAAAAGAGGCATCACCGATATGAGTCCAGGTGAAGGCGGCCGATGAAGTGGTCACACCCTTGAGACTGGCTGTGAGGGAATTCGGGTCAAGAAGCTCCGTAATGGTCACCTTCATATCGCTGATGTTCATACGGGCGTTGTTCTTGGTGACGTCGCTTGCCGCACCGAAGATGAGACGGTTGCCGTGTGCAACACCCTTGAGAGTCACCTTGTAGGTGTTCCAGGCGGATTCCTCCTTGAGGGTGATAGCCGCCTTGTTAGAAGTCAGGTCCAGAGCATTGGTGGCATTCGCAGCAAGTTCTCCACACTCCTCAGTCTGCACTGCAACGATGGCGCTGGTCGTAGCGAACGATCCGCTGCTCTCGCTGTAGTAGGCGCTGGCAGTAACTTCAACTTCCAGATTCGCAACGCATCCTTCGGGGATATTGTTGAGCGCAGGTGTCACGAGATGAGTCACCTTGCTGCTGCCGACCAGTTTGATATAACCAGGATGTATGTACATATTCCTGTTGGCGCCCTGAGCCCAGTGTGCAAGACGGCTGGAAAGCAGAGGGTTGGTCTGGACTGACAGCTGCTTCTCGCTCGATGTGGCAGCTGCCTGATATGAATCCACGTCAAGAGTTGTGAATGATTCATCCTGTGCAGTTGCCGTAGGGAACCATCCTGCACCCATACCTATCATATCGCAGTCCCAGCGGAGTTCGCTGAAGTCCTCGGCAAGAATCACGTCGCCCTCGGTGGCCGGAGTGTCGGAAACCTGAACGATTGTGAAATCTGCGGTAGTTACGGTGAGAGTATTGCTTTCAACGCTCTTGGCGGGGTTGAGAACCTTTACGTAATAAGTGGTGCCGGCAGCAAGGCCGCTGATGCAGAAACGAGGTGACACTCCGCTCCAGCAAGAATCGTCTGCAGGTACGACATAGCTGTCCACCAGTGCGCTGCAGCCCTGATCGCTGTAAACGTTGATTGTGTATGCAGCAACCGGGGAGTTGTCCCAGGTGATGACAGCCGTCGAACTTGTTATACCCTCGGCTGCGATGGTGATATCATATGAGGGATTGAAAGCCAATACCGGAGCGGAGAACATTCCGCCTGCGGGAAGGGCTTCCTTGAGAGTGGCGTTCTTTGCAATAACTCCGCCATCGTTGTCAAAGACCTCGACGTGAAGTTTGGCGTATGTGCCTGCGGGAATGCAGAGGAAGAACTCTGCAGGAAGGGCCACGGGAGTTTCACAAACCAGTTCGACCTTGTCTGACACCGTCTTGGGGGTGAGAGCGCTGAAGTCCGTGGTGAAGTCTCCGCTAAGAGCTTCGCCGTTCAGGCCCGAAAGAACGACTTTGGAGATGTTGCCTTCGCCGGTCAGGCTGAGATGGAAAATGCCGACCTTCGCGCTCATAGACACGGTCCCCTCTGTCGAGTTGACACCTGTCAGAATAAAGGCTGCCGGGTCATAACTGCCGGCCACATATTTCTGGGTGCCGGGAACCGTGATTACCGCTGTGCCGTTGTCATAATCTGACACTGCAGATGCGGGATATGCCGCATAGTAAGGAACTTCCAGCGCGTCAGCGAAAGTGAAAGATGCGGATGACTTGCCGTCGAAACTTTCGTCAAGGGCATCGGAAGCGACACCGTTGACGCTGATCTCGTCACCGGTCTTCCAATAATTGGGATAGGCATCGCCCTCTTTTACGCCGAGAGCGGTCTTTGTGCCATCGGTAATGACGGCATTCAGTACTGTAGTTCCGGTTTTGTCTTCAAAACCTTCCTTCTGGCAGGAAATCGCTGCAAGGGCCAAAAACATTGCAGCAGAAATAATTGTAATCTTTTTCATACTAGTAAATGTTTTTAGTCTTCCCATTCGATTGCGTCAGTGTTGTCATTGACAGACTCAAGGCTGATGCCGACGCTCTGGCATACTACCTTTTCTTCCCGTATTGTAATGAATTCACAGGAAGGAGTCTCATAGAATTTCGATTTGTTGAGCATAATGTTATGTAATTAATGAATATTGCTATTTAAGTTCCGTTACTTCTATTGTTATGTCGCTGATCCAGACGCGGCCTTTGCTTCCGCTCCCGCCTTGTACGCCTCCGAACGCAATTCTGTCTCCGTGATGGATTTCAAGGCCGCTGACGCTCAAGGTATTCCAGACAGCATAGTCGGTTATGTTGATTGTCTGGCAATTGGCAGGATCGGCAACGTCGGGCCAGCCGAAATCTGCAGAGTGCTCTGACGGGCTTGCCTTGGCAAGCTCAGGAGTAAGAACCACAATTGTCCAGTCCTTGTCCTGATTATTGTCGTGACGGGCTGCTGTTACCGTAACCTTTACAACCGCCTTCTTTCCTTCCGGAACGGTGAATTCAGGTGTGAGAATCCAGCCGCGTGCGGACGATGTTCCAAGTTTGAGGCAACCTGGGTGAAGATAGACGTTGCTGTCCTGCACCCAGTCGTTAAGACGGCTTTTGCCGAGTGCAGTTCCCATACTCTTGAATGGTTTTTCGCTACCGTCACCGACTTTGCGGAAGGTGGGATTTGCAATATTTGAGAAATCATCCGTTGATCCCGGGAAAAAGCTTGCCGCGTCAAAACATCTCTCGTAGTCCCAACGCAGTTCGCCGAAATCTTCGGCAAGAACGACACCTGTAGCGGTGACCTCCGCCGGCATAGCGACAACGGTGAACGCTTCGGTCGTTCCCCCTGCCACATTGGATTCAATGTTGTTGGTGGTATCTGTGACCTTGAGATAATATGTGGTCGACGGCTTCAGCCCTCCGAAAACAAAGCAAGGCTGTTTGTTGTTCCAGCAGGAGCTTCCGGCCGGGATATCGAACGACTGGTTCAGCTGGGTGCAGGCGCTGTCTTCGTAAAGCGCAGCCGTGTAGGCATTCGCGATGTCTGCGTCAGCGCTGCCTCCCTTAGTCCACTTGAACGCAAGTGTCGAAGATGACTTACCGGAGCACGATGCGGAAAATCCGGAAGCGGACTTGATGTCCACAAGTTTCACGGTAATTTCTGCGATGTAGAAGCGATTCTTGCCGTTGACGTTTTCTATGGAACCGAATGCCAGACTGTTGGAATTGGTTATGTTGTCAATCGTCACGGTCTTGATTTCCCATTCGTTTGCAGTGGTCATATCGAAAGGATATTTGCGGTCAGAAGCAAGAGAGGCGAGTTTATAGCAGGGCAGAGGGTTGGAGCTGGCTGAATTCTTGCTCATCGTTCCGGTCTGGACGAGGACTCCGAACTGGTTGTCCTTCTCAGTCCTGAGTATCCTTGCGGTAACCTCGATGGTCGCCAGGCATCCTGAAGGGATTGCGGCGAGCTTGGGCGTTACAAGGTGCGTCCTGTTGCCTGATGATGTGGTGGTCATACGCAGATATCCGGCCCTGAGGTAAGAGGAGCTGTTGCCTGCGAAACCCCATTGGGCGATGCGGGCACCTGTATCCCAGAGGTTGGTCTGGTGGAAGAAACGGCGTCCTGTACTGCTCGGTTTCTGGAGGGAAACGGTGTTCATATCCACGTCTCCGCTGAATATCTTCAGATTGGCGTCGTTGTCGTGGAATCCGGCCGCACCCATAGTCTCATCCGTACCGTAACCCCATTCGTTGAAGTTCTCGGCAAGGATTATATCTCCCACGACGGGGGTTGTCAGTTCGTCGTAGGCGACATTGGTGAACTCACCGGTCGCGGCCTCGACCACATTGGACATACGCTCCAGGTCGCCTGTCTCGTTGGCGCGGAAGTAATAGGTCTTGCCGGATTCGAGGCCGCCGAATACGAAACAGGGCTGCTTGCCCTCCCAGCATTCCGCATCTGCGGGTATATCCAGGGATATAACCTTCTCTTCACAGTCCGAATCCTTATAGAGGGCGATTGTATAAGCTTTGCTTACGTCATCCGCCGCGCTGACCCCTTCGGTCCAGGTGAAACCGAGAGAAGAGGTCGTTGCACCCTTGAGACTTGCCTGGATGACGAGAATCTGATCCACCTTGAAACGTGCGAGTTCCACAGGTTCTGCCGTGCAGGCTGTCTTGACGTTGAGTTTTGTGGACACTCCCATCTTCGAACCGGTCTCCAGGGTGTACTGCCCGAGGTTCTTGCCAAGGGTGAAGTTCACGTCATCCGTAAGCGAAAGTTCTATTTCATCGCCGGGGATGACTTCGGGCAAAGAAGCTCCGTCATACATCGCGGTGATGTTGTACTTGCTGGATTTTTCAACGATTGCAGGCATAACGGACACAAACGTGTCGTCAAGTTTGATTCCTCTCAGGATACTGCTCCTGACGGGAATCTTGGTGCCGCATCCGTCCTCTGACCTTACCCTGATGTATGATTCACCGAAGAATACATATTCATCTTCCTCGCTTTCCGTGGCGCCAAGGCTTAAAAGGCCTTCGGAATCCACGGTTGCAACGGTTTCGTCTTCGACGCTCCAGGTATATGTGTGGGCCTTTTCATCTCCTGACACGGCTGTAAGTGTCATAGACATTCCAGGATAGCCATATACACCGTCCAGGGCATTGCCGTCCTCGTCAATAATGGTAACCGGGTAGGAATCATTGTTCACGCTGACCATACAGCTGGATTTGGCCAGACCGTCCGCAGACGTAGCCACCAGGTAGGTCACACCCAGGGTCTTACCCGTGATAAGACCGTTGTCGCAGGAAACGATGGTCGTGTCCATAACCTCCCAGGTCACGCCCATTCCGAGAGACTCCGGGAGTACTTTGGCGGTAACCACAGCGCTTTCACCTATCGTCATATCGATGGATTCGGCGCTGAGAAGAACCCTGTCCGCCACCCCCTGCGTACCGTCCTCCTTCTTGCAGGAGAACAGGGCCAGGCAGCAAAGTGCCGTTATTATAAAATGTTCTGCTTTCATATTCTATTTGTTATAACGTACTGCGAAGTAATCCATTGTGTTGTAGCCGCTGTTGTTGGCAATCGTGCTGGAATCGTATGAGCTCTCGCTCTTTGCTGCGGCCTTGTTGTTGCGCGGCATAAGCCGTATGCATACCATCTCCTGACCGAGAATAGAAGTCGGCAGAGGGAAGTCATAAACGCGTGTGCCGAGAGTCTGCCAGTCGTTCTGGGATGCCCAGATGGCCACGTCAGGCACCGTGAATTCGGCTATGTCGGTCCACTGATCGTCATACTCCGGGTCACAGGACTTTGTGGTAAGGGAGTACTGGGCCTTCCAGTAGCGCGGCGAACGTGCACTCTGGGAGTTGTTGTACATAGCGAACTGCATCGAAACTTTGTCCGAGGTTATCCCTTCCGTACTGAATGCCACCAGCCAGCAGTATCCGCGGTCATTGCCGGAATCCCACCAGTACTTGTTGGACCAACTGATCTTCAGGTTATCCTTGAACCATCCCTTTCCGTCGGTATTCTGCTCGGATTCCTTGCCACCGATCCAGGGCTCGTATATGCCGCCCTCGTCGAGTTCGATACCGGCCCCTTCCTCATATTTGCCTTTCTTCTTGCTGCCACATTCTCCGATATAGAAATAGGTGGGAGAGAAATTGCTTACCGCACCATAGGTGTGGCACATCTCGCCATTGCCCTTGGTTGCAAGTATGGCATTCTCACCAAGTACGGTTTCCTGCCCGATTGCGGGGAATTTGGCATAGCGGAATTCCGTGATGAGTCCTGAGAAGTTATCGGCAAAATCAGGCCTGAGTTCAATCTCCTCACGGAGAAGGTGGCGCAGCTGATAGCGGCCGATATTTCCGTCCTTTTCGAAACTCTTGTAATCCTCGTGGACGATTATACCCGTGATGTCACCGCTGCCGTAGGGAAGACGATCTCCCGTACGACGGTAGGTGCAGGACATATTCGTGTACATATACATACTTCCGCCCTCGATGTCACGTATCAGGATGGGGTATTTCGCGAGTCGGTTGTAACCGCAGGCAGTCGTATAGCCCTCATTCACGGGGGTGAACGGACCTTTGCGCATCGCTATCTCGCAATCCTTTATCGTAACGAGGGTGTTTATATCATTGTCCGTAAGCTCGGTGATGCTCTTCTCCTTTACGGGAACGGTCAGAGAACCGTCAGAGCTGGTGAGGATTTCACTTGATTTCACTCCTGAGATGGTGTAGCAGGCCGGGGCGTCGAAGACTTTCGTAATCACGGCTCCTTCCACTTTCAACTGGACCTTGCTGTAACGCTCGAAATCGTTCTCCCCATCGGCTGTGACGAGTCTGAAACCTGACTGGCCGTCGAGGCTCTCAAGGTATGCCGTACGCTCGGTAAGGGTGTAATCGATCACACCCGTACCCTGCTGGTAGTCTTCCACATAGGCATCTCCGGCATTGCCACCTTCAGTAGTGCTGACGATGTAGCCCTCGATGATTGCGTCTTCAGGAAGGGTGAACCCGCGGGGATATGACTCGTCCGCAACCTCGTGGAGCATTTCAGGAGTGTAAACGGTGCCGATGTAATTGTCACTGCGGGCCTGAATCACTACAATCCTCGACTGCTGTCTGTGTTTCCATCCATCAGTGTATGTCAAGGCAATGACGGCACGGCGGGGATAATTTTCATCCTCGTTGTCTATGGTCTTGAAAGTGAATGCATCGTTGGTAAGGTTGTACTCCGTGATCCATTCTTCTCCTTCCGCATAGAGGATTTCGGTTGTAATCTCCTCGAGCGGCACGTTGATGTCGGTCGTTATGACATTTTCCTCACCGGTACCATTGTAAACGACCATCGAACCTGCCGAGACATAAAATTTCTCGGGTACGGCCCCGTCCTGGAAGACGCTCACCGTATCGCGGCGCGTGTCCGTGGAGAAAAGCAGGTCTGCCCTGCGCTGGAATCCTTCATTTTTCTTTACGTGAACCGGAATGATACCGTCAGCATTGAAAGAAGTCCGGCCCAATTCCACCCACGAAACGTCCGACTGGTCCATCAAACTTACGTTTCCCTGTTTGTTCGTAAGGAAAACCACCTCCAGATCTCCTCCATTGTCGCCGATATAATATTCATATTCCGGCATACCAAGCTCGTCCGGGGCATAAACGTCGTGACGGTTCTTGTCACAGGCTGCGCACAGCAGGAGAGCAGAAACGGCAATCAAAAATATATTTTTCTTTTTCATACGCTAGTTCTTTTTTTTCTGGATGACAGTAATGGTATTCGAACTTACGACATCGCCGTCACCGTCTTCCGAGTCATAGGAGCCTGCATCCATATGTGAAATCTGCAGGTAGGTGGTGCGGCTGGCGTCACCTTCGTTGGAGGCGATCTCGATGCTCACGACATCATTCGTTACGCTCTTGAGCGTGATCCAGGGTTCCAGCGGTTCCTCGTCGGGAGCATACTGGAGGGTCAGATACATCTCATCGAGCAGATATATCAGATTCGTGGAGAAAGGTATATCCAACGTTTGGGCATCAGGTTCGAGTATGAGGGTGGATTCGCCGCCAAGCTCCAACTTGCAATCCTTATCCTCAATCCTGGCGCTCTGGTACATATTCAGAGTCCTGGTCTCGTCTCCGGCTTTGAACACGAGTATCACGCGGCGGGCACGGCCGTAATTCTTTTCGAAATCGAACTCTATATGGCCGGTCTTGTAACCGCTGAAACGGTCGATTGAAGCCCAGTCCACAACGCGGTCCATCTCCACAGTCCAGCTCGTATTCGAGAATACGCCGACCTGGGTATTTCCGCCTTCTGCCGAAAGGACATTGTACTTGGACATCAGTCCCAGTGTCTGATTGTATTCGGCGTTCTTTTCACAGGATACCGTCAAGAACAGCATCACTGCACCTATCATATATAATATGGTCTTTCTCATAACTTCTAATCGCCATTAAGATTAAATTTTTCATATTCAGGATTGCTGAGCGCGCGACCGGAGCGCTGGCACTGAACGTCGGGGATAGGATAGTACCTGTGGCAGGGACGCACGTTCTCCTGCACGAGGTTATAGAGATTGTATGCAACAACCTGATCGTACCATATACCCCAGCGCACGAGGTCATATTTGCGGCCCCATTCGCCGAAGAGTTCGCGTCCGCGTTCGTCACGGATTTCACCGCGGAGTTTCACGGCATTCACGAAATAATAAGGTTCCAGACCGGCGCGGTCACGCACTTCGTTGAGATATTCCAGTGATCTCTGGTAGCTTCCCTTTTCACACCAGGCCTCGGCAAGCAACAGCACGGCATCCGCATAGCGGAAAATCTTGTAATTGTTGTTGTCGTAATTCTGGTAGATGCCGGGGCACCAGAATTTGGGGCCCATCCAGGTGGTACCGCCCTTGAAGCTTACTCCGTTCCAGCTCGATACCATATTGTATTCACGGCGTATATCACCCAAACCGTTCTTCTGGACCGAGGTCTTCATATAATTGGTCGGCCTCAATGGAGTATAGCAGGTGGCCTCATCGCCGACTTCTTCAATGGTTACGCTGCAGTAGATGTTGGTACCTGCCGTCTTCGGATACGGGAGAGTCACAGCTGAAATTCCGAGAGAATATCTGGGAATGTATTCAGCTCCTCCCTTTTCATATACGTGCTGTATCTCGAATATCGATTCGGGGGTAAGTTTGTTGCGGAACATCACGTCTGAATAAGGATACTGGCTCAAAGGCCCGTACATAGCCTCGAGATGCTCGCAGGCATTGATGACATTATCCCAGTCCTTGTTCCAGGCGGCCAGTTTGGCTATCATCATCCAACCCATAGCCGCACCGCAGTATCCCTTGTTTCCACGGTCATCGCAAGTGCGGACCTGGGGAAGAGCCGGAACGTATTCAAGAAGTTCATCAATCAATGTGGCGCGCGTCACATCGGCATCCATCCTGCCCATTTTCTGTATGCGGAGCATATCTTCATCGGTTTCCACATAGTCCTCGTAGAAGGGCACGTCACCGAAGAAGCTGGTGAGGATATACCAATAATATGAGGCAAGTACACGCGCTTCGGCTTCATAGGCGATTTTGATGTTTCCAGCGACGGGAGACCTTTGGATTCCCGCGATGGTGCTCAGGCAGTAGCGGATACCGTACCAGGTTTCCTGCCATACGTTCGTGCCTGCACCGGGGCTGGCGGGGTTGATGGCGAATTTCGCATCCCTCTGCGCGGAGCCGTTGGTGGAAGCCAGGTCAGTAGCGCCTTCTATCGCAATGTAGTAGCGGAAGTCGTGGATGTGGTTCAAGTTGTCATAACAGCCGTTGAGAGCGGCGCGAATCTGCTCCTCGTTCTGGAAGAAGTTGTAAGGGCTCACTATATCGTTGGGATTTTCCTTCAGTGAGCAAGCCTGGAACAGTACAAAGGCTGCAGCGGCTACAATAATATTGTATATTGTCTTTTTCATAGTCTTCTAGTATTTGAGTTGGATTGAGAAAACTACACGGCGCGGTTTCGGATATGCGGAACTGTCATATCCGTTTACGCCGCCTGACGAAACATCCGGATCGAAACCGTTGTAATTCGACCACAGATACAGGTTCTCGCCTGCCGCTGAAATTTCCACTTCACGCAGAACCTTGCTCTTGACGTTGAAACGATAGCCTATACTGAGAGTCTTGAGACGGATGTATGAAGCATCGTGCATCAGGAATGAGCTCGGAACCATCGCATCATCCATAATACCGGCACGGGGAAGGTTGGAATCCGGGTTCTTGTACGGATGCCAGGCATTCACCATATAGGCAAACTGGTTGGTACGGCGGGAGCTGGCCATATAGAACTCAGGATAGTTCAACACTTTTCCACCCCAGCAGTATGAGAAATATACGCCTATGGACAGACCCCTGAAACGGAAAGTATTCTGCAAACCTCCTGAAAGGATAGGGTCGGGAGAACCAAGATAGACGATATCCTGCGAATCCAGGACGCCGTCGTGGTTCTGGTCGATAAAGATGGGATAGCCGAGTTTGGTGGATGAGGCGTCGTTGGCGAAGGAGTGAGTGATCTTGTTGCGCTCTATCTCTTCCTCGTTATGCCATACGCCTGCATATTGGAAGCCCCAGAAGGCATTCACCGGATAGCCCACCCTGTATCCCACGTTCATATAACCGCCTTGCGGGGAGTTCTTGGATGAAACCTGGGATTCGGCTCCGATGTCGTTTACGATGGAGTTGGAATGGGAAATCGTGAAATCGGTACTCCAACTGAAGTTTCTCTTCACTATGTTGCGTGAATTGATGGACAACTCGATACCATTGCCGGATGTCATACCTATATTCTGGTATTTGGAGTCGTAACCGGTACTCTGAACCGTCTTCACTGTCAACAGCAGGTCCGTAGTGACTGATTTGTACGCCTCAAGTGAGAAAGACAGGCGGTTGTTGAAGAACGACCCGTCGATTGCCACGTTGTAAAGGGCTGTCGTCTCCCAGGTAAGGTTGGGGGAAGCGATACGGCTCTGATAGTATTCCTGACTCTTCACACCGCCGAAAGGATAACCTCCTGAATCACCGTCCATACGGGCCAGAGACCGGTATGCCTTGTTGAGGTCGTTTCCTGACTGGCCGGCACTGATACGGATCGACAGATCATCAACCTGTCTGGCATCCTTCATAAACGGTTCGTTGCTGATAACCCATTTGAAGGCACCTGAAGGGAAGAAACCCCATTTGTGATTTTCAGAGAAGTTGGACGCTCCGTCGGCACGACCCGTGAACGTCAGGTAGTAACGCGACTTCCAGTTGTAGTTGAGACGCAGGAAGAAGGCAGCCTTGTCCTTCTGGGTATGCTCCGTACTTGCACCATAGCTGGATTTATCCTTGACGGCCGACATATTGTTCCACTTCATCGCATCGATGAGATAGCCCTCGCCTTCAAGCGAAAATGAATTGCTCATAAATTTCTTCCAGGTCTGTCCCAGCATCGCATCGAAGTGGTGACTGCCCCAGTTATGTGAGTATTCCAGTGTGTTTTCCGTGTACAGGCTCTGCTCGCCGTAATTCTCCCTGTAGGCATATCCGCCCATTCCGCTTCGTGAAGGAAGGGTCGAAGGAGAATATTTGAATTTCTGCCTGTCGAACAGATAATAGCTGAACTTGGTCTTGAACTTCAAGTCCTTGTATATCTTGACCGTAGCACCTATCGATGCATTGAGCATACTCCTGTTGGTATGGTCTGTCATCTCTTTCAGCCTGACAACGGCATTGGACTGTGCCGTACCGGCGTTGTTAAGGGGATTGTATGAATCGGAAGGGTCGATCAGAGGCGAAAGATACTGCGCACCATAATATATACCGCCATTACCGATGGAAGTCAGGTTGTTGTCCTGAAGCCTGTACTGATAACGCAGGTTGGCATAAAGGCGCAGCCACTTGAACACGTCATTGGTTACGTTCAGTGTACCGGTGATATTCTGTTTGCCGCTCTTCTGGATGATGCCCTGCTCGTCGTTGTATGCCAAGGATGCGTAGAACTTGGTCTTGCCCTGGAATCCGTTCATCGAAAGGTTGTAGTTCTGATAAGGAGCGACACGGGTGACGTCCCTTATCCAGTTCTCACCTTCTCCCCAGCCGAAAGGACGTTTCACCGACAGCCCGCTCATAGGGGTCTGATAGTTCATACTCGATGACAGGCCAGCGTGCTGAAAATACTCGTTGCGGTATATGCCGTATTCCTCCGCATTCATAAGGTCAAGATCACGCGGAAGCATCGAAATACCTCCCTGAGCCTTGAGCGTAATGGATATCTTCTGGGCGGGCTCCGATGCATCGGCACTACCTTTGGTCGTGATGATGATGACACCGTTGGAACCGCGGGCACCGTATATTGCAGTTGCGGAAGCATCCTTGAGGACTGAGATCGCTTCGATATCGGAAGGATTGACGTCGCTGAGGGAACTTACCGCATCCATAACACCGTCCACGACGATAAGAGGGTCGTTGGAAGCCGTGATGGAACGGGTACCCCTGATTCGGATAACCGCATCGGAGCCGGGCTCGCCGTCCGTCGATGTAATGACCATACCTGCCACACGTCCCTGAAGAGCCTGGTCCACTGAAAGGACGGGCTCGTCACGGATTTCGGCCATCTTGACATTCGTAACGGAACCAGTGAGGTCCGCCTTTTTGACGGCGCCATAACCGATGACGACCACGTCATCCAATTTCTGACTTGCATCCGGGATCAGTGAAATATCGATTTTGCTCTTGCCTTTTACAGGGCTGACGGAGTCCTGATACCCGAGGAAGTGCACGGAAATATAATCGCCGTCCTTGCATTCCACACTGTAGCGTCCGGCTTCATCGGTCGTAGCCGTCGATTTCACCTGTCCGTCAACACTTCCGCCCTTGACAACTACGATGGCCCCTGGCAGAACTTCCGTATTCTCGTCACGGACTACACCGGTTATCTTACGATTCTGGGCGAAAGATGGAACAAGCGCTGAAAGCGCAATAAGAGTCGCAATAATCCTTTTCATATCCATTCATCCTCCCCATCATAGAATTCTTCATCGTCGATGATGTCCCTAAGCTCGGCTTCCGCTACCTTGTAGCCGGTAAAATTGTCGATATGGACATACACGAGATCGTCGTTGGACACACTGAAAATGAACTTGGTCTGAGCGCTCATACGCCCGTCGATGCCCGACAGAAGCAGGTATCTGAGGTTGTCCTTGCCCGGAGCGGTTCCGATGGGCACGTTGACCCTGTAGGTCGTACGGCCGGTCTTATAGAACAAACCGCCCTGAACGGTAACGTCGAGAGTGATGTTCCTGCTCAGGAATTCATTTTCGTTTACAGCCCACACATTGAATGAGATGTAATCGAAATAATCGGCGTTGAGCACCGGATACTCCTTTGTAACATAGGTCTGCTTGCCTGTAAGTACGACCACTCCGTCCGGCTCATCGGAAAAATCATCTGTGAACGTCTGGTCGTAACCCTGACGCACGCTGAGGAATTTGCCCAGAGACTGGTCGGGGCAGGAGAAACTGAGGCTGCCGCTCCTGCGGTCCAAAGTATTCAGCTCCACGAGAGATTCCGCGTCATAGTTCACCACAAGGTGCCCCGGCTCGACCTCCTCGACGGACTTGATGGTGAACCAGTCGGCAACGGTTGCATCGTGGCTCACGAGATACTTCCACTGAAGGGGGACATTGGAATAGACGTGTACCTGACCGTCTTTCTTCCCTTCGAACGGGACCTGAATGTCATTCAGAAGCTTGCCTTCTTCCACGGTCTCGTACACCTTGATGTACTCCGGCCGCAGAGGCTGCGTGTCCTGATTCTTGCTGCAGCCCGCTGCAACAGAAAGAACGCATAGAAGCAATAACAAGTGTTTTTTCATCGGTTATTTGAGTTTTGATATTTTGAAATCGGCTATTATCGGATAGTGGTCGGAAGGGATGTAGAACTTGCTGACACCGGAATGTTCCCTGGTCGTGTAGGAATCGCGCATCGGATAGACATCCGTGCAGGCGTTCAGCATAGCCTTGGATACATAAAAGTAATCTATCCTCAGACCACCGCAGGAAGGCATAAACGTTTCAGGAAAACTCTCGGCGACAAGGTCGAAGTAAGGAGATTCCGACAGCATATATGTCTGGGTAGTGAAACCGAGGGAGGCCTTGTTCCACCTGTATTTGTGATTGTCGAGGGGACTGTATGAGTTGTAGTCGCCGGCCATAATCCACAACTCTCCCGCAGGATCTTCGGACTTGCGTATGGTATGGTCCATCAGATACTTGAGTTCCTTCACGCGGTGAAGTTCACCTTCATACCTCTCTTCGCTCTGTTTCTTCTTGTCGGCAGGTACGGCATAACCGGCCTTGCCGTTCTTGAGGTGCATCGTGACAATGTTCAGCGGTTTTTCAGCACCGTTCACGTGAATCTGATACCAACCGCCGTAGTTGACAAGCACGGTATCGGCCTTCCTGTTGCCTTTGAGCACTGTAATGCTGTCGATGGGATAACGGGAAGTGATGCATTGAGGATAGTTGCCCAGGCCAAAGGGCGTCGATGTACTGGGACGGCGCGGTGTCACCTTGTGGTACTGATGTCCCCAGCGGGCGCAGAGTTCGTCCCAGTGGGCTGGCAGATAGCGTTCCTCGTTGGGCATATGGTCAGCCGTGCCGGTGTAGTAAATCTGGGCCGCCTCACAGAAGATGCAGACGTCAGGATTCTTGGAATTGATCCAATCGACGAACTTCTGATAATTGTCCCCCTGACCTGCCCACATACCGTTCTGGATGTTCCAGTAGAGGACTCTCAAAGTTTTCTTTTGCGGCTCCTTCTCCTTGCCCTTGGGCTTGCCGGCGAAGGCCGATTCCGAAGACACGGAAAGGGCTGTTGCCGCCGTGATTGCAAATGCAAAAAAGTATCGTAAAATTCTTCTCATTTTTTCCTTTTCCCCTAAGGGGAATTATCCATATGCAAATTTATCGTCAAATCTGCATCGTACTTAACCCCTGATAAAAAAAGGAAATTCGGGAATATATTACAATTTGATAATCAGTGTTTTAGGGAATAATAGGACAAAAATTCGGGAAATAAAATCCTCCGAATTACTGCAAAAAAAGACTAAATTCTGATAATTGAGGCGTTTATTTGCCCCAGATTTTCCCGACGAAAGGAAGCAGACGATTCCATTCCGCCATCACCACGCCGTGTTTCCTGTCGCCGCGATGATAATACCCCACGTTATCGCCGACTGCAGCGTTTGAGTCGGCGGAAGGGAAGGGCACGTCAGGAAGGGCGGAAACGCAGAAGATTTTCTCCCACACCGGTGAAGCATACTTGAGAGAGAGGAACTCGCCTTCCTTGTCGAACCAGGGATTCTGGAAGCCGGTTGCAAATATGGCACGCGGCGCAATGCAGGAGACAAGCATATGCTGATCGAAGGTCATAGCGTCCTCGTTGCCGGCATATTTACGGAAATTGTCGCACCACCAATGGGTATATCTTCCGGTCTCGGACTCGACTGATTCCTTTCCGTCGCACCTATGCTTGGAAAGAGGTATTCCGCCACCACCCGTCTGTACAGGACAAACTATGGAGAAACGCTCGTCAAAAGCTCCCGCTATGAGAGCGGCCTTGCCGAGACGCGAGCATCCTGTCACCAGAACTTTGCTCTGATCCAGTTCAGAAAGTCCTTCCACCATATCCATTCCCCGCATAAGAGCCCACCCCCAGGCGGCGAGAACACCTGTATTGTCACCCTTTGAAGAGTCACGCGGACCCCAGAGAGAGAATATCTGCCGGTAAGGAAGGGTGCGCTGCAGGGAGACGTCATCTCCGTCGGCTTCAGGGTCAGCCGCGATATCCGCACAGCAGCAGGTCACGAACGCATATCCCTTGCTGATGAAAAGTTCAAGAGGATAGTGATAACGGCGTGTCCCGTCCAGGAGGTAACCGCGGCTGGATGACGATATCCTGTTGTCCACTACTCCCCAATTCTTGTCCCCGTTATCGAACCAGTCTTCGGTCGGCACGAGAATCCGGTCATCCTTGAGCATCTGGTGGTTGCCCCAGAAATTGAGCGTCATTATCACGGGAACCGGGCCTGCAGAGTTTGCGGGCCTTACTACAAGCCAGTCTATCTTCGGACCTGTATGGTCGGCCTTGAACCACATCCTGTACTGCTCACGTACCGCCTGCTGGGGTGATGAAACGCCTGACACACTATTGGCGGGAATGGTCGTATTGCCGCTTTCAATCTTTTCCACATAAACTTTACCCGCATCCGGCATACGGCCGTAAACCTCATTCTGGAAGATTTCGAGAATTTCACAGCGCCTTTGCGCCCATTCGGCCTTTGTAGAAACGCGACGACCGTCGTTGAACACAAGAGGATCACCGTAAACGTTCCCGACAGGTTCTTCCGTCGGGCAGGAGAGCGCCAGAAAAGCCAACAAAAGACTGATTACCACTTTTTCTATAATTAAATTCAACTTGCAACACCATACGTGCAAATATACTACTTTTTCCAAAAAGAAGAACCCGAGCCATTTCTGACTCGGGTTCTCGAAGAACGGCAGCTACCTACTCTCCCAATTGGTGTATCAGTACCATC
>JAKSJV010000050.1 GCA_024402005.1 Bacteroidales bacterium
CTTCTTTTGCAGGTGCCTCTGCGGCCTTTTCCTCCGCATTCTTGCGGCTGCGGAGCTTCCTTCCTGCAGGAGCGGCAGCTTCCGTAGTCTCGCCTTCCTCGGTTTCCTCTTTGTCCTTCTCGAGTTTGCGCTCTTCAAGACCTTCGCTGATTGCGGCGCACATTGCGTCCATAATTACAGCTATGCTCTTGGTTGCGTCATCGTTTGCAGGAATCACGTAATCCACCAGTGTAGGATCGCAGCAAGTATCAACCATTGCGATTACGGGAATGCCGAGACGATTCGCCTCCTTGACGGCATTCATTTCCTTCTGTACGTCAACGATGAAGAGCGCTGAAGGCAGACGGTTGAGATCTTTGATAGAACCGAGGTTCTTTTCCAGTTTGGCCCTGAGACGGGTCACCTGGAGACGCTCGCGTTTTGCGAGAGTATCGAACGTACCATCTTCAATCATCTTGTCGATGGTGTTCATCTTTTTGATGGCCTTGCGTATGGTCATGAAGTTGGTAAGCATACCACCTGCCCAACGCTCGGTAACATAAGGCATTCCGACTGCCGCAGCTTTCTCTGCAACAACGTCCTTTGCCTGTTTCTTTGTAGCGACGAAGAGGATCTTGCGTCCACCGCGTGCGAGCTGTTTTACCTCTTCTGCGGCTTCGTCGATTTTAACTATACTTTTATGCAGGTCGATGATGTGGATTCCGTTCTTCTGGTCGAAAATATAAGGGGCCATCTTAGGATTCCACTTGCGCGCCATGTGTCCGAAGTGAACACCTGCATCAAGCAATTCTTGGAAATTTGTTCTAGGCATTTCTGTTAAATTTTAACTTGTTAATAATTGTCCCGTCTTGATTTTGCCTTTTTACAAGAGGGTCTTTTGTCATCTCCTTCAAGGTAGCGGCCCTAGGCCGGTCCGGGAGATTGGTGCGACTACGGCAATTTCAGGTAGTTCCGGGCGGTTCACACCGCTGAAAGTCCAGGAAATTTCAACCGAAGACCGCGAATTGCGAAATAAATCAGACTAACGTTTAGAGAACTGGAAGCGACGGCGTGCACCAGGCTGACCCGGTTTCTTGCGCTCCACCTCACGAGAGTCGCGTGTCAACATTCCTGCTGCCTTGAGGGCGGGGCGGTAAGCCTCACTGTCAACTTCGCACAAAGCGCGTGCGATGCCAAGGCGCAGAGCTTCAGCCTGACCTTTGATTCCGCCACCGTCGAGGTTGGCTTTGATGTCAAACTGACCTACAGTACCTGTGATTTCGAAAGGCTGGCCTACGATGTACTGGAGAGATTCCTCCTTGAAGTAATCGGTAAGTTCACGGTCGTTGATTACGATGTTGCCTTTTCCAGGGGTAATGTAGACGCGAGCAACTGCTGATTTACGTCTTCCAAGGGCGTTTGTAATTTTCATGCTCTGCATTTTTACATTTCGTTCAACTTAAGTTCTTTAGGCTTCTGTGCCTGATGGGGATGCTCATTTCCTGCATAGATGAACAGGTTGTTGATGAGCTTGTTTCCCAGACGGGTCTTGGGCAGCATACCCTTGACTGACATTCTGAGGAGTTCGGTAGGTTTTTTCTCCAGCAACTCTTTGGGCGTCGTAAAGCGCTGTCCACCGGGGTAACCGGTATAGCGGATATAAACGCGGTCGGTCATTTTCTTGCCTGTCAGCCTTATCTTCTCAGCGTTGATCACAATGACGTTGTCACCACAATCGACGTTGGGAGTAAAGCTGGGTTTGTTCTTTCCGCGGAGGACGAGAACAATCCTGCTCGCAAGACGGCCGAGCACCAAATCAGTAGCGTCAATCACATACCACTCCTTCTTTACCTCTGCAGGTTTTGCAGAAATAGTTTTGTAGCTTAGTGTGTCCACTGTCTTGAATTTTTTGGTTAATACTTAATAATTACTGCGTTCCCTATTTCCCATAGGGGGTGCAAAGGTAGTAATTTTATTTGTATTAACCAAACCTCACGAACCCTTTTCGCAGAGATATTTCAGCCGGACGAGCCTCAATTCAAGGTCGGAATAAGTATCGTCGCCGAGTTTTTCACGGGCCTCGCGCAGACTGTCCGTTTCGGCTTCGGTATCGAAATAGTCATAAAGTTCCTGAACGACATCAGGATCCAGTTCTTCATCAATGTAATAATCAAGGTCCAGTCTGGTTCCGGAATAGACGATGGATTCGGCCTCGGAAAGGAATTGGTCCATATCCATCCCGAGGTTTCTGGCTATATCCTCAAGAGGGATTCTCCTATCCACATTCTGGATTATCGCGACCTTGTTGGGGGATTTGGCGGCCGTCGATTTAAGAACGAAATCATCTGGCCTTTCTATTTCATTTTCAAGGACGTATTTACCTATGAGCTTTACGAATTCCTCACCGAATTTCTGAGCTTTCCCCTCGCCGACGCCCTGGCATTTGCGAAGTTCGTCGATGGTGACAGGATACATTATGCTCATATCCTCCAGGGAAGGGTCGGAAAAAATAACCCATGGCTGTAAACCAAGTTTATGCGAAAGGTCCTTGCGCAAGTCCTTGAGCATCGAAAGAAGTATCAGATCCCCGCCACCACCGCCTTCACGGGCCGCCGCCGCAGATACGGCATCATCGTCATCGTCGTCTGATGCCGAAAACTCCTTCTCTTCATAAAGCATTATAGGATAGGGCGTTGCGAGATATTCCCTCCCCTTGTCCGAAACGGATATCAGCCCGTAACTCTCTATTTCCTTGTCAAGGAAATGCATCAGCACGCCCTGGCGGATAACACCCGTCCAATATTTGGCATCGTGATCGTCCCCCGCACCGAACAGTTCCAATTCGTCGTGCCTGTAGCTCTTGATTATGGAGTTTTCCTCACCGGCAAGAATCATCGCCAGGTGCTCCGTCTTGAACCTCTCCGGCAGTAATCCGACAAGACTCAGTACCTTGACCATATCCTGCGTGCCGTCATAATGAGCCTTCGGATGCAGGCAATTGTCACAGTTGCCGCAATTGTCTTCCGCATATTCTTCACCGAAATAGTTCAGCAGCAATTTCCTGCGACACTGCGAAGACTCGGCGTAGGAGGACGTTTCCATCAGTAGCTGCTTGCCTATCTCCTGCTCGGCGATAGGCTTGCCCTGCATGAATTTCTCCAGTTTCTGTATATCCTTGTAACTGTAGAAAGCAATGCAGGATGCAGGCTCTCCGTCACGACCGGCACGTCCCGTTTCCTGATAATAACCCTCCAGGGATTTAGGAATATCATAATGAATTACAAAGCGGACATCCGGCTTGTCGATTCCCATACCGAACGCTATGGTGGCAACTATCACGTCCACCTCTTCCATAAGGAAGGCATCCTGGTTGTCGGAACGTATTTTTGCATCCAGACCGGCGTGATAAGGCAAGGCCTTGATGCCGTTGACCTGCAGCAATTCGGCGATTTCCTCCACTTTCTTGCGGCTCAGACAATAGACGATGCCACTCTTATGCGGGTGGGAGTGAATGAACTTTATGATGTCGCGCTTGGGATCGGATTTTTCACGGATTTCGTAATACAGGTTGGGGCGGTTGAACGATGACTTGAACACCATCGCATCCATCATCCCAAGATTTTTCTGTATGTCGGACTGCACCTTCGGAGTAGCGGTGGCGGTCAGGGCAATCATAGGCGCACGGCCTATCTCATCGACGATTTTCCTTATCCGGCGGTACTCTGGTCGGAAATCGTGCCCCCATTCGGAAATACAGTGCGCCTCGTCGATGGCGAAGAAAGATATCTTTATTTCTTTCAGCAAGGCGACGTTCTCCCATTTTGTCAGCGACTCCGGAGCGACATACAGGAGTTTTGTCACCCCGCTCAGAATGTCATCCCGCACTTCATCTATCTGCTGGCGCGTGAGGGATGAATTCAGGAAATGCGCTATACCTTCATTCCCACTGACAAAACCGCGGATGGCGTCAACCTGGTTTTTCATCAGGGCGATCAACGGGGATATCACGATGGCCGTCCCTTCCATAAGCAGGGCGGGAAGCTGGTAGCACAATGACTTTCCCCCGCCGGTAGGCATAAGGACAAAGGTGTCACCGCCATTGCAAAGGTGCTGGATAACGCGTTCCTGATCGCCTTTGAAATTGTCGTAACCGAAAAATTCCCGCAATTTTGCGTGTATGTCAGCAGATGTTATGGCCATTCGCATCATTTTGTTACCTAAAGTTACACAAAAAAATCTTATATTTGCACCGTTTGGACAAAAAATATTCATTTTATATTATGAAAACACTCAAATTTATCGCAATCGCTGCAGCTGCCGCACTTCTGGCATCCTGCGCAAACACTCCCAAAGTGGAGGCTCCGGCACCGACCAATGCTGAAATCGATTCAGTAAGTTACCTTATCGGCGTCAACTTCGGTTACTTCATCAAAGCCAACAACTTTGCCGACAAACTCGGTGACCTGAACTTCTCACAGATCAAGAAGGGTATGGAAGCTTTCATCAATGCCAAAGGCCAGATGGGTTCTGAGGAATTCAACGCCTGCTTCAAGATCAACCCTGACCAGATGAACGAAGTCTTCAACAACTACATCACAAAGCGCAACGCCTACACCGCTGCCGTAAACCTTGCTGAAGGTCAGGCATTCCTTGAGAAACTCTACAACAAGGGTGGCATCGAGAAGACTGAAAGCGGACTTCTCTACGAGATTATCGAAGAAGGCAATGAAGTCAAAGCCGCTGCCACCGATACCGTATGGTGCCACTACAAGGGTACACTTATCGACGGCACCGAGTTCGACGCTTCAGATGCTGAAGGCGAGCCTGTTCAGTTCACTCTCGACCGCGTTATCGCCGGTTGGACCGAGGGTATGCAGCTTGTAGGTGAAGGTGGCCATATCAAACTCTACGTTCCTGCAGAACTTGCATACGGCGAACGCAATATGGGCCAGATCAAACCCAACAGCACTCTCATCTTCGACGTGACAATCACAAAGGTCGGCAAGAAACCCGTTGAGGAAGAGGCTGCAGAGGAAGTTGCCGAGTAAGCATTGTACCTCTATATAACGAAAACGCGGAAGTCATCTGACCTCCGCGTTTTTTATTCATCGGGATGGTTTCTTTTTAATTTTCTCAGGCTTTCTTCTTGAGGTTCCAGAGTATGGCAACACACAAGCCGCCTATTACGGACACCACCGCCATAATGATGAATATGGAGTGCCAACCGTATGTGTCCGCAAATTTGCCGAGGGGATAACCTGTGATAAGTGTGCTGATATAGCTCATAAAACCTATCAGTCCTACGGCTGAAGATGCGGCTTTCTTGGACACCTCATTGGACGCTATGACACCGAGCAAGGCTTGCGGACCATAAAGGAAGAATCCTGCAAGGGCCAGCAGAATCAGGAAGAAAACAGGCTGCTGCATATCCTGAACGAAATACAGAGCCACCAGACACAGGGCGACAAGGCCCATCTCGACGGCGCAGACCCTCTGGCTACGGCTGTTGAACAACTTGTCCGAGATAAAGCCGGCGCACAGCATTCCGGCGCACCCGGCAACTTCGAAAATGGCCACAGTCCAACCTGAAAGCGCGCTGCTGAGGCCCATACCCTTGAGCATCGACGGTCCCCAGTCGAGGATGGCGAAACGCACCACATACACAAAGAGATCCGTAATTGCCAGAATCCAGATTACAGGATTGAGGAACACCTTGTGAAGGATGAATTTTCTGAATTCCTTCTTGTCACCCGCCTCTTCCAGCTCGCCTTCGATACGGGGAAGTTCCGGAAGTCCGACGGATTTGGGCGTGTCGCGCAGGGAGACTATTATGAACAATATGCCGAAAAGGGAAATTGTTGCGGGTACCCAGAAGCACATCTGCCAGGAAGTGAGGTATCCGCAGATAACGGCGGCGATGAAGGCGCCCACGCTGTGCGATACGTTCCAGATACTCATCTTCGTGGCCAGTTCGTGAGGAGGTACCCAACTGACCATCAAGTGGTTGCACGGAGCAAAACCGCAGCCCTGGAATATCTGGTTGATAATGTAAAGCGTCGCCATTATGGTCACGAGCCCTCCTATGAAGTCGGGACCGGAAGCGGAGCCGGTGAACATGGCCGACAGTGAGGCGCTCCATCCGAAGATGAAGTTTACGGCCACACAGACACTGAGACCAAGGACGAGATGCCACCTGGCGTTCGTGCGGTCAGCAATTATTCCGTTTATAAGTTTCGATACTCCGTAGATTATGCCTCCGGCTGTAAGAATGGCTCCGAATTCGGCGTTGGAAATTCCGAATTCTTTGTTCAGCAGGGGCATTGCGAAGGAGAAGTTCTTGCGTACGAAATAGAACATTGAGTAACCTATCATCGAACAGATTATCACTCTCCATTGCCAGTAGTTGAACGATTTTTTTGTCTGCATTACAGTAATTGGTTAAGAATCTTGCGAAGATAATAAAATTTTGACAATCATCACGGCTCAGGTGCAAAACTATGTGTTTCGAAGTTCCTCTCGTCCACGAAACCGCCCCCTTTTCGTGGCCGGGCGGCGTAAAATCGCGGTCCGGCCGCAACAGCAAGGCGCGAGCGAGCCATTTGGCAGAGCTCAGCGATGCGCCTTGACTGTAGCAGCCTGGCTTCGTGGCCGCCAGGCTGCGTTGCCACACCGAATGGATGTGCATACTACCATTTCTTAGGCGGGCAGTAAGCACAAAATTAAAAATAGACCATTGATAGCCAAGCACTTACATTTTGCATTGTGCATGCTACCCTCAATATATGGAGTAGTATGTACAAAATGACAATAAAAAACACTTAGGACCATTTCAAAACAGGTTCTTTGTACCGGTTTTCACCTGAGCCCATTTGGTAAACTTTGGCGGGGCGGCTTCGCTAAAGTCATTAACTCTCTCCCCGCTGCCGCTTTGGCTCGCAGACCGAAAACTTTTTTCTCCCGGGTCGCGAAGGGGTTCACAGAGAGCATCTGTATGCTCTCGGCCCGAGCAGAAGGGCTTCAGCCCGTCGGTCCCGCCTCGAAAAACGGGTTTCACACTGTCCGCGACGCCGCACACGCCGACAAAGTGGAACAGCCATCCCCATCTGCCGCACAGGCAAAGAATGTGGCCGCTATACTTTTATGGTGGACAGCGGCCACATTGAAAACCGTAAATGTCTGAAAATCAATGGGTATTTTTTACAGATGTGGCTGCTATCCCGTTCGCAGATGACAGCAGCCACATTTGAGTGACTTTTCCGATACCCAATGTGCATGATACCATATCAAGGGTGGGTATCGTGTACGAGGACAGGCTTATAGCATATTGTAGCGGCGGTCGTTGTGCATAATACCCCCACCAAACAGGGCATCGTGCACAAAATGGGAGATATATACAGACATCAAAAGTTAAACTTCAAACACAGGGTTTTGCCCCTGAGCCATCATCCCTCACTTTCAGGGATTTGCTGCGCCGCCAAAGCGGCTTGCACATCCCTCCCCGCCTGCGGCGGGGCTATGCAAAGCTGAAAAATAAAATCAGCGATCAAGCAAGCTTGACGCTGATTTTATTTTCGCTTTGCGGAAAGTGAGGGATTCGAACCCCCGGAGGCTCTCACCTCAACAGTTTTCAAGACTGCCGCCTTAAACCACTCGGCCAACTTTCCAAATCCCGGAAAGGGATTGCAAATGTAGGGAATAATTTGAAAAATCCCAAAAAATCAGAAGGAAATTACACTGAAACCGTCATTTTGAGACGGTAACGATATTCGGCACCACCCTGAGTCCGTCGTGATCGAACTTCTTGTTGTCGTAAGGATGATTGACGACTCCTGTTTTGGCCGTCCATAGAGTCGAAGACCCGCCGCCGTCGAGATTTATGGCATCGCTGAGACCGAACCAGGCGGCTATGGTAACCGTTTCCGGTATGGTGGCGCCTTCGCCCTGCCCGGGGAAGCGGCCATCCACGACCACCAGATATATCCAACCATCAGAGGTCGAGCCCACGAAAGTCCGCGGATGCCGGCGGCCGAAGAATTTGTTTTTCATATCGAACTCTGTCCGTCTCTGACCTTTCAGAGTAAGCACTGGACCAGAAACAATGGCTGCCTTGTAGCGCTTGCTGTAGAGCTTTTCATCCTCCTGGTCGTAGGGAAGAACCTCTATCCTGTGACTGCAGCCTTTCTTCAGAGCCAGGACGCCATCACAACGGAACAGTTCATTCTGATATGTGGTGGACAGAGCCTCGCCGTTATGACAGAAGAAAGTCGTATGTTCGAGGGTCTTTACGTTGAAATAACTGCCGTTGACGGCGGCGAATGCACCCGCACGTACAGCCAGGGTATCCGTAGTGGATGACTCTGACCTAGGCGCCGACACAATATTCGTCTTGAATTTCGATGCGCGGTAGCGCACCACAGATATGCTCTGAGTACTGCCGAAAATGTTCAGGCTGGCATACCCGGCCTCTGCACCGGATGCAAGCGGAGTCCACTGCCAGTCGGCCTGTACGAAAGTCAAAGAATCCTTCTGCCTCTGCGAAAGTCCCGTCTGTTCTTCCTGCAAAGGCTTTTGCCAAAGCGGGAAACATACCGCCAGCAGGAATGCGGATAAAAGTATCAGCCTTTTCATTATATCTCCTGTTGTTTGCGACGCCAGTTAAGTATGGGAAGCAGGAATGAAATGCAGGCTGCACCTATCCAGAATATCGAAACATAGGTGTAATCGTGAACCATCACTGCATTACCGGCAGCATCCTTCACAACTTCACCTAAGGCATTCAATTTCTCCACCCGGTCCACATTGTCCAGCAGCAGGCCGGTAACGATGTTCTGCAGACCTGCAGCGGCATAGGAAGCCATTCCGACTATGCCAAGCGCCGCACCTGTCGCCTTTCTCGGCACAAGGTCCACCGCCATAAGACCGCCAAGGAAACTTATCAGCACGCCGATGGCGATGCCGAAGAGCACCATAGCGAGTATGTTCACCCATTTTGCAGGACCTCCGAAAAGGAAGAGGGCAAGGGCAATTGCCTCCAATATGCCTGAGACGAATGCGGGATATTTGCGATCACCGCGGAAAACGGCATCCGAAAGCCAGCCTGACACCACCGTACCTATCACACCGAATATGGGGTTGATGCTGATGATGGCGGCAGCGCTTGCAAGGTCATATCCCTTCACCTCCTGCATAAAGATAGTTCCCCATTCGTTGATGGCATAGCGGCTCATATACATAAAGGCGCTGGAAAGTGCCAGAATCCACACACCGGGGTTCTTTATCACAGCCTGCTGCATTCTGCGAGTCTCGGCCCTCTCGTTTTCCTTGGATGCTGCTTTGGCTGCCTTTTCAGCCTCAGCCTCCTCTGCCGTCTTCTCGCCCGCAAGCACCTCAATCTGCGGAAGTCCGTTGCTTTCAGGTGTATCGTGAAGAAAAAGCAGTATTATCACAATACCTATCACACCGGCAAGAGCAGCTCCGAAGAAGCCCCAGCGCCAACCGAAGGCGGCAACAATGGAACCCACGAAGATAAATGACAGGCCCTCGCCTATATTGTGCGATGAGCTGAAAAATCCGTAAAAAGTACCACGCGTCTTGAGCGGGAACCAGCGCGACAAGCCCACAATAGCTCCCGGGGCGCCCATTGACTGTGCCCATCCGTTGATGGCCCAGAACACAGCAAAACACAAGAACAACAATGTGTTAGCCACCTGCCCCGACAATGCCGCAACACCCACAACACCCATAATGAAGTTCATTGCTACGGAAATCACCAGCCCCGTAGCCATAAAACGCTTGATATTGGAGCTGTCAACGAGGAACCCATTAATCAGCTTACCTATAGCATAAGACCAGTAGAGGCAGGCACCGATAATACCCAGCTGAGTCGCATTCAGCAGGCCCGCATCAATCAGCGGCTGCTTCATAACGCCCATAGACAGGCGGCACACATAATACAGCGCATAGCCCAGCGTTCCGGCCAGGAACACCTCTATTCTCTTGCGTTTATAAACCTTGTCAACCTTGTTTGCAGGCAACTGGGCGGCAGATGCCGCACTGACCTTGAAGAAATCCGTAAAAAGAGACATGAGAAGTAAGCTAAAATATATCTAATCAAAACTGAAGGACAGCAGCAATTGGATAGTGGTCAGAGATGTAAGGAACACCTACATATTTCTTATCCAGCACATTGAACTTCAAACACTTGGAGAACTTTGAATAATAAATATAGTCTATCACATCATCCTTCTTTCCCCAACCGTTGAAAGAGCCGCGGCCATCCTTTGTTTCCGCATAGATGCGCGCGCTGCGCATAATCCCGTCAAGGTCTGTCAGGTTGTCACTGCTAGGCGGAATATTGAAGTCGCCGGTAAGTATCATCGGCAGCCCCTTAGGATTCATCTTTCCTATTTCGGACACTATCAAGGCAAGACCATTCTTACGGGCGAGGGAAATTTTGTGATCCAAATGGGTATTGACATAGAAAAATTCCTTTCCTGAAGCAATCATTTTCAACTTCGCCCAGGTGGCAGTGCGTCGATGTGATGCTCCCCAGCCAAAAGATGGTACGGTGGGGGTTTCACTGAGCCAGTAAGTGCCCCAGTCAATCATTG
>JAKSJV010000051.1 GCA_024402005.1 Bacteroidales bacterium
GAGTATCTTGACGGCAGAAACATTCTCACAATAACGAAATCGATAAAATCATAATAAGAAGCTGTTTAAATTTAATCCAACTTCATTTCTTATGCGCCTTTTTGGTCCATATTTCTTCTTCCATCAGTTACATAGCTACGGCTATGCGCCTTCTTCAAGAATAAATCTATCCTCAAAAATTCTCTATAATAAATTTCGTGAACCAAATTTAAACAGCTTCTAATATGAAAATCTCAAAAACCGTTGAAAACGGAACTGTCACTTTTTTCCCCGAAGGATGGCTTGACACCACCTCCTCCCCCGAACTTGGGGAAATGATTGAAGAGGTAGCGGATGCGACATCTCTCGTCCTTGATTTTGAACACGTGGATTATATGTCCTCCGCAGGACTGCGCCAGGTACTCGCAACCCACAGGAAAGCCAAGGCTTTGGGTGCCGACTTTTCAGTGGTCAACGTCTGTCCCACAGTGATGAACATCTTCAAGATGACCAACATCGACAAGAAACTGGACATTCGCCCGAAACAGTGACTTCGCACACCCGCGGTTTGCCCTGACGGCTTCCTGACGCCCCCTGACGGCTTCCTGACGGCTTCCTGCAATTCACCTGCACGGGAAGGACCTCTCCCAGATACGTAGAACGGCTTTCGCCTGGGCAGGTGAGGCTTTTTGGCCTCACCTGCACACCCCACCGGCCACAGAAGCGTCCGGAAAGCACTTTCACCGTGCAGGTGAATTGCAGGAAGCCGCCAGGATGTGTGCGAAAAGTGACGAAGTTGAAAAAAAACATTATATTTGCGAAAATGATGATGACTTCGCTATGAAAAGGTCTATGATGATACTTGCGGCTATGGCCCTGATGCTTCTGAGCGGAATGCCCTCTTCGGCAGCGCAGAAGACGGACTCGCTGAAGCTGAAGTTATTTTTCAGGCAAAGCAAATCGAATCTTGACCTCGACTACCGGGGAAACGAGGAGAATTTTGACCTTTTCGTCTCTGAAGTGAAAAAAATCCTGGCTGACCCTGACTGCAGGGTGATAGACATCACCATACGCGCCGGAGCCTCTCCCGAGGGAAAGTTCGACAACAACAAGGCTCTCAGCCAGAGAAGGGGAGAGTGCATAAAGGGATTCCTCGACAGGTCACTCTCAATTCCCGGCATACCCATACGGGTGGATGCGGTTGGCGAGGACTGGGCCGCATTCCGGGAGATGGTCGAGAAACACAACTATCCCGACAAGGAGGAAATCCTCGACATTCTCTACCGTCACACCGAATACATAAACGGAAGGCCGAGGTCGGTCATCGGCGGGCCGAAGAAGGAACTGATGGACCTTAACGGCGGCAAAACCTGGTTCTGGCTTCTGAAGAACGTCTTCCCGGAGCTGCGCAGCGCGAACAACAATATCATCTGCCGGTACACGCGCGAAGCGGAGCCTGCACCAAAGCCTGAGCACCCCTCCGACACAATGGTGATAATCCATAAATATATCTTTGAGTATGACACCATACCCGGCGGAAAAGTGCCCGTCCAGATGCAGATTTTCGGAGCCGGTGGGCGGGAGTCTGCCGATACCTCCCACGTCAGGGTAATCGATGCGGTCGCGGACACCTCTTTCCGTTCCAAGCTGAAAAGCGGACGTGTCCTCGACGCGACTTTCTCTCCCAACCTCGAACTCAACGTCCCCGACGGCCAGGAAATCGACATTCTTCTGGACAGCAAGGTGGTGGTCCCTCAGGGTGGCGACATCAAAATCGACAACAAAGAAGTCCGGAAACAGTAGGTTATCAACAAAGTTATCAACAAAAATCGGCGGTAACCGATTTTTTCTGTAGAGCATATTGGTTTTTTTTGTAACTTTACGGACCAATATGCAGATGTGTTGCCGTAACATATTGTCAATTAGCGCTTTATTGGCTTATGGGGGGGTATATATAATCCTCTGGAAGTCAGAAGAGTCCGGCTCGCGTTCTCGTGTGCCGCGCTCCTGCTGTTGCTGCTGGTTTCTGTCGATGCCCTGGCCGCTCCGGAGACGAATCCTGCCGGGGACACCATCCTTATCCACAATACCGTAAAAATCAAAGTCCGTTCCGGCGCTTCCGGAAACGGCGCAGCGGTTGTTCCAGTCGCCGCCGCACCCGCTGCACCTGCCTCGGATTCCGTGAAGGAATATGACAGGAAACCGATATTCGCCCTGCGTACCAACCTGCTGGTTCCCCTTCTGAATGTGGGCCTTCAGGTTCCCATAGGAAACCGCTTCTCGATAGGTGTCGACTGGTACTACCCGTTCCTCTACAGAAACTGGTCCGAGCAACTGGCCCAGACCAACTGCTTCCAGGCCCTCAGTCCCGGCATTGATTTCAGAGTCTATCTCGGAAAGAAGCACGCCAAAGGCCGTGAAAACTGGCAGTACAGGCTGTCGGGCCATTCTATCGGCATTTATGCCTCCTGCGGCCGTTACGACGTGGAGTGGCAGTACAAGGGTGAGCAGGCCAAATTTGCAAATGCCGGCATCGATTATATGTATTCCGCCCGCATAGGGAAGAGGCGCCGTCTGCGTATGGATTTCAGCGTGGGAGTGGGATACTGCCGTTCGAAGTCCGTGGAGTATCAGGTCTTCCGCCCCGGCGGAAAAGCCTACAAGACGGGAATGATAAGGGATGTGAACTGGATTGGCCCTACAAAGGCCACCGTTTCGCTTGTGATTCCAATCAACAAAAAGGTAGAGAAGGAGAAGAAGGATGAATAGACTGGCGGCACTTCTGGCGATTATGTACTGCGTGGCAGGATGCAAGTTCATCCCTCTCTATGAACTTGAGGGCAACGTTGTGCTGAACCTCGACTATCAGCTTGAGCAGCAGGTCTATGTCCGCGAGGGCTTCGACCCCGACAATGTCGCTTCCTTCAATGAGAAAGTCCACGGCAAGATGCCGGAGGAGATACAGGTGCTCTTCTATGAGGCCGAGACCCACGAGATTGTCGTGAACCAGTTTATGGAGGCGACAGGCGGAGTTCTGGAAGTTCCCAACGGCAGGTACGACGTTCTTGTTTACAGTCTCGGGACTGCGGTCACCCACGTGGAAGGCTCTGCCCGAAGCAGTGTCTATGCGGCCACCGATATAAACAGAAGGTATTATCAGATAGGCTCTTCGATGGATGTGATAACCGAGCCCGACCATCTCTACACCGCCAGATTCGAGGGCGTGATCGTCGGCCCCGTCGTGGATGACATCCACACGGTCACCTATCTGGATACTACTGCCTTCAGCATAGAGGACACCTGGACATTCGAAATGATTGACGTGGAGGGAATGGAGTATATATCCAATTGCGAGGCTTTCATCTCCACTCAGGAGGGAAGGGAGTTCCTCTGGGGCAACAGGGAAGGCAACCAGCCGGGCTCAGTCAAAATCAGCATCCGTCCCGATTTCAAGACGGGGAGGCTCTATTCCATATTCAACACCTTCGGCAGGTATATGAACTATGGCCAGAAGGTCAAGGCGGTCCTGCTTGTCACGAACAACGGCGGCGATGAATTCCTCTTCGAGTTCGACGTGACCGACCAATATGACGACCCCGACAATGTAGGGCACAACATAGTGGTAAGTGAGAAACTGACAATCCCCAAGGGGCAGGGAGGCGGAGGCTTTGAACCCGTGGTCGATCCCTGGTGGGAGCCGGAGATAATAACCAATTGAGAAACGAATATATATAGTATAACTAATAAATTAATCAATCACTGTTCATTATGAAGAAAATTCTAATTTTGCTTGCAGGGCTGTCGTTGCTGGCGTCCTGTGCTCAGAACCTTGAACCGACTGACAAGGGAAAGGAAAAAAATCCCGGAACGGGAACGACAACGGATCAGGAATTGACCCTGAACACCAGGGCGAATCTGACAAAAGCGATTGCAGAAGGCACTGAAGTCCCGAATGACAACTTCATCGGGTTTATGCCCAATTTCCAATCTGACATAGCCGGCGTAAGGTACGATGAGTACAATCAGATAGCCACGTTCGGATATGATGATTCCAGAAAATTATGGAGAGGCATCGCGGTAAAGAAGGAGTCAGCGAAAAGTATTGCCAATATGGTCAAGAGCCTTTTCACTGACCTGCAGCCTATAGCCTATGTCACCAATCCTTTCTATTGGCCGGGAGGAGACCGAATCACTATGGATTACGTCGCCTTCTCCTATTTCAATATGCGAGACGTACTCTATAACACTGCGGTGAGCAGATATAACCTGGGAAGGGTATTGTCTCAGGTCGGACCGTACATCGATTATGTATTGGCCGCAAATCCGTATAAGGTCAACGCCAACAGGATGAACGTCTGGTATCAGAACCAGATTCTTAATGTTCTCAGTTATGCGATGTCAATCGCAACGGAGGATAGCATTGTCCTCTCTCCTTACGTTCTGAGTGTTGTCCTCGCATTGGGAGCTCTTACGGATGATGGTATCACTATGCCGGGTTCAGACCAGCCGGTTTATATAACGGGCCGAGACGTAACGGACATTCTGGATGATCTTGTCCCATATCTCAGTTCCGGTGAAGAGATTGATAGTGAAAAATTATTGGACTATCTTAAGCCCCTTATGAATAGACTTCAGATGCCGATTGAGTTTATCCAGGATTTCGCCATTGCATACGATGTCTTGAATGGCGATGAGTCGAAGATAGGGGAAGGCGAGGATCAGATAACCGAAGCAAGGCTCAATGAGGTTGTGAACGATGCGTATTGGCTCTTCTTCAACAATCTTCACAAGGTCGGCAAATTCATTCAGGACGACCTGCTGTACGCATATGACAGAGGTCTGAAGAACACCACGAATGGCCGGGTAGATGCTACATTCAACCACGCGAAGGCTTGGGTCAAGGTTGTGGTGAACAATATGACCGACAATGACCTCTTCGTTTCGGGTATATCCTTTGATAAGGTGAGAACAGACGGAACCCTTGTCATCGACAACAGCAAATCTGCATTTGAGGCATATTGGGACTTTGATGCGGCAGAATACCATCCTGATGTCGAGCCTGTTGAGGAAGGCGCTGAATTTGAAGCCTATGACCCGATGACGCTCCAGCCTTCAACCAGCAGTGACAGGAAGCCGTGGCCTGGAAAGAAAGCTATCGCCGATGCTGAAGCGCAGAAGATAGCTGAAGAGAAAAAAGCGGCTGAAGGAGAGAAAGCTCAGGAGGTGATAGAGAAAGAAAAGCCTTCAGGATGGAAAGGTATGCTGGAAGAGGTAGGAAAGTTGATTACGGGCAAAAAGGTCATCGGCTACATTCCCGATACGTATCTGGTACCGGCCCATTGCTACGGTCCCGCATTGCAGATAACTACATCGTCGCCGGGAGAGGAGTCCAGTCAGAGTGGGGAAGCTACAAAGGCAGCCTCTCAGTCACAGGGACACAAGAGAGTGGCCTTCACTTGCTTGAACGGATCAATGCCGTTTGAAGTGGAGGTGGCTAAGAATTTGAGCGGAGCGATGTTCCCGTCTCAGGAGCCCGGCACCATCAGCCTTTCATATTATTCTTGGGAGAGCCCGAAGCCGTCGGAGCCGGTGGAGCAAGAGCATGCCGTTATTGTCGGAAATGAGTCTGGACGTAATATTAATAAAGTATATCCTATGGATAGACTGCTTGACTATCTGAATCAGAATCAGTCTTCAGGCCATTTGAATACCGTGACTTTGAACCTTCCCCGTGTCAAATGGGAGATGGGCAAGGTCTATATATACGTGATTAACATTGCAAACAACGAGATAACAATCAATTCGCAACTCGTTCCTTGGGACAGTCAGATTGTTCCAGAAGAGGAAGAAGAAACCGTTCCCGGCAGCACGACACCGGTAGTTATTGAGTACCCGGGAGATTGGTGGAAATAATTGATGGAGGAAACAGAATATGAAAAAGAATATCATAATTGCAACTGTAGCCGCAGTATCTGCGCTTCTTGTTTCCATCTCCTGCACGAAGCAGGATGATGTTCAGTCCGTGAGCGAGGCCAAGGTCTTCACCGCCACAATAGAGCAGGGGCTTACAAAGACAACTCTCAAGGAAACTCTGGTGTGTTGGAACGAAAAGGATTTGATAAACATCAACGGATCCGAATATTCTGCCACTCCCAACAGAGAAAAACCCGCAAGCGCAACGTTCACTTTGGAAAGTGGAGTCTCTCCGCAGGCTCCCTATAGAGCAATCTATCCCGCGTCTCTCTACAATAAAGGGGAATATTGTTTCCCCGATGTTCAGTACTATCAGTCGGGCAGGTTCAATGCTCCTATGTACGCCAGTAGTTCCAGTGAGTCACTTGCTTTCAACAATATCTGCGGTGTGATTTGCCTCAGGTTGAAAAGTCAGGATGAGTCCGAAACGATTGTCAGCCGCATCGTGTTGGCGACCAAAGGAGAGCTGGTTAGCGGTCCTTTCAAGGTGGACAAAGATGACTATGGCACTAGCAATTGGAAAGCTTATATGACGGGTGGATATAACAGTTCGAACATCGTCACCCTTGACTGCGGAGAGGAAGGCGTAACCCTTAATCAGAGCGAGCCCAAGGAGTTCTATATCTACCTTCCTCCTCAATCTTATCAATCCGGTATGACTGTTACCATCGAAAGCACCAACCCTGACAGCAGTGCTTATGAAACGCATACAACCAAAGATGTAGAGATTTTCTGCAATTCGGTCTATTCGTTTACCTGGGAAGTGAAGTTCGGTTCGGACGTGCAGTATGTTCATCGTGAAGCCCCCAGTAATGCCCTATCCGGCCACCTTTTCACGGTAGGTCCCAAAGACATCGACAAGGTCTATTTCTCGAAAGGAAATCTTAGAGCACTTTACAATGGTGAAGTGTCTTGGACATTTGCGGAAAATCAGTTTGAGTTCATCGGCAATACTTCTGGTAATGAAGCCTTTTTTGCTGGTCATTCCTTGTACAATAATAATGTCATAGATCTTTTCACGTGGTCAGTAGAAGGTAATCAATATGGAGTTATGGACTGCTTCTACGATAATTCATTTAAAGACTGGGGATCAGCCATAAACGGAGAAGTCTGGAGTACATTGTCAGGCGGAGAAGGAGGAGAATGGAAATATCTCTTTACAAAACGTTTTGTTAACGGAGGTCAAGGTGAAAACTTCTCATATGAGATTGTTAACAATACAAATATTGCTGGTAAAGCAGTTTCCGGCATTGCAATATTCCCTGACGGTTTTACGAATCAAGGTTCTTGGAAAGCAGAACTTGATACCTGGAACAAAATAGCCGAAGCCGGTATTGTTTTCCTCCCACTGGCAGGTTGGGGGTATTTTAATGAGTCTAAACTTGAATTTTGGCCAAATAGTGTGTATTATTGGTCCAGTAGTGACGCATGGGGTGTTTGTTATTCAGCAGGAGATAAAGCTGTTTACCCTGCACTCTATGTTGGTAGCACAAGTGCTCGTTGCGCCGTCCGTCTTGTCTCACGCGCCTTTGTCCCGCAGCAGCAGAGTCAAGATATAATATTAGTAAATGATTAATTTCTCGAAATATGAAAACAATATATAAGCTTACAACAGTAGTTCTTGTGGCAGGTATGGCACTTTCAGCCTGCACCAAGGATATAACTGCAGAAAAAGAGGATGTCAATCCTCAGGAGAACCTTCGCACCATTGAGGTTACTTTCGACACTCCCACCAAGTCATCCCTCGACAAGGATGGCAGGACTCCCAAATTCGATAACGGAGATGAGATTGCAATCTCCAACGGAAATAAAAACATGATAGCGACAGTCAAAGTGGTGAACGGAAAAGCTTCATTCACCACAGACCTTACCGGAAGCCTCAAGGCGGTCTATCCTGCAGTTGCAGCTAAAATTGACAGGGGGGACATCGTCGGTGTCAAAGTCCCTTTGACCCAGTCCGGCTTCTTTAAGGATGCCAACATCGCGATGGCTGAAATAGGCATAACACAGAACAAAGCCCTGTTCAAACCCCAGACTGCTGTTCTCAGATTTTATGTTGACAACAGCATAGGAGTAAAAAGTATTGTGATTGAGGAAACGAACGGTCGGATTATAGCCGATGAGTCAGATCCCGTTCAGCAGGCTGAGGATTCTACCGTACAAGAAGCGGCGGCTGAGGCGGCTCAGGCTCAGGGCCAGGCTATTGGTGGATGGGAAGAAGTGCAGTCCGAAGGATCCCGCATTGTGGTGCGACCGGGTGATTCGAACTCCACATTGGGAGAATGGCTCCAAGACAGAGTCTGCTATGTTGCGATACTTCCCACCCCCACTGAGTCCGAGTCCGGGGTGGATGTGGAAGAGCCCGTCGCAGATAAGGAAAAGGCCAGGAACGGTCTTGACATAGAATCCAATTCCAACGCGTATGATTTGTCTTTAACGAGCTATACATTTACTCAGACCGCTTCGAATGGAGGGTCTATCGTTGTGGAAGAGGCCTCTATTAAAAGTGAGAAGATAACCGGGGAAGAAATACCGGTTTCACCCGTAGGTGCTGTCACGAAGACCTTTACGAGCGTCTCTCTTCCTGCCGGTACTCTGGCAAGTGTCGTCATCCCTTATTATATCGCTGTCAACGTGGGCACTGAAGAAAAACCGTATATTCAGTACTGGTCTTACTGCAACCTCGGTGCCTTCCTCCCCGAGGAGCCCGGCTTTTCCTTCTCCTGGGCTAATACTTCCGGATACGTAAAGGATGCATACGGTAACTGGGTACGGGCTTGCGGAAGCGAAGGCGATGAATATATTGAATTTACCCAAGATGATTACGAGAACAGATCCCATGGTATAGGAGCATCACTCCAGCAAGACATTGATTTGTATACTTCACAATATGACGCGGCTTATTATGCTTGGAGGAACAGTACTCGTATGTTGGGGGGGACTCCCGACGACTGGCGTATGCCGACAAAGGCGGAAGTCGATACTCTGTTGAACAAGTTTCAGGCGGAACCGGGAAGGACATTTGCCAAAGAGGACCATTCCGGAAAGCAAGGTGTCTGGTTTAGGGACTATACAGGGAATCGGGTATTCTTTGCAGTCGACAGTTACTGGACCGCCACCTATGTGAAGAAGGAGGAGGAGACGAGCGATTCCGCTTATATTTTCAAGGTGGAGGATAGCGGTCTCGGTACTACTGCTGATTACCGTTGGTACGGATACCACATCCGCCCCATCTTCGGTAACCCGCTTGATGAAAGCACCGGTGTACGCATTGAACCGATAGAAGAAGGTGAAACATTATAATCATAAGGAGATTTCGATATGAAAGCAAAATATATATCCATACTGACAGCCGTTGCCGCGGTGGCGACACTGGCTTCCTGCAACAAGGACCTTAACCCCGGCAAGGTTGACACAGACCAACCCGCCGGGACTTTGCGTACCATCACTGTCTCCTTCGGCACTTCTACAAAATCGTCTATCGGTGACTATAGTGATGGCGGATATCCTGTCTATTTCTCTGCGGGAGATTCGATTATGGTTTCCAATGGAGATGCCTGTGAGAAATGTGTCGTTTTTCCGAAGGATAAAATGGTGCTTCAGCATCCGCAGATGGCAATCGAAACCAGTCTCGAAGGTCCCCTTACAGCAGTCTATCCTGCAAGCGCCGCAATACTTGAAGGCAATGCAATTTCACCTGATGTCCGAGTTCCCTCGGAACAGTCCGGCAGTTTCGCAGATGCCAACATCTGTATGGCGAATCAGGAAGCAGTATTGAAATCAGAGGATGCGTTGGTATTCACAACAAAAGTGGCTATTCTCAGATTCTATACAAAGGGTTTCGAGGTGGATTCGATAAGGATAAATAGTGCAGGCAATCCCATAGCGTCTGATAAAAGACAACAAATAACTCTTGTTCCGAAACAGCCTGAGGTTGATACTCAGGCAGTTGCGCAGCAAGAAATGGGGAAGCAAGTGTTAACAATCGAACCCGACTACTGGTATGCGGCAATCGATGTTGAACAAGGTGGTGTGGCCGGCAAGAACCTCACTTTCGAAAGCTGGACAAAGACCCAGGATACTGTGGTGGTGAAGCAATCGACATCGGAAGTCAGTCTTTTGGCCAATAAAATGTACAATGCTTTCATCCCGTACTACATCAAAGTTCAGGTCGGCTATGATGAGGAAAAAGGTGAGCCTATTATTCAGAGATGGGGTTACTGCAACATCGGAGCATTCGAGCCTGAGGAATCGGGAGATTACTTTATGTGGGGTGAGGTGAAAGGTCACAAGGCATTGTTTGACTTGGGTGCGGATGATGCATTCAAAAGTGATTTTTATTGGTTTGACGGTTCGACTGATCCAGAGAGATATACCGGTTATGCAAATTCTGCAGATAAGGGATTCCATTGGGCAAATACGCCTTATTGCAATTACGAAACTCCTTCGGCTACGACGCTCAATAAATACAACAGCACGGACAATAAGACCACCTTGGTCGCCGGTGATGATGCCGCCACTATCAAATGGGGAGATGGCTGGAGAATGCCGACAAAGGAGGAATTTGAAAAGATAATTAATTCCTATCAGCAGTTGAACTGCTGTGATTAAAGTTTATAAAGTGGCCTCC
>JAKSJV010000052.1 GCA_024402005.1 Bacteroidales bacterium
GTGGAAAGTATCTGCTCGCCGTGGTTGCGCAGGACGGCAAATTCCACCAGATAGGCCGAGTTGAACAGCACGTCTGCATTTTCCTGGTAGGGATAGATCCACTGAACTTCGGAACGGCGTACATTGGGCCAGTTGCTGATTGTTTCACGGGCGGAAAACGCCCCTTTGTTGAAGTCGCGGACAATGCGGCGCAGCAGACGGTTGTCGCTGGTGGCTATGCTGTTGTGGTCATCCAGACTGATGGACGTTATGGTATTGATGAAAATCTTGTATTTGACGCTGTCGGGAACCTTGTCCGTAAGGGCCGGATTCAGGGCGTGGATGCCTTCTATCAGCAGAATCGTGTCGTCTTTGAGTTCCAGGGTCTTGCCGTTGTACTCGCGGATTCCGGTCACGAAATTGTATTCGGGAACCTGCACTTTTTCGCCCTTGAGAAGTTTGAGAACGTCCTTCTGCAAGGCATCGTGGTCAACGGTGTCGAAGTTGTCGAAGTCGTAGCTTCCGTCGGGCAGTTTCGGGGTTTCCACGCGGTTTACAAAGTAGTCGTCAGTACTGAAGGAAACAGGGTGTAACCCGCAGGCTTTCAATTGGATGCTCAATCTTTTGCAGATGGTGCTCTTGCCTGATGACGTCGGACCTGTAATAAGTACGAGGCGCACTTTTTCCGGGCTGTTGAAACGCCGGAAAATCTCTTCGGCAATCTGGACTATTTTCTTCTCCTGGAGAGCTTCGGAAACCTGAATCAAATCGGTCGCCTGACCACTCTGGCAGGCGATGTTCACGTCACCGACATTTGAGAGTCCCATTATCTTGTTCCACTTGAGACTCTCCTGCAGGGCAGCGAAGGTCTTCGGCTGGTCAGCAAAGGGTGCAAGTTCCTTCGGATGGTGGCGGCTGGGTACGCGCAGGAACATTCCGTCCTTGTAACTCTCAAGCGACCAAACTTTAAGGTAGCTTACGTTAGGGAGCAGGGCATCGTAATAAATGTCAGGAGTTCCGTCAAGTGTATAGTAGCTGACATAAACTTTTCCGCAGGTGGAAAGAAGCTTCACCTTATCTTCATAGCCCAGTTCCCGGAAGAGTGAAACGGCCTCTTCCGTATGCACTTCGTGACGGTGGAATTCCTCGCCGGACAGCACGATTTTCTGCATTCTCTGACGTATTGCGATCAGCTCGTTTTCAGTAATGTGGCTGCCGTCAGCCTTGTTTAGCTGGCAGAAGTAACCCTTTGATATGGGGCGTTTTATGCTGAGTTTACTGCCCGGACAGATGTCCTGGCAGGCCTTCGCGAGAAGGAAGCAGAGACTCCGGCAGTAAACGCTTCTTCCGGCATAGCATCTGTAGTCCAAAAATTCGACGTCGCGGTTGTTGAAAACCCTGAATTTCAGTCCTTCGACCACGTTGTTCACTTTTGCCGCGAGTACAGGAAACGGACGTTCGAAATCGAACTCTTTCAACACGTCGTAGAGGTATGTCCCCTCAATGAATTCCTTGGTTTCGCCAGTGTTTTTGCAGAAGACTTTTATCATAATTCCAGGTCACTTGAAACAAGTGGCAAATTTAGCTAAAATGCGGCATTCTTCAACTCTTTTATTTTCAATAAAAATTTGCTATTTTTGCAAGCTATTGTGTGTAGCCGTGCCCGTTTGTCAGCTGTGACAAGCGACCGCGAAGCGCGCCAAGAGCTCAACTATTTGATTATAAAAAGTTTACAAATATGCAATACAAACGTTCAATAATCGTAACAGGCGGTGCCGGATTCATCGGCAGCCACGTCGTAAGGCTTTTTGTCACGAAATATCCCGATTACAGGATAATCAATGTGGATAAATTGACCTATGCGGGAAATCTCGCAAATCTCAAGGATATCGAGGACAAGCCCAACTATCGGTTCGTCAAGGCGGATATCTGTGATTTTGACGCCATTTACGCCCTTATGCAGGAGGAACACGTGGACGGCGTCATTCATCTGGCGGCCGAGAGCCACGTGGACCGCAGCATCAAGGACCCTTTCACCTTCGCGCGCACAAACGTGATGGGCACGCTGAGTATGCTGCAGGCCGCAAAACTCTACTGGGAGTCGCTCCCCGAGAAGTTCGACGGCAAGCGTTTCTACCATATTTCGACCGATGAGGTTTACGGTGCTCTGCAGATGACGCATCCCGAAGGCATCAAACCTCCGTTCACGACAAAGGCTTCATCCGGCGAGCATCATCTTGCCTATGGCGAGAAGTTCTTCACCGAAGATCTCAAATACCAGCCGCACAGCCCGTACAGTGCCGCCAAGGCCGGTTCCGACCATTTCGTACGTGCATTCCACGATACATACGGGATGCCGACAATCGTTACCAACTGCAGCAACAACTACGGCCCTTATCAGTTCCCGGAGAAACTGATTCCGCTGTTCATCAACAACATACGTCACCGCAAGCCTCTGCCTGTCTATGGCAAGGGTGAGAACGTGCGTGACTGGCTGTACGTCGTTGACCACGCCCGCGCGATAGACGTGATTTTCCACGAAGGCAAAATTGCCGAGACCTACAACATCGGCGGATTCAACGAGTGGAAGAACATAGACATCATCAAGGTCCTAATAAAGACCGTCGACCGTCTGCTCGGCCGTCCCGAGGGTGCAGACCTCGATCTCATAACGTATGTGACGGACCGTGCGGGCCACGATTTGCGCTATGCGATAGACTCCAGCAAACTCCAGAGGGAACTCGGCTGGGAACCTTCACTCCAGTTCGAGGAGGGAATAGAGAAGACCGTGAAATGGTATCTGGACAACCAGGAATGGATGGACAATGTAACCAGCGGAGACTATCAGAAGTATTACGAATCAATGTACAAGAACAGATAGCATATGAAAGGCATCGTACTCGCCGGAGGATCCGGAACAAGACTTTATCCCATAACCAAGGGTGTCAGCAAGCAGTTGCTGCCGATTTATGACAAGCCTATGGTCTATTATCCCATCAGCGTGCTTATGCTGGCGGGAATAAGGGACATACTCATCATATCGACGCCTCAGGACCTGCCGGGGTTCAAAAGACTTCTGGGCGACGGGTCCGATTACGGCGTGAACTTCAGCTATGCCGAGCAGCCTTCTCCGGACGGTCTGGCCCAGGCCTTCATCATCGGCGCTGACTTTATCGGAAATGACAGCGTCTGCCTGGTGTTGGGTGACAACATTTTTCACGGTGCCGGTTTCACCGGAATGTTGAAGGAGGCGGTGAGGACAGCAGAAGAAGACGGCAAGGCCACGGCTTTCGGCTATTGGGTGAGCGATCCTGAGCGTTACGGAGTCGCCGAGTTCGACAAGAATGGCAACTGCCTGAGCATCGAGGAAAAACCGCAGCAGCCCAAGTCCAACTATGCAGTAGTGGGACTTTATTTCTATCCAAACAAGGTCGTTGACGTTGCCGGGCATATCAAACCGTCAGCCAGGGGAGAACTTGAAATTACAACTGTCAATCAGGAATTCCTGCAGGCGGGGCAACTGAAAGTTCAGACACTCGGCCGCGGTTTCGCCTGGCTCGACACCGGTACGCACGACAGCCTCAGCGAGGCTTCTACTTTCGTAGAGGTCATCGAGAAGCGCCAGGGTCTTAAGATAGCCTGCCTTGAGGGCATAGCATACCGCAAAGGCTGGATCGATGAAAACAAGATGCGCGCCTTGGCGCAGCCTATGATAAAGAATCAGTACGGGCAGTATCTTCTGAAGGTTATCGATGAGGTCAAGGAAACGGGTAAGGAAAATCTGGACTGAAACATATTTTGAGTATGGAAGTCATAAAAACGGATATTGACGGCGTATTGATTATCGAACCCAAGGTCTTCGGCGACAGCAGGGGATACTTCTTCGAGAGTTTCAATGCCAATGAATTCAAGGCGAAGACAGGTCTTGACATCACCTTCGTACAGGACAATGAGTCTATGTCCGGCTACGGAGTGATGCGCGGCCTGCATTTCCAGAGACCTCCGTTCACCCAGAGCAAGCTGGTGCGCTGCGTGCGTGGACGCGTGCTTGACGTTGCCGTGGATATCAGGAAGGGGAGCCCCACGTACGGCAGGCACGTGGCTGTGGAACTTACCGAAGACAATCACCGCCAGTTCTTCATCCCCAAGGGCTTCGCACACGGATTCGCCGTTTTGAGCGAAACGGCAGTGTTCCAGTACAAGTGCGACAATTTCTACGCCCCGCAGGCCGATGGCGGAATATCAATTCTGGACAGCAGTCTGGGCATAGACTGGGGTGTTCCCGCAGATAAGGCCCTGCTCAGCGAAAAGGATACGAAACATCCTCTGCTCAAGGATTTCGATTCACCGTTTGAAATCTGACCTTTATGGAATTCATTTCTGAACTGTCATACAAATATAGGCTGATAGCCCTGTTCCTCATTTCCTTCATCTCCACGATGATAGTGTTCAAGCCGATATTGAGGATAGCGATAAAGAAGGATATCGTCGACAATCCGGATGCCCGCAAATTGCAGAAAAAACCTGTCCCCGTAATGGGTGGCATAGCAGTGTTCTTCGGCATTATGGTAGGTTTGTGCTTCTATAAGACAATGATTTCCTATACGGCACTCTTTCCCGTTGTCAGCGCGATGACGATTATGATGTATCTTGGCTGTATGGATGATATCCTGTCCGTCCGTGCCGACACCAGATTCGGCCTGGAGATACTTGTAGCCGCCACTTTGATTTTCGGTTTGAAATGCCATATATGCAATTTCCAGGGCTTGTGGGGGATAGACATAATTCCTTCCGCTATAGGTGCTGCACTTTCCGTCCTGACCTTCCTAGGGCTTGTGAACGCCATCAATATGATCGACGGTGTGGACGGGCTTTCATCGGCGTTCTGCGTATTGATTTTCGGCTGTTTCGGCATATTCTGCTTCCTCAGCCGCGACTATTCGTTCGCCGTTCTTTCGGCCGTATGCATAGGCGCCCTTCTACCTTTCTTCCTGCACAACGTTTTCGGCTATACCACCAAGATGTTCATCGGTGACGGCGGCACGATGATGATGGGTACGGCCATTTCTGCGATGGTTTTCGTTATCCTTCGGGAAAATAATGCCATAGAGGTATTGCAACCCGAGCTTGATTTCAGCCGTATTGCCTTTGTAATTGCGGTTCTGTCAATGCCGGTAGCAGATACGCTGCGAGTGATGTTCTGCCGAATGGCGCATAAGAAATCACCATTCGAGGCAGACAAAACACACCTGCATCATCTTTTCGTCGCTGCGGGATTTTCTTATATCTCGATAACGATGATAGAAATCGCTATGGATATCTTTGTGATTGCAGCATTCCTGCTCACTTGGTGGCTGGGAGGATCGCTTGAGATGCAACTGTACATCACTGTGGGTGTTGCCGCTTTATTGAATTGGGGGTTGGCAGCTGTGCTTGTTGTTTCCGCAAAGAAGGATGACAAATTATACCACGGCGTTAAGTATATTGGCTCTCATTCACACGTGGAGCGCAGAGGTTTATGGCTCAAGGTTCAGCATCTTATTGACAATAAATTTGAAAAATAAATACATAAGAATATGAAAATTAAATCTTTAATTATTATTTCAGGGGTTGCTCTGCTGCTGTGCTCCTGCGCCTCGCAGAAGAAGATACTGTATTTCCAGGATGCCACGAACGGCAAACAGGACACAATAGTCGTGCAGGACGGACGCATCAAACTCCAGCCTGATGATGTGATTTCAATCATCGTGAAGAGCAGGGATATGAATCTTACCAACCTGTACAATCTGCCGTATTATACGCAAAGACTGGGCTCAGCAAGCGATTTCTCAAATAATTATTCAAACGGCGTGACCACCTATCTTGTCAAGGAAGACGGTACAATCGATTTCCCTGTTGTAGGTAAAATTATGGTTGCAGGTATGACAAGGGGAGAGCTTGCAAATAAAATTCAGGACATATTGATAAAAGGGGATTATCTCAAGGATCCCTTAGTGTCAATAGACTATGTCAATCTTTGCGTGAGCGTACTGGGAGAAGTTGCACATCCGGGACGCATAAAGATTGACCACGATATGTTCACCGTGCTGGATGCCATCACTGCGGCGGGAGATCTCACCATCACCGGACATCGCAACAATCTGCGCGTACTGCGCAATGAGAACGGTATCCAAAAAACCTACTGGGTGAACCTGAACTCTGCAGACTCCCTTGCGAAGTCTCCGGTTTACTACCTGAAACAGAACGACGTGGTGTATGCGGAGCCTAACAAGATGCGCGCCCGCCAGAGCACTGTCAACGGAAACAATGTGCTGAATGCCTCATTCTGGGTGTCAGTGTCTTCGCTGGCCGTGACCATATTGCTGGCAGTCAACCAGTTTGCAATAACAATGAATGCAGCGAAAAAATAACATTGAATTACTATAGATTATGGACAAAAATATACAAGTTATCCCTTACGAGCAGGAAGAAATCGAGGTTTCTCTTTTCAGTTTCAGAAATTTCTTCAAGCGTTGTGTGCACAATTGGGTCTGGTTTGTCGCATCCGTGCTGATATGCCTGCTATTCGCATCACTTTATATACTCAAAACCCGCCCTACCTATACAAGGAGCGCTACTGTGCTTATCAAGGAGAGCGCGGCCCGTCGTATGGCAACAAGTGATATCGAGTCGGTGCTGAGTTTTTCCGGTGGTGGAACTATGTCATCCAAGGTAGTGAACGAGGTGATAGTTTTCCAGTCTCCCGCCCTTATGCAGGAAACTGTAAAGCGACTGGGACTTACCACTGAGTATTTCTCAAAGTCATTTTTCCGCGACAACAGCATTTATGGAGTGCAGGTGCCTGTGAATGTGGATTTCATTGATATCCCTTCAAACATTCCACTGTCATTTAGAGTGACGCAGGCAAAGGATTCATCGCTCAGCATATCAAACTTTGAATATTATTTTAAAGGTGACAAATATAAGCTGTCATCGATGAAATGTAACAGTGGTGATACTTTGAACACTGAGATCGGCCATATCGTAATAAAGGACAATGAATATTTTACCGGAGAATGGAAAAAGACGTTGATTGTCAAACACTATCCCTTGGATGCTGCTACGGCAATGTATTGCGCACGTTTCAGTGCCAATTCCGGTGATATCGTCAACCGTGCCGATATACTGAATTTACAAATGAATGACTGGTCGGTACAACGTGCGGATGATGTGCTAAACACCCTGATGAACGTCTATAACGAAAGTTGGGTGGAGGATAAGAACAAGATGGCAGTCAGCACGTCTGACTTCATTGAGGACAGACTTGTCGCTCTGGAGAAAGAACTCGGGGATGTGGATGATGATATATCCAATTTCAAGAGTCAGAACCTATTGCCTGACCTGAATGCCGTGTCCAATCTTTATCTGGAGCAGATCCGGGAAACCAGCAGGAGAGAGCAGGAGATAAGCAGCGAACTTGATATGTTCAGATATATCAAGAACTATCTGAAAAACAATCCCGGCACTGAAACCTTGATTCCGGGCATTGCAAGCCTTGGCGGCGGGGTTTCTGCACAAATCACTGAATACAACAAAACCCTGCTTAACAGAAACAATATACGGACCAATTCCAGCTATGAAAACCCCCTTGTAAAGGATCTTGACGCCGCTCTTGCAGCAACTAGAATGGCAATTGAGACATCGATCGACAACGAGATAGGCACACTTACGAAACAACTGGATGCTATATCTGAGCTTGAAACCTCGAACAACAACCGTATAGCCAAGAACCCCAGTCAGGCCAAATACCTGTTGACTGTGGGACGTCAGCAGGCGGTCAAGGAGAAACTCTACCTCTATCTTCTGCAGAAAAGGGAAGAGAACGAACTCTCCCAGGCATTCAGCGCCTATAATACGCGGCTTGTCACTCCTCCTATGGGTATTGCTAAGCCTACATCGCCCAAAAAGATGCAGATTCTTCTGATTGCACTTTTCCTCGGGCTGTTCATTCCTTTCACAGTATTCTATATACTCGAGGCATCCGACAACAAGATACAGTCAAGGCACGATTTGAAGGGCCTTACGCTTCCTTACCTCGGTGAGATACCTTTCTACGTCCACAACAAATCCAATGGAATAAAGAAACTCATCAGGAAGGAAGCCGGTGACATTGAAGTTGTTGTCAAGCCCGGCCGCAGGAATGTCGTCAACGAGGCTTTCCGCGTGATAAGGACAAATCTTGAGTTTATGGAAAAAGGACACCAATGTCCGGTAATCATTACCTGTTCCTTCAACCCCGGCTCAGGCAAGACTTTCCTTTCGATAAACATTTCAGCCGCGCTGGCCATCAAGAACCACAAGGTTCTGGTGATAGACGGCGACCTTCGCAAGGCTTCTCTGTCTCAATACGTCGGATCTCCCAAGAAAGGCATCACCCATTATCTATCCGGTGAGGAGAAAGATGTCCACACCCTGATATACAAGGTGAAAGGGTTTGACAATCTGGACGTGCTTCCTGTGGGAATCATACCTCCCAATCCTTCCGAACTCGTGAGCCAGCCCCAGTTCAAGCAGATGATTGAGCAGTTGAAGAATGAATACGACTACATTTTCATCGACTGTCCTCCTGTGGACATCGTAGCCGACACCCAGATTATCGAGGAGTGCTCAGACCGTACAATCTTTGTCGTTCGCGCAGGCGTACTCGACCGCAAGGATGTGCCCAACCTCCAGAAGGCATACGACGACAAGCGCTTCAAGAACCTGTGCTATGTGTTCAACGGAGTTGATACAGAGGTGTCATATTACGGTCATTACGGCAACTACAATGCCCATTATGGAGCCAAAGGGGAAAGTTACTACGGAAGCAAATAATCAATGAAGACAGTAATGCTCGTGTTCGGAACCAGACCGGAGGCTATAAAGATGTGTCCTCTGGTCAATGAGTTCCGGAAACGTCAAAATGAGTTCAAGACCATCGTTTGCGTAACGGGACAGCATCGGGAGATGCTGGATCAGGTGCTGAAGATATTCGAGGTCACACCCGACTTCGACCTGAACATAATGAAACAGGGCCAGGACCTGACGGATGTCACCAGTCGCGTCCTTACCGGAATGCGTGACGTGTTCAAGGAGTGCAAGCCCGATGTGGTGCTCGTACACGGAGACACCACCACCTCTATGGCAGCGGCAATGGCAGCCTTCTACCAGCAGATTCCTGTCGGCCATATCGAGGCTGGTCTTCGCACCCACAATATGCTCAGCCCCTGGCCGGAGGAAATGAACCGTCAGGTGACAGGCCGTATCGCAGACTATAATTTCAGCCCTACACCATTGAGCGAGCATAACCTCAAGGAGGAAAAGGCCCACGGGAAGATATTTGTCACCGGCAATACGGTGATCGATGCCCTGCATATGGTGGTTGAAAAACTCAAATCCGACAAGGCCCTTGCCGTTGAGCAGAACCGGATTCTCAAGGCCGCAGGCTACGATGTAACACGTCTGAGCAATGGCAAAAAGCTTGTTCTCATCACCGGCCACCGCCGCGAGAACTTCGGAGACGGCTTCATTTCAATGGTTACGGCGATGAAAGATCTCAGCGGGAAATATCCCGACGTGGACTTTGTCTATCCTATGCATTTGAATCCCAACGTTCGCAAGCCGATCCACGAGGTGTTCGGAGAAGACCTTACCATATATAAGAACTTCTTCTTCATCGAACCATTGCAATACCTTGAATTCGTATATCTTATGGAGAAGAGTACTCTCGTGCTTACCGATTCCGGAGGAATACAGGAGGAAGCCCCGGGCCTGGGCAAGCCTGTACTTGTGATGCGCGATACCACAGAGCGTCCCGAAGCCCTCAGTGCGGGAACCGTTAAACTTGTGGGAACCGACCGCGATCTCATTGTCTCCGAGGTGTCGCGTCTTCTTGAAGACAAGGAGTATTACGACAGTATGAGCAAGGCTGTCAATCCCTATGGTGACGGACAGGCCTGCCGCAGGATTGCTGATGCGCTTGCGGGAAAAGAAACGGACAGATACGAAATAAAGTAAAAACATAATAAAATGATTAACGTAATTGGTTTAGGCTATATAGGCCTTCCGACGGCCCTAATGATGGCAAGTCACGGAGTGAAAGTAATCGGAACGGATTATAACAAAGACCTTGTAGCTACTCTCAATGCAGGCAAGACCACTTTCAAGGAGGACGGTCTTGACGAGCTGTTCGCCGATGCGGTAAAGGCGGGCATCACGTTCACCACCGAGTATCAGAAGACGGATATGTACATAGTGTCCGTCCCGACACCGTACGACAAATTCAGCAAGAAAGTCGATGCCTGCTATGTGGTGGCAGCCGTCAAGGAAGTGATGAAAGTCTGCCCCAAGGGAGCGACTGTAGTTA
>JAKSJV010000053.1 GCA_024402005.1 Bacteroidales bacterium
CTTTACCAATAGACTTTTTAATGTTAAACCGTCCAACTTTTGGGGTTCACATCACAAGTCACCCTCTTTTTTTGCTCGCTTATGAGCCTGTGCTATCTGATTGCTTCGATGATAACTGAACGGCTGCACTGAGGATCGTTGTAGTACATATAATCTACACCGCCTTTGTGGTCGATGACGAGCTGATCGGGATTTACACCGAATTCGTCAACAAGCGCCTTCCTGACAGCCTCGGCACGATTTGCTGAAAGCTTATCGTTGTACTTGGGATATGCTGTCTGCATATCGGCGTAACCGGTAACTGCGAACTTGGTGTCCGGAGCTGCCTTGATAGCCTCGGCAGCAAGCATAATGGCAACTTTCTCGCGGTTGCTGAGTTTCCACTTGTCGATAGGGAAATTGATGATCTGACGATAGTTGACAACCTTTGCGGCAGCAAGAGCCTCTTCCTGATCTGCGATTGTCTGTTTGGCCTGTGCAAGTTCGTCGGCTGTCTTGTTTGCCTGCTCTGCATATTCTTTGGCAACCTCCTTTGCAACGTCACCGTCCTTGACGGCGTCAGCATATTCCTGGGAAGCAAGAACCGCTGTCGTAAGAGGAATCCAAGCAGCAACAGTCTCTGCACCGGTAAGAGCGCTCTTCTTGTTCACGAAACCGAACTTGTAGGAGAAACCTCCGGTAAGACCTATCATACCGTCGAGAGGGATATTCTTCTTGTCGCCTGATGAAGCATAGGAAATACCGTTCAAAGCATCGCCATAAAGAGCACCGCGAACATTGATGTTGAGCGACCATCTGTCATTGATGTTGAACTGGTTGATAAGGCCAGCGTTGAAGGAACCCGTGCAGCTGGTGTAAACAGAAGAATTCAGCGCAACGGCGACACCACCACCGAGATAACCGATGAGGTGATACATTCTGTCCGGACGGTATCCACTGCAGATATTGAGGACGTCGAAAGAGAAAGTTACGAAGAAATCGCCATACCAGCGATTCAGTTTAGAACCTGCAAGATAAAGTGATTCGCCGCCATTCTTGTCCTTGTAAAGAGGATCGCCATCCTGACGGAAGGTTGCCCTGTCGTCACCTGCACTATACAGTCCCCTGTAAGGAGAGAGGTTAATGCCGAGACCGACAGCAAAATAAGGAGATGTCCACTTCTGGATGCCGAGGTCGATTGCGGGACCTGTCCACAAATCGAGGAATTTCTGATGCGTGCCTGAATACTCGCCCAGATATGTCTGGGTACCGAGTCCGAGGCTGAATTCCCAGTTCTTGTCGAAATCGTTGACAAGGACAGTGTTTTCGTGTTCGATTTCAGTTGCAGTAGTGGATGTTTCCACAGTTCTGCCTGCTTCTTCCTTCACTGTCTGTTCTGTCTTAGAAACAGTGATGGTAGTGTTCTTTTCTTGAGCCATTACGACGCCTGCTGCGAGAATAAGGGCGGTAATCGTAAGAATCGACTTTTTCATGTCAGTTAGTTTATTAATTTGCAATATTATGTTTCAACACAAATAACCTGCGAATGTACAAATTATTTACTTAACCACCAAATATTACAGCATATTATAGCTTCTGTTCACGAAATCCGTCAAATCTTTGCCTTTCAGGAGCCCGGCCCCGAGAAGAGCCAGATCAGTCATATTCTTGAGCAGATCCTTGTCCTTATTCTCCCAGAATCTCTTCACGAGAGGATGTTCCATATTGACTATAACATTGTATGAATCAGGCATTTGTCCATAAAAATTCATACCGCCTCCCATCTTGCTCATCTCTCTGTAACGGCGCATGAACTCCGTCTGGGTAAGCAGCACGGGAGCTTCATTTTCACCCAGGTTGCGAGCCTCGACGGTATATTCATAGCCTGCAGGCAATGATGCCTTGACCATCTCATCCAGGGATTTCTTGTCATCATCAGATAGTTCCGGCTTTATTTCATCTGCCTTTTTTATCAGGTTTTCGATGCTGTCGGAGTCCACGCGGGCGAAACTGCTGTCCTTCAGCTTGGTCTCCAGAAGGTTCACGAAGTGCGAATCCAGCTCACAGTCAAGCAGCAGGACGTCATAGCCTTTGGCTTTTGCGGCCTCGATGTAGCTGTATTGTGCAACAGAATCTGTGGCATAGAGATATACAAGCTTATTGTCCTTATCCTTCTGAGTTGCCTCTATCAGGGTTTTATACTCGTCAAGAGAATAATACTTGTCTGAAGTCGTGCTCTTGAGCAAGGCGAATTTCAAGGCTTTCTCACAGAATTCCTCATTGGTGAGCATTCCATATTCTATAAAGAGCTTGATATTGTCCCACTTAGTTTCGAAATCGGTCCTCTGCTCCTTGAATATCTCCTCGAGTTTGGCGGCCACCTTCTTTGTGATGAAGGATGAGATTTTCTTGACGTTGGCATCGGACTGCAAGTAGCTTCTGGACACGTTCAAAGGGATATCCGGAGAATCCAGAACGCCGTGCAGAAGGGTCAGGAAATCAGGAACGATATTGTCCACGTGATCGGTTACGAACATCTGGTTGCAGTAGAGCTGGATCTTGTTCTTGTCGATGGACATCCTCTCCTTGATCTTGGGGAAATAGAGCACGCCGCTGAGATGGAACGGAAAGTCCACGTTGATGTGGATATGGAACATAGGGTCCTCCTCGAACGGGTACAAGGCCTTGTAGAACTTGTCGTAGTCCTCCTCCTTGAGGTCTGACGGCTGTCTGGTCCAGATGGGGTCGATATTGTTTATGACATCGTCCTCGCCGGTCTCTACGCTCTTACCGTCCTTCCACTCCGTCTTTTTACCGAAGACCACGGGGAAAGGCATAAATTTGCAATATTTGCCGAGCAGCCCGCTGATTTTGGACTTTGTCGCAAATTCGGCCGAATCGTCTTCGATATGAAGCGTGATTATAGTACCCCTGTCATCTTTTTTGCAGGGCTCGAGGGTATATTCAGGCGATCCGTCACAAGTCCATTTCACAGCCTTGGCGCCTTCCTGCCAGCTCAGGGTTTCGATGGTCACCTTGTCGGCCACCATAAAGGCCGAATAGAAACCGAGACCGAAATGACCTATGATAGAGCCTATCTTGTCCTTGTATTTGTCCAGAAACTCCCCTGCCGATGAAAATGCAATCTGGTTGATGTATTTGTCCACCTCTTCTTCGGTCATACCGATACCGCGGTCGATGATTTTCAGGGTTTTTGCCTTCTCATCCAGCTCGATACGGACTGAAAGGTCACCAAGTTCCGCCTTCATTTCGCCTGTAGATGCGAGGGTTTTCACCTTCTGGGTCGCATCTATGGCGTTCGCCACCAGTTCGCGAAGGAATATTTCGTGGTCCGAGTAAAGGAATTTTTTGATTACCGGGAAGATGTTCTCTGTAGTAACACCGATTTTCCCATTCTGCTTTTTATTTGCTGCCATAATTTTAAAAATTTTCAGTTATCCGCCGCCAAAAACGGCCGGTCCTGTTTCAATCAAATTATCTGCCAATGCAAAAATATGCCAAAATGGCAGACCACGCCGATTATGCACCTGATATTTAATAAATTTGCCTATATTTGTCCGCTTAAAGACAATTCTATGAAACTGCGTTTCTTTTTACCGCTGCTCCTCGTCTCATCCTGCACCGTGGTGCCCGTCGGCGAGGCATATATGGTGGAAAACGGTGTTGCAGTGTTCGAGCCGGAGGACTATAATCCGCAGGACCACACTCCAAGCCCCATTTTCGTGAATCAGTTGCAAAACAAAGGAGAGGTGGACGAGGACTGGGAAATGACGCCCCGTTTCAGCCACGTATACGGACGCGTCTATGGCAAACTTTTCGGCAATACCGCCGTCAGCTTCGACATCGACGGCGCTGATCTTTACGGTCTGGGAGAGGCCGAAGGCGGGCTGCGCAGAAATTTCGAGAGGATATTCTTCTGGAACACGGACAATCCTACCGGTATGCTGCGCAAGGGCAGACAGATGTACCAGTCGCATCCCTGGATTCTGGGAGTACGCAAGGACGGAAGCGCATTCGGCATCATTGCGGACAACACCTGGAGGTCGCACGTTTCCACCAAGGGCAGAATTTATTTCGTGAGCAAGGGACCAGCTTTCCGCGTAGTGGTCATAGAAAAGGACAGCCCGGAAGAGGTCGTAAAGACACTTGCGAGACTCACGGGCAAAATGGAGTTGCCGCCGCTATGGGCTCTGGGTTACCATCAGTGCCGCTACAGTTACTATCCGCAGGAAAGGGTTGCCGCGCTTGCCGACACCATCCGTGCCCGGAAAATCCCCTGCGACGTGATTTGGATGGACATCCATTATATGGACCAGTTCAAGATTTTCACCTTCCATCCGGATAGATTCAGCGCCCCGAAAGCTCTGAACGGATATCTTCACAAGAACAATTTCAAAACGGTCTATATGATAGACCCGGGCGTCAAGGTGGAAGAAGGATATTCCGTTTATGACCAGGGACGTAAGGGTGATTATTTCGTCAAGGACGAGAATGGTATCGACTACTGCGGGCCAGTGTGGCCGGGAGATTGCCATTTTCCGGATTTCACTATGCCGCAGGCCCGTCGGTGGTGGGCCGGATTGTATAAGGACTTTATGGCTCAGGGCGTGGACGGCGTGTGGAACGATATGAACGAGCCTTCCGTATTCGTTGACTTCGGCGGGACTATGCCTCCGACCAATGTCCACAGGGGCGGCGACGGCATTCCGGAAGGCAGCCACCTGCGCTACCATAATATATATGGCTATTATATGGTAAAGGCCAGCCGCGAAGGCATACTGGCCGCCAAACCGGACAAACGTCCGTTCATACTGTCGAGGGCCAATTTCCTTGGCGGTCAGCGCTACGCTGCGATGTGGACCGGTGACAATTACAGCGATTACGCTTCGATGAAGGCTTCCGTGCCTATGTGCCTGAATATGGGACTCAGCGGCCAGCCCATCAGCGGTCCTGACATAGGAGGATTTATGCGCGACTGCACTCCTGAGCTGCTGCGCCATTGGACAGCGTCAGGCGTGTATTTCCCGTTCGTGAGAAATCACTCTTCCAACGGTACGACGCAGCAGGAGCCTTGGGCGTTCGACACCCGGACGGAGGATGTATGCCGCAGGGCCATAGAGAGACGATATCGCCTGCTCCCCTATTATTACACTCTGTTCGAAGAGGCGTCCAGAACCGGCCTTCCGGTAATGAGACCCGTATTCTGGGCCGATTTCAAGGACGCTGATTTGCGCGAAGAACAACAGGCTTTTCTGGTGGGAAACGACCTTCTGGTAATCCCTCGCTGGAGCGAGTCCCCCGCCCTGCCGAAAGGCAACTGGGAATTGTTCGACCTTGAAAACGGGTTGGATGACGGCTATCAGTCATATCTGGCTTTGCGCCCCGGTGCGGCGATTCCGGTTATCGACGTCATCCAGAGCACGGAGGATTACAGCACTAAACGCCTCAGCATAATCGTCAATCCTGACGAAGACGGCGAGGCCGAAGGCTCACTCTATGATGATGCGGGGGAAGGTTTCGGCTATCGTGACGGTAAATTCGCACGCTATGAATTCAAGGCTGAAACCATTGACGGCGTGCTGACCTTGTCTATGGAAAAGGTGGAGGGCAAACTTTGGGATATCGGTCGCAGCATACGCGTGGGAATCGTGCGCGGCGGCAGGATACACTGGTCGGACTGGACAATATGGAACAAGGTGTCGGTCGATATGCCTGAAGAGCAGAGCAAACCCATCGATGCCGCTAGCCTGTCATTCACAGAACTTGAAAACGGATCAATATCCAAGAAAATGACCAAGGCAGAACTTATAATGCAGAATATATTTAATTGATTTTCAATATGAAAGACACTAAAAAACCTCTTAAACTGAATCACGCCGCCGTCCTGGTGGTGGATATGTTGAACGACTTTGTCACAGGCGCCCTGGCCTGCGACCGCGGCAAAGCCATCGTGCCGGCTACGGCACAGCTTCTCGACGCCGCCCGCAAGGCCGGTGTACCCGTAATTTTCTGCAATGACGCCCACATCAAGGGAGTTGACTGGGAGTTGAAACTCTGGGGCGATCACGCTATCGTCGGCACGAAAGGCGCCGAAGTCATCCCCGAACTGAAACTCAGCGAGAAGGACTATGTCGTGCCCAAACGTCGTTACAGCGGATTCTTTCAGACCGACCTTGACATCCTCCTGCGCGAACTCGGCATTGATACCGTCATAATGACAGGTCTGCACGCCCATATGTGCGTAAGGCACACCTCAGCCGACGCTTATCAGCTGGGATATAATGTGGTTGTGGCAAAAGAGGCCACGGACTCCTTCACCGAAGAAGACTACAATATCGGTATAGCCTATCTGAAAACCTGCTACGGCGCCGATGCCTACACCAACGCCGAACTCATAAAGGCTTTGGAAAACCTGAAGAAATAGTCTTTCAGGGCACAGCCCCTGATGACATCAATATAGGAATCCGGCCATTGCATCAATCTCGCCACAGTCGAAGCTTTTCTGCTCGCCGGTGGAGAGGTTTTTTATGTTGACCTTGCCGGCAGCGGCTTCATCCGCCCCGCAGATACTCAGAAACGGTATTCCGCGATGGTCGGCATAGTCGAACTGCTTCTTGAGTTTGGCTGCATCGGGATAGATTTCGCAGGCGATACCGGCCTTGCGGAGCGCCGCGCTGACGGGAAGGATGTAGCGGACCTCTTCTGCGCCCATATTTGCAAAAAGCAGCCGTGACGCCGCCCCGAGTTCCTTCGGATATTTGTCAAGGCCCGTGAGCACGTCATATATGCGGTCGGCACCGAAAGAAATTCCGACCCCTGACATATTTGGAAGGCCGAAAATGCCGGTAAGGTTGTCATAGCGTCCGCCTCCGCATATGCTCCCTATCTCGAAATCCAAAGCCTTTACCTCGAAAATGGCTCCGGTGTAATAATTCAAGCCTCGCGCAAGAGACAAATCCAGTTCGGTGCGACACTGCACTCCCGCGGCTTCTATAAGACCGAAAAGTTCCTCGATCTCATCGAGGCCCTTGTTACCCGTTTCTGATGCAGCCAGGGTAGAGCGCATAGCCGCAAGCTTTTCAGCCGTCGTACCTTGCAGGGTGAGAACGGGCCTGAGCACCGCTATCGCCTTGTCATCCAGCCCGCGATCACGGAGTTCCTGCTCAACGGCGTCAAGGCCTATCTTGTCAATCTTGTCGATGGCAACGGTTATGTCCATCATCTTGTCAGGACAGCCGCACACCTCGGCGAGACCGGCGAGAACCTTGCGGTTGTTTATTTTAAGGCAGACGTTTATACCAAATGTGGCGAACACCTCGTCCACCATCTGCACCATTTCCAGTTCGCCCATCAGGCTGGCCGAGCCTATGCTGTCGGCATCGCACTGATAAAACTCACGGTAGCGTCCCTTCTGCGGGCGGTCAGCGCGCCATACAGGCTGTATCTGAAAGCGTTTGAACGGGAATGACAGTTCATTCTGGTGCTGGACCACGAAGCGTGCGAAAGGCACGGTCAAGTCGTAGCGCAGGCCCTTTTCACAGACCTTGAGTGACAATGCCTTGCTGTCCAATGACTTGTCCACATCGGCAAATGCATCGCCGCTGTTCAGTATCTTGAAGAGAAGCTTGTCGCCTTCATCGCCGTATTTGCCCAGCAAGGTGGACAGGTTCTCCATCGCGGGAGTCTCTATCTGGCTGTAACCGAACTTCTTGAAAACACTGCGTATGGTGTCGAAAATATAGTTGCGGCGGGCCATCTGTTCCGGCCCGAAATCCCGCGTTCCTTTTGGTATGGATGGTGTCTGTGCCATAATTCCATTGGCCGTAAACGACGGCCTGCGTATATTATTTGCGGAAAGAAAGAGCCTGCTGCTCGATCAGTTCCTTATCATCGAAATAGTTTATCTTCATTGCCTTGCGCACCTCGTCGAGCGTCTGCGAAGCCTTGGCGCGTGCCTTCCGGCATCCTTCCTCGAGCATTTTGTAAACGCCGGGAATGTCCTGCTCGTATTTTGCGCGACGTTCACGAATAGGAGCGAGGGTATCCTCAAGTACCTCATAAAGGAATTTCTTGAGCATCATATCGCCAAGTCCCCCTGCACGGTACTGCGCCTTGACCTCATCGAGGCTGTGGAATTCGAAACTTGATTTCTTGCCGACGAAGGCATCCTTGAACTTCTCGAAATGCTCCGGACGGCAGAAGGCGTCGAGGTATGTGAATACCGTATTGCCTTCGACCTTTCCCGGGTCGCTGACCTGCAGATGACCGGGGTCCGTGAACATACCCCTGACTTTCTCCCAAACATCTTCCGCACTGTCACTCAAATAGATGCAATTGCCCAGAGACTTGCTCATCTTGGCCTTTCCGTCTGTGCCGGGAAGCCTCAGACAGGCTGAATTTTCGGGAAGAAGTATCTCAGGTTCGACCAGAACGTCACCGTAAACGCTGTTGAACTTGCGCACGATTTCACGCGCCTGCTCTATCATAGGCTCCTGATCTTCGCCGACCGGGACTATATTGGCCTTGAATGCGGTGATATCGGCCGCCTGGCTTATGGGGTAGGTGAAGAACCCGACGGGCGTGCCCTTTTTGTTGTCGGCTTTTTCGGCGCTTGCCTTGCCGTCACCGTCGATATTGTCATTGAAGCCGCGCAGGGCCATTTCCTGTTTCACGGTGGGGTTGCGCTGCAGACGTGCCACGGTCACAAGGTCCATAAAATAGAAGGACAATTCCGTCAGTTCCGGAATCTGACTCTGGATGAAAATCGTCGTTTTTGCGGGGTCGAGCCCGACTGAAAGATAATCGAGAGCCACCTCTATCACATTCTGACGCACCTTTTCAGGGTTATCGATATTGTCGGTAAGCGCCTGTGCGTCAGCAATGAAGACATAAATCTCATCGTATTTGCCACTGTTCTGCAATTCAACGCGGCGACGCAACGAACCGACATAGTGTCCTATGTGGAGCCTGCCCGTAGGCCTGTCGCCTGTCAGAATAACCTTTCCCATTTCCTGTCTTTTAAATGTCAAACTACGCGTCTCTGCGTACAATCCTGCAAAGATAACAATAATTGCGGAAAAGTCCCATTCGGCAAAAAGATTTGCCTAATTCAAAATAAAGCCTTACCTTTGCATTCACAAACATCGCGGGGTAGAGCAGTTGGTAGCTCGTCGGGCTCATAACCCGGAGGCCGGAGGTTCGAGTCCTTCCCCCGCTACCAACGAAAAAAGTCAGCTTGATCGCTGACTTTTTTATTGGTATAATGACATCGGTAATGTGGACATCTTATTGATCATCTCCGAAATCGATGGCATCCCAAAGGGCTTCCATAGTGCGGCGGTCCTTCTTGGTGGGGCGGCCCGTGCCGCGGTCGCGCTTGAGGAAGAAGGTCTCCACGGGAGCGCGCATCTTGTCGAGCTCGCTCTGGGGCGTGAGATTCTCGGCATACTGGGGAACGAGAGCCGCGCCGACACGCTTCTCAAGGCCCTCTATGACACGGTAGGTGAATTGGACAGCCGCCTTGCGCACGGTGATGACATCCCCCTGACGCACGGATTTGGAAGGTTTCACGGCGGCATCGTTCAGTTTCACCTTACCGCCATTGCAGGCCTCGGTAGCCTCGTTACGCGTTTTGAAGGCGCGTATGGCCCAAAGATATTTGTCTATCCTGACGTCCATAGCCGGCACAACTGCAAATATAGAAAACTATCGTTTCAAGCCGCCGCAATACTCATCTATCGCTGCGGCAGCCTTGCGCCCGGCGCCCATAGCCAGAATCACCGTCGCAGCACCTGTCACGGCATCACCGCCGGCAAAAACACCCTGCCGGGTAGTGACAACGTCCTCGCTGGTGACAAGACAGCCTTTGCGGTTGGTCTCAAGGCCCTCTGTCGTGGATGCAATCAGCGGATTGGGAGATGTGCCCAACGCCATAATTACCGTATCTGTCGGAATTTCGAATTCTGACCCGGCCACCGGTACAGGGCTGCGGCGACCGCTTTCATCAGGCTCGCCCAGTTCCATCCTGATGCATCTTATTGCAGTAACGGCACCTTT
>JAKSJV010000054.1 GCA_024402005.1 Bacteroidales bacterium
GCAGCGGCATTGGCCTCAGAGACAGCCTTTGCGATTGACTGCTTCTTGGAAGCGACCTTGTTGTCTTTCTGTGCTTTCCATTCAGCCCATTTCTGGTCGGCAACTTCCTGTGTGAAAGCTCCCTTTGCTACACCGCCCTGAAGATGCTTCTTCAGAAGGACTCCTTCGTAGGAGAGAATTCTGCGGGCTGTGGTTGTAGGCTGTGCACCATTGTTGAGCCAGTACAGAGCCTTATCTCCATCAAGAACGATGGTTGCAGGATTTGTGTTGGGGTTGTAAACGCCAATCTGTTCAATGAGACGGCCGTCGCGGGGTGAACGTGAATCAGTAACTACAATGTGGAAGAACGAGTAGTTCTTTTTGCCGTGGCGGGCAAGACGGATTTTAACTGCCATTTGTCTTAATCTTTAAGTTAATAAATCAGTACAATAACTATAACTTCCTTATCTGCTCGAGAAAAGGTGCGCAAAGATACGAATCTTTTTTATTTTCCAAAAACAAATCCGACAGAGCGAAATTCATCCGTGAGGATAAAACCCTTCACAGATGCGAGTGCACTCTCGTCTGTGAAGGAAAACACCTCAGTTCAAGATGTTTTGTTATATTTGCAGAAAAGGGAAGTTTGAACCGCACAAGGGCAACCGAGGCGAACGTTGTTGCATCAATGTGCAGATAAATAAATTAAGATGAAAACCAAACAAATAACATCAATGCTGTGTATTGCGGCAACGGCGATGATTCTGTCCTCCTGCGACAGCAGTATCAATCCCATCCTGACGGATGCTTATGCGGCCGATCCTTCCGCGATAGTTTTCGGGGACACCCTGTTCGTCTATCCGAGCCACGACCAGAATGCGGGAGAGAATTTCAATATGGAGGATTACCACTGCTATTATACCACGGATATGAAACATTTCTCCGACGGCGGGGTAATCTTCAGGCCTCTGGAACAGACCACCTGGGTGAAGAACCGCGCCTGGGGTCCGCAGTGTGTCAGGAAGATGGTCCCGAAGAGCGTTACCGACACCACCCGAGTTATGAGATATTTCTTCTACTATTCGGGAAATGCCAGCGAGATAGGCGTGGCTGTAAGTGATTCCCCCTTCGGACCGTTCGAGGACCCTCTCGGCAAGCCGTTCTTCACCACCGACACCCCGGGCATCCACTGCGACCGCGATTTCATCGATCCGCACTGCTTCATCGACGATGACGGTCAGGCATACCTGTTCATGGGTCAGAATACCGTCAACGCCGTCAGGCTGAACGATGATATGATTTCGTATGACCACACCGGCGGTGTCCTTGATGAGAACGGCAATGAGACCGGTGTCTACCATATCGATGCCCCGAACTTCTTCGAGGCCATCTGCTGCCACAAATACAATGGCAAGTACTATCTCTCCTATGCAAACCCGTACAACACCGATCACCCTTACCAACTTGAATACTGCATCGGCAACAATCCTCTCGGGCCGTATGAACACAAGGGCAAGTTTATGGATGCGCAGGACGTTCTGACCAACGAACATTCCATAGTTGAATTCAAGGGGCAGTGGTGGCTGTTCTACCACAATGCATTTGTGGGGGCTGCGACCGGTGCCGGAAATCAGACATTCAGCCGCCGCAGTATGTGCGCCGACAGGCTGTATTACAACGAGGACGGCACTATCAAACTGGTCGTTCCAACAAGGAATGAAAGAAAGTTCAGGAAAGCCGTGAAGACCCTGACCCTTCCGAAGTTGTTCCAACCGGTCAGCCAGGAGGAGATGCAACCTGTATTCGAGCAGGTCAGAACTCCTGTCAAACACGGAATTGTGATAATGCCGGAAAATCCGGACTGCAAGGCCGACAGCCCGAGTGTCTTCAGACACGACGGTAAATGGTATATGACCTGGATTATGTTTGACGGCAAGGGATATGAGACCTGGCTTTCAGAGAGCAACAATCTCCGCGACTGGACTACCCTCGGCAAGATAATGAGCTATACCGATGACACCTGGGACAAATTCCAGAAGGCCGGATACATTGCGCTTCTGGACATCGAGTGGGGCGGAAGCTATGAGATGCAGAAGTACAACGGCAAATACTGGATGAGCTATCTCGGTGGCTGCAATCCCGGCTACGAAACCGAGCCTTTGATGATAGGTCTTGCCTCAAGCGACACGCTCGGCGAGCCAGTGGAATGGGAATGCGGCAAGGAACCGATACTCTCCCCTATGGATGAAGACAGCCAGTGGTTCGAGGAACGCACCCAGTACAAGAGCTGCATCATAGAGGACAAGGATCGCCTTACCGGTCACAGATTCGTCATATATTACAACGCAAAAGGTCAGAATCCCACTGTACATGGCCCGCACAGCAAGACTCCCGGATTCACCGCCGAACGTATAGGAATCGCATTCTCCGACGACCTGAAGAATTGGAGCCGATACCGTTACAATCCCGTTCTCGCCTTCGAGGATCCGGATACCATCACGGGAGACCCGCAGATTCAGAAGATAGGAGACCTCTACGTGATGTTCTATTTCCGCGCCTTCGATCCTGAAAGCGAATACAAGGCGTACAACAGTTTTGCCTGCAGCCGTGACCTGATTCACTGGTACTCCTGGGAAGGAGAGAAACTCATCCATCCTTCAGAACCATACGACAACCTCTTTGCCCACAAGAGTTATGTCGTGCGCTGGAATGACGTCACTTACCACTTCTACTGCGCAGTCAACGAGTCCGGGGAACGCGGCATAGCCCTGGCTACATCCGAATAACAATTATTACAGTTATGAACAGTATCCTGAGGTATCCTTCCGATGACGGAAATTGTCAGACGCCTGCAAAAGGGCGGATACGACGGCTGGTTCACGGTTGAACATTTCAGTTCACGCCGTATGCTTGAGGATGCGGAGTACTCGATAAAGACTCTCAGAGGCGAACACTGAAACTTGCACGCATGAAAACAGCCCTGGTCACAGTCGGCAGTATGGGCGTGTTGCACTCCTGCCGCAAGAATTCATTAACATTTTTCCTTATATTGCGTCTATTGTTCAGAAGTCCCCTGAATGGCTGCGGGACGCCGGATAATGACAAGACAAGAATTCATAAAAGATTATCTTCCCCTCTCCGAGGCGCTGTTCAGGGTTGCATATTATATTCTGGAGGACTCCGGTGATGCAGAAGATGCCGTACAGGACCTTTTTATGAAGATATGGACATCGGAGTTGCCCGGCACTGTCGGCAACCCGAAAGCCTATTGCATCACGATGATGCGGAATCTGTGCATAGACCGTATCCGCAGAGAGCGCAATATCCGCCGGGAGCCATTGTCGGACACGGCAATGGCAGATGAAGACATTATCCGGACCACAGAATCCAGAGAAACTCTCGACAGAGTGGCCAGAGCCATTGACTCGCTCCCGGAATCGCAACGCAATGTATTGACAATGAGAGCTTTCGAAAATCTTTCATACGAGGAAATATCGCATCGCACAGGAATGAACGCCCTGACTCTCAGGGTACTTCTGAGCCAGGCAAGACGAAAACTGAAAAGAGAGCTATGAAAACACTTGAAGAGATTGAAAAGTTAAGCCTCGAAGATCTTGAAAAGATTTCCGCGGACCGGACTGTCAAGGTTCCGGAAAACCTCAGGGCAAAGATTGCCGCCGGTCTGTTTCTGAACGGACACGGCCGCGAGACAGTAAGACTCCGTATCCGGTTCGGCTACACCTGCGCCGCAGCCTGTCTGGCAACCGTGCTTGCGCTTACGCTCTTTCAACCTCAGAGGCCCAGGGACACGTTCGACAATCCGGTCGAGGCGCTGGCACAATTGGAAAAAACATTCTCCTATATCTCAGGAAAGACGGGCAAAGGGCTGGATCTGGCCGAAAAAAGCGTTTCGATCATTGACAGACCGGCACAGATGATAAGTGAAATACAGAACAAATGATACTATTATGAAAAAAATCACAACGATTCTATTGGCAGCGCTGGCACTTGCCATTCCCGCATCCGCACAGGTCGGAAAAAACATTTACAAAAAATACTCGGACTCGGAGGACATCGAGGCGGTTTATATCTCTCCGGCGATGTTCCGCCTGATAAAAAAACTGCCCGATATGGATTTTTATGACAAGAACCTCAATATGACGAGCGCGGTAAAATCACTTGACGGGTTATACATTATCGACAGCGACAACGCTACGGTAACCGAGAGTCTGCGCCAGGATGTGGAGAAATTGATCAGTAACGGCAGTTATGAACTTCTTATGGAGGCAAAGGAAGATGGCGAGACCGTTCGCATCTGCACATGCGCGAAAGATGACATCATTACCAGTTTCATACTTCTGGCCGTGGAGTGCGAAGAATGCGATTTCATTTGCATAGAGGGGAAAATGTCCAGAGAACAAGTGGAAAAACTGATGGCAGGAGAATGAAGTGCCCCTTTGCAAGAGGGCCGTCATGACCTGACGGAATCTGCCGTACTTATCCGATTTTGGCCTTGTATGAGGGATGAGACTTTCCCTTGGCAATACGGAGAAGTTTCGCCGCAATCATTTTCTTTCTGATGGGAGATGCGTGGTCCGTGAAGACGATTCCGTCCAGATGGTCCATCTCGTGCTGCACCATACGTGCGGCAAAGCCGGAGAATTCCTCTTCAACCTGCTGGAAATCAGTATTTATATAACTGATACGGATGATATTGGGGCGGGTGACGTCGGCATCCACACCGGGTATGCTAAGGCACCCCTCCTCGCATGATGTGGTCTCATCGCTTTTGAAAGTGAATTCCGGATTTATCATCTCCCTGTGGAAACCCTTCAGTTCCGGATATTTTTCCTGAAGTTCATCCCCGTCGACAACCAGTATGCGCTTTGAGACTCCGACCTGGGGAGCGGCGAGTCCGCATCCGTCGGCCTTGTGCATCGTCTCCTCCATATCCTTTACAAACTGCAGCAGTTTCTCCTTGTCCTCAGCCGCAACGTCCACCGGCAGGGCGGTCTGCCTCAACACAGGTGAACCGAAAAGAAAAATAGGCAATATCATTTCGTTCCTTTGTTTTGAATTCTGTCAATATATCCCTGAAGGATGATGGCGGCGCTGATTTTGTCCACCTCCATCTTGTCCCTGCGGGCGCTTTTCTTCATTCCCCCTTCAATCATCGCCCTGTGTGCCAGGACCGAGGTGAACCTCTCGTCTTCCAACGTCACGGGCACGTCGGGGAAAGCCTTGCGGAGAACCCCCAGAAAAGTCTCCACGTCGTGCGCCGCCTCGGAGGGCCTGCCGTTCAGATTGACGGGATATCCGACGACGAAGCGGACTATTGTATCCTTTTGGGATAAAGATTTAAGATAATCTATTATATTTGCAGACGGTATCGTTTCCAATGCCGAAGCAAACACGAGCAGAGGATCGCTTTGTGCAACCCCCACGCGTTTTCTTCCATAATCGATGCCGATTAGCCTGTCCACGGCGCAAAGATAGCCTTTATTATGATACAACTGCCGCAAACAATTAAAAAGAGGCTGAAAAACCTCGAAAAAAGACATCGGCTCGTCATCACCGACGAGCAGAACAAAACGGAAATGTTTGCAACGGCATACAACCGGAAACTGTATATCGCACTGGCGTCGGTCGCGGCAGTCATACTGATTGCGGGAACCTACCTTTTGACGGCACATACCTTTATCCGTTACACGATTCCCGGATACCCGGACCAGTCTACCAAGGAGGCCGCCATTGAAAATCTCCTCAAAATCGACTCCCTGGAGCGCGTCATCGAGACGTGGGCTTTCCAGATAGCCAACATCCAGCGGGTTGTGACCGGGATGGACCCCCTTCAGCTTGACACGGCATCGGCGCGTTCCCGAACGGATGTATCTTCCGACACGATAGCCTACGCCAAAGAAGACTCCCTGCTCCGTGCAATGATAAAGGAGGAAGAACGCTTCAGCCTTGCAAAAGGCCGGCGGCATATCACCCAGATCGAGGGAACTCATTTCTATCCTCCGGTCAAGGGAGTAATTGCAAATGAGTACAATCCTGCGGCGGGCCACCCCTACATCGACATCACATTGGCAACCAATACTACTGTCTGCGCCACACTGGACGGGACCGTCATTTCAGCCGGATGGAACGATGACACAGGGTACACCATATATATACAGCATCCCAACGACATCATCTCCGTCTACAAGCATACCGAAAAGCTACTTGTGAAAACCGGTGACAAGGTGACGGCAGGATCTCCCGTGGCACTTGTTGGCAGCGCCGGCTCCCCCTCCACCAACGTACTTCTGCACTTCGAACTGTGGCACAAGGGAGAAGCCATCAATCCCGCACAATATATGACTTTCTGAGCAATGGAGAACGACGGCAGACGGCACATAGGCATTCTCGGATCCACCGGATCGATCGGCACCCAGGCTTTGGATGTCATCGGCCAGCATCCCGATATGTTCGAGGTGGACCTGCTGACCGCCAACAACAACAGCAAACTCCTGACAGAACAGGCCATCCGTTTCAAGCCGGCGAGCGTGGTGATCTGCAATCCCGACAGATATGACGAAGTCAACGATGCCCTCGGCCGTCACGACATAAAGGTATTCACCGGGATGGACTCCGTCTGCAGGCTCGTTGCGGCTGAAGAGACCGACATCATACTGACGGCAATGGTCGGCTTTGCGGGGCTCCAGCCCACGATTTCCGCGATAAAGGCAGGCAAAGCCATCGCACTGGCAAACAAGGAGACTCTGGTCGCGGCAGGCGGCCTCATAATGCCTCTGGCAAGAAAATACGGGGCGCCGCTGATTCCCGTCGATTCCGAGCACTCCGCAATCTTCCAATGTCTCCAGGGAGAGCGGGCGGAAGTGGAGAAACTGATTCTCACAGGCTCCGGCGGACCTTTCCGCACAAGCACATTCGAACAGATGAGAGATGCCACGCGCGAAATGGCGCTCAATCATCCGAGATGGAAAATGGGGGCGAAAGTGACCATCGATTCGGCCAGCCTGATGAACAAAGGTCTGGAACTGATTGAGGCTCGATGGCTGTTTGACGTACCGCCAAGGGACATACAGATAATCATACACCCCCAGTCGGTGATTCATTCGATGGTCCAGTTTTCGGACGGGTGCGTGATGGCGCAGATGGGCGTTCCCGATATGCGGCTGCCCATTCAGTATGCCCTCTCCTACCCCTGCAGAGTCAGCCTGAACAGCGAAAGACTCGATTTCGCAAAGCTGGGTTCGCTGACATTCGAAGCTCCGGACCTTGACAGATTTCCCTGTCTGAGGCTCGCCTACGAATCCCTGGAAGCCGGGGGCAACGCAACCTGCACTATGAACGGTGCGAACGAAGTGGCTGTGGCTTCTTTCCTCTCCGGAGAGATACGATTCACTGACATTCCACACATAATCGAGGAAACTCTGGCGAAATGCCGGCATATTGACAAACCAACCCTGGACGATATCTTTGACACGGATTCCGAAGCGAAAAGAGTCGCCGGGGAAATCAAAGACAAATTCAGATGGTAATACTTCTCAAAACAGTGCAGGTAGTGCTTGCACTGTCGCTCCTGGTGATAATTCACGAATTCGGACACTACTCCTTCGCAAAACTGTTCAAGACACGGGTGGAGAAACTCTATCTCTTCTTCAACCCGAAGATTTCGCTGGTGAAGTTCAAGAAATTCGGCGGAAGGACACACGTAAAATTCTTTTCCTCCAATGACGATCCCACTTGGGCGGAACATCCCGAAAACACCGAATACGGAATAGGATGGCTGCCGCTCGGAGGATACTGCAAGATTTCCGGGATGATTGACGAGTCGATGGACAAGGAAGCGATGAAACTTCCGCCCCAACCGTATGAATTCCGGACAAAGAAGGCCTGGCAACGCTTTTTCATAATGTTCGGCGGGGTATTCTTCAATTTTATTCTGGCGATGGTTCTCTACGGCGCCATCCTGCATCACTGGGGAGAAGAATATCTGAGAAACGAAGACGCCGTTTACGGAATCGCCGTGAATGACCTCAGTTACGAGATGGGATTCCGCAACGGAGACAGGATTCTGGCCTTCGACGGTGTACCCACGGAGGATTTCTCCCAGTTGCAGGTCGATATGGTAAGGTCACAGGCCACTTCCGCCACCGTTCTACGCGATGGAGACACCCTGACTCTTTCACTTGACCCCCTTTACATACCCGCTGTCCTGAACACTCCGGGAATGTTCTCCCCGGCCTTCCCGTTTGTCGTGGACGGTCTGACGGAAAATTCGGTGAATGAGGGTTCTGAACTTGAAAAGGGTGACAGATTCGTTGCCGTGGACGGGAAAGAGATGTTTCTTGTCCCGGACATTCGAACGGAACTCCGCAATCACAAGGGAGGGCAGATAACGGCATCCGTAGAGAGGGTGCAAGCCCGTGTCGACCTGCCCCTCAAAGTCGATACGGCAGGTATGATAGGTGTCGCGCTCGACGGTGACCTCCGCCATTTCTTCGAGATTACCACAAACAGATACACCGTCGCGGAATCGATTCCCGCCGGAATCTCCAAGACATTCAGGACCATTTCAAATTATGTAAAGGAACTCGGGCTGATATTTTCTCCAAAAACCAAGGCGTACAAATCCGTCGGCAGCTTCATAGCAATCGGGAGGATATTCCCCGACACCTGGGACTGGTACCGGTTCTGGAGTCTCTGCGCCTGGCTTTCGATTATGCTGGGAGTCCTCAACCTGCTCCCGATACCCGCCTTGGACGGAGGTCACATCATCTTCCTCATCATCGAGATGCTGACCGGTCACAAAGCCTCCGACAAAACGATGGAAATTGCCGAAAACGTCGGAATCATACTCCTTCTGGCACTTATGGTCCTGGCATTCGGCAATGATATAAGAAGCCTGTTCTAACAAATATATGATGGATATGAAAAAAATACTGTTCACCGTCCTGCCCGTCATTGCGCTGGCAATGGCTCTTGTGTCCTGCAAGGAGACCTCCGAAAGCAAAGCCTTGCCCGCCATCAGCGGGAAAGTAGGAGAAATAGGGATAATAGCCTCCAGACCGCAGTGGGAATCCGAAATCGGCGACGCCATCCGGGAAATCCTCGCCGATGAATACCCGTATATCCCCCAGCGGGAGCCCAGATACAGACTCTTCAACGTTCCCGAGGAAAACTTCAACAATATTTTCAAAGTACATCGGAACCTGCTGTACGTCAAGATAGCCGACACCTGCACGACGGCGATGAGAGTCCAGCGCGACGTCTGGGCCTCACCTCAGACGATGCTTGTCGTCACCGCCCCGTCGAAAGCCGAAGCTGCCCGTTTCATAACAGACAACGGAGCGAAGATACAGGGAGTGTTCGAGACGGCCGAGAGGGAACGCGTCATCGTCAATGCGAAGGCCTTCCCCAACACCTCTCTTGAGAACACCATTGCATCGCTGTTCGGAGGAACCCCATATCTTCCGAGCAATTATACACTGAAGAAGCAAAGCAACGATTTTCTCTGGATTTCATACGAAACGACCTTCACCACTCAAGGAATCTTCATTTATCAGTTCCCCTACGAAGGCAACTGGCAGCTAACCCCAAAATACCTGATAGACAAGAGGGATGAGATTATGAAAGTGCAGGTGCCCGCCACACGGGAAGGCAGTTATATGATAACCAACACCACGATTGTCCCTGGCTTCGAGACCAAGCAGTTCGACGGACGTGAATTCGCGGAAATCAGGACACTGTGGGATACCCACAACGATTTTATGGGAGGACCTTTCATCAGCGATGCTTTCCTGAGCCCCGACAAGTCGAACGTAATTGTGATAGAAGGCTTTGTATATGCTCCGAAATATGACAAACGGGATTATCTGAGGCAGGTCGAAGCTCTCATCTACTCCTGGCATTGGCAATAAACCAGAGAAATCCTGCAAAAAAAATTTGTTTGTAGGATTTTTTTGTATACCTTTGCGTTCCCTTTGGAAAAA
>JAKSJV010000055.1 GCA_024402005.1 Bacteroidales bacterium
ATGCAATGTTTATAAAATATGCAACTTTTTGAAATTATACACGTAGTCCAGGTCTCTTCAGATAGAAGCAACTTTACCATATCCGTATTCATCCGTCCAGACGGATGAACCAAACGACAAAAGCGGCAGTGAGTTTCGAGGACAATGGGGTGAATTGGCATTTCGGCTATATGCCGCCAGGCAAATTGACGAAATCGCCAAGAGGGTGGTATCCCCCTCACGTCAGAGAAATTCACTGCCACTTTTGCTTTCGCCGGCCTCTACACCAAGCGGAAAGCCAGATAGGTAATGGGCATACCCTGAGAGAGAAACATTTTCTCGTAGTGGGTCTGTACCTCGAACAGCTCGGGATGGGCTGCAAGGTAATCCGAGTCGATATGTCCTGAGGCATCACGATGGCCATACAGGTCGTTGGTGGCGAACAGAAGTTCAAGTCCCTGCTGCTTTACTACCTCAAGCGTATATTCGTGCAAATCCTGCGAATCGGTCTTCAGATGAACCGTTCCGCCTTTTTTCAGGAACTTGCGATACCTGTCCAGGAAAGCGGGCGAAGTTAGACGTTTGTTCGGCTTCTTGGGCTGCGGATCGCAGAACGTCACCCATATTTCATCTATTTCGTCCGGAGCGAAAAGGGAGTTGATGAATTCGATTCTCGTGCGGAGGAAGGCCACGTTCTTCATCCCTGATTCCGTAGCGGTCTTGGCTCCGCGCCACAGACGCGCCCCCTTGATGTCGACACCTATATAATTATGACTTGGGATGCGGGTTGCAAGATCGATGGTATATTCCCCCTTGCCGCAACCGAGTTCGACTGTTATTGGAGAAGCGACGCCTCCGAGGCGAGAGCAGAAGACATCACTGTTCCACCTGCCCTTGAGGGGGTCATCGGCATTCATCACCTCGTCAGCCTGCGGCTGGACAAGGCAGGCGAAGGTCTTATTCTCGGCGAATTTCTGAAGTTTACCCTTGCCCATTACTGCTGACCGCCGTTATTGCCTCCCTGGGCCGGGCGGCCGCCGTTGTTGCCTCCACGCCCGCCATTCTTGTGACGGTGATGTTTCTTTTTCCTGCGCTGATTGTCGAAACGGTTGATGCTCTCTTCCTCGTCAGCCACGAACTCCGGTTCCTCATTGACCGGTTCCGACTTGATGGTTTCAGGCTTGACACCTTTTCTGTTCAGGGAGATAACATTCTTGACCTCTTCGGCCGTCAACGGGTACAATGATGCCAGCGAGCCTTTTTCGTAGGTGAAATACATTTTGCCGGCAAGGATGTCTGTCTTTGCGAGGTAGGCCAGGCCATCCTGGAACTCCAAAGGTCCGTGAAGCCTGGGCAGGCGGCTCTGCGCATCCATATATGCCGCTACCTCGTAGTTGAGGCAGCATTTGAGCTTGCCGCACTGACCGGCGAGTTTCAGCGGATTGAGCGCCAGGTCCTGACAGCGGGCCGCCGACGTGCTTATGCTCTTAAAGGACGATATGTAGTTCGAACAGCAGAGTTCGCGTCCGCAAATGCCCAGACCGCCTATCAGACCAGCCTCCTGACGGGCGCCTATCTGCTTCATTTCCACACGAATATGAAATTCTTCCGCAAAATCCTTGATGAGCTGGCGGAAGTCCACGCGTCCGTTGGCGATATAGTAGAAAATCGCCTTCGTCCCGTCTCCTTGGAATTCGACGTCGCCTATCTTCATTTCAAGGGAAAGATTTGCAGCCAGCTGGCGGGCGCGTATCATTGTCTCCTGCTCGCGCGCGGTGGCTTCGCGCCACTTCTCTATATCGTACGGCTTGGCCTTGCGATAGATTTTCCTGAATTCGAAATCGGCGGGATTGATGTTCTTGGCGGCCATCTGACGGGCCACGATAGGACCTTCGAGGGTAACAATACCCAGGTCGTGCCCGTTCTGGGCCTCCACCACAACCTTGTCCCCGGTTTTGATACTCTGACCGGATTCGTTGCGGTATATCCCTTTGCGGGTATTCTTGAACCTTACCTCAAAAAGGTCCTTGTACTGTTCCTGCTGAACTCCGGCGAGCCAGTTGAACACCTCCATCTTGCAGCATCCCGCACGATACTGGCAGTCCAGCTCACCTTCCTGGTTGCGCTCCACACTGCAGCCGCGGTGGCAGTCATATTGTCTGATTTCCTTATCTTCCATTACAAATTCACAAATAAACGGTTCACAAGGTCCGTGAACACCATCTTGGCAGATACATTCCGCCCTATCAGCATAGACGCCCGGTCTATGGATGATACCGCCTTGAGACAGAACCTTGACGAAAGTCCCCTGACGGGAGCTTCACCGTCCGTCACATAAGCTATGTCTTCAAGCCCCTTGTCACAAAGGAAGGCCTTGCGTATCTGTTCCGATGCAAAGTTACAAAAAGCTTTTTGTTTTTCGCGTGACCCCAGGGCGGCAATTGCATCCGCACACTCCAGAGCCGCATACAGGTCTTTCTTCAGAAGCGCCCCGCACAACGGATTCCACAGGGCCGCGTTTTCTTCGGAATAAGCCGAAACAACCAGCTGGCTGCGGTCAAAAGGCAGTATCCTGAGTCCCTGGCAACGGCTGAAAATAGTGCTCATCACATCCTCAGGATTCTGGGTAATGAGCATAAAGACAGTCTTTGCCGGCGGTTCTTCCAGGATTTTCAACAGCTTGTTGGCCGCCTGCGTGTTCATCCTCTCGGGAAGGAACATCACGACCGCCTTGTATCCGCCCGCAACTGCACTCAAAGAGAGTTGGTTGATTATATTCTTGGCTTCATACACGGAAATGTTCCCGCTTTTCCCCTCTACGCCAAGGGCATCGTAAAGTTCCTGCTCCGAAAAATACGGATTCCTCAGAAACAGTTCCCTGAATGCTCCTATTCCCATATCGGAAACGGGATGATCGTCTTTGATGACGCTTCCTGCCGCAACAGGGAAGACAAAATGGACATCCGGGTGCACCAGCTTCGCCATTTGCCGGCAGGACGGACATTCCCCGCAGGCATCCCCGTTTACAGGATGCTCGCAGCACAGACGCTGCAGATATGCCAGGGCTATGGCCAGAGCCCCGCAGCCCTGATTTTCATACAGGAGCATAGCGTGAGGAATCCTTCCACTGTCAGCCATCGAGCGCAGCACTTCCACCGCCGCTTCATTTCCTTTTATGTCAGCAAATCTCATAGCTATACCGTTCTGTGTGAAAGAGTTTTCGCAAGGCTGACGAGCAATTCCCTGTCCTTTGACCGGGGAAAGACGCCAGTCATCCCTATTGCCTTGCCTATGTATTCTTCCAGTATTTCCTGCGCTTTCTGTATTCCTCCGTTCTCGCGGACGAAGGCGATGACTTCGTCCCTGACACCTTGCCCGCCGGCCTTTATCTTCTCCCTGATTCTCCTTTCCTCATCCTTGCCGGCATTCCCGAATGCACAGAGAAGTGGAAGGGTAATCTTTTTCTCAACGATGTCCACGCCTACAGGCTTGCCTATCCCCGATTCCGGCATATAATCGAAGATGTCATCCCTTATCTGGAACGCAAGACCGAGATATTTCCCGAAGTCGGCCGCCGCCTGTTCAACGTCTTCGGAAGCATTGACCGAAATTGCCGCAGAAAGGGACGTGGCAGCGAAAAGCGATGCCGTTTTCCGTGATATTATTTCAAAATAATCCTCTTCATCCGTATCTGCAAGGGTTGCCTTCTGGAGTTGCAGCATTTCCCCTTCAGCCAGATCGGACAAAGTTCTGGAAAAGATACGTATAACCCTGTCCTGCCCGTCAGCACCGTCCAGTACGGCACACATCGCCTTCACCAGCCAGAAGTCACCTACAAGAACACTGGCATTCGGACCGAGAAGCGCCCTTACGGTGGGTTTTCCGCGTCTCGTATCAGCCTCGTCGGCCACGTCATCGTGCAGAAGGGTGGCATTGTGAAGCAGTTCCGACGCTATGGCAAACCTGACGGTGTCTTCATTTACCGCCCCCGAACAGGCCCTCGCCATAAGCAACGCCAGAAGAGGACGCAATTGCTTGCCGGGATGCTCCAGCAAGCCATCATTTGTACGGCCCAGAAGGTCGATATCCGTGCTGAGATATGCACGGATGCCTTCCAGGACCCTGTCCCAATCATCCCCAAGATATGTCTTGATATCCTCCAGCACGTCTAAGAACCTGTTCTAGTTGAAAAAGTAAGCGAGGGTAATGCTCACACCTTGTTTTTTGTCATTAATGTTCTTGAACGGATTGTCCGAAATGATTTTCTGCCAATTGCCGAAATTCCAGTTGTAGCGTGCGCTGAGCTGGAACCGCCAGATGTCTATACCGGCACCGACACCCGTTCCGAACTGGAACAGATTGATATAATCATTGACTTTGGTCTCACCCATCGTACCGCTCAGATTGAAGTCGAAGAACGGGACAACCTCCACGAACACACGGCAGAAACCCAGGTCCGGTCCCCATTGTACGGCAATCGGAACGTTTATGGTGTTCACGTCAAGAATGCCGGTCTGTCCGGCACTGTCAAGTATCTTGGATTTCGAGTGTTCGAACTGGACGGCGGGCTGGATGGCGAAAAATGCAGGCATCTTGACCAACAGGGATGCACCGGCGTGCCATCCCGTCATATTGTCCTTTATCTCTGTGGTGAACCTGTTCAGGGAAATTCCTCCCTGCAGGCCGAAATGGCACCAGACATCCTGCGCCTGCGCACTGACGGCAAGCAACAACGCCGCCAGGCAAGTCGTGAAAATCCGTTTCATTTACAGCAGGGCGTCAAGTTTCTCAGCGATTGCCGATTTGGGCACGGCGCCTGTCGTGCGGTCTGCAACCTGCCCTCCCTTGAAATAGATAAGGGTGGGAATGCTGCGTATGCCAAGATTCATCGGAACGTCTTCACATTCATCCACGTTGCATTTTGCCACTACTGCGCGGCCTTCGTAATCCTTCGCTATTTCTTCCACTATGGGAGACATTGTGCGGCAGGGTCCGCACCAGGGAGCCCAGAAATCGATCAGCACCACCGGCGCCGAAGCGATAACCTGAGCAAAGTTCTGATCTGTTATATTTGTTTCCATACCGCAAATATAACAAAAATTATTTCGAGGGAGTGAAATTATATATGAGACTCAACAGACAATAGGCGTTGGATCCCTCATACATACTATACGAACGTCTTTGGGAATTGAAGGTGCATATCGTATTGGGAAGCTGGTTCAATATGTCCTTCCACTCCAGACGGAGACTGAGTTTTTTGGGGACTACGGGATAGGAGGCCGACAGATTCCATACATAGAAATTCCTGTCAAGTTCGGCGAAATAATATCCTCTCTGGAAAAGCACACTGAAATCCGTCGATACCCTTGCCTTGCCTGGCAGATAGAAAATGAACTCGGCACAAGGAGAAACGCGCCAGGGCCGGCGGTTCATATCAGGACGCAATTCACTGAGCTCGACCGTATATTCTCCCGTAACGCTGACATTGGCCTCAAACCAGTTCTGCCTGTAATCGCCCTTGATGAAAGCCTTGGCCATTGTGCGTCGCACCGTATTCAACTCATCCTGCCTGATTTGATTGTTGTACAGCAGAGAAACGTCATTCCTGTATTCCCAGGCCAGATTGGCGCATAAGGAGAAAGGACTGTTGCCGAAAGAATCATTGTAAACAGCCGAGCCGGAGAAGCTCCAATTGCCGTTTATGTTTTCGCTCCTTGTGGTTCTGCCTCCCGTCTCAGGTTCATAAACGGTCGATGTGGCGGATGCGTTCTGGATAAGATTGAATTTCGAAGAAAGAACGACGCTCCTTTTGGATTTTTGGTCGAAGTATTTGTAATCCAGGATAGCCCTGTGCGTGTAGGACGGTTTCAGGTCCGGATTACCGTAATGGACATAAAGGGGATTCGTGCCGGAAGCTACGGGAAGCATACTGTACAGGCCGTTCCTGCCTACCCAGGAAGAATAGGTGAAATTGAGTTTGGAGGTTTTGGACTGTATATAATTCAATACGATGTGCGGGGCGGCGTAGAGAATGAAATTTTCCTTATTCCGCCAGACATCGCCGTCGGCATAGTGGAGCCAGGTCAAGGTCGGAGTAACGGTGGCGCCGAGAGTGGCGTTGAATTTCTTGTACCACAGCCTCACATCCACGAGAAACTGGGTGGCGGACAGCGAATAATCCCCCTTTGATGACAGCTCCGGACTGGGAGTGCGACCCTTACGGTCGGCGTCTATTATGTAGAAATCCCTGTCCTTGCCGGAGAATGAATAATCCTCCTGCAGGGACATCTGGAAATAAACGTGCTTTGCAACAGGTTCGTTGTACATCAACTTGCCGAGAATTCTGGAAGTAAAGGCATCCTCGTTGTAATATTGGTTTTTCACCAGCACCGAATCGGGGTTCTTCTTTATCTTGTAGTAACGCGTATTCTGATATGTCGTATAGTCTCCTTTATTGCCGTTATACCAGAAACGGGTGTAAAATGACAGCCTGCGGCCGCGCCTGGCCTCCCGGAATTCGTGAGAAACCTGAAAAGAGGCATCCAGGGCCAAAGCGCCTGTCTTGTTTATGGAGGTGGCGTTGACGGTGTTCACCATGGCGGATGAGTCTTTCACAATCTGCGGATCCTTGTCATAGGTGTCGCCGGCACTTTCTGTGAAATTGTCATTCATCTTGTACTGGAAGTGCGGTTTGAAGGAAATCGACGTCTGTTTTGACGGCGACCACCATTCCAGACGGTAATCCGCCACGATATTGTTCGGCTTGCCGTTGTTCACATAGTCATACGAAGTGAATGAGCCGTCCTTGGCATACACGTTCTGGGCTTCGGTGCTGTAACGCCTGTCCGTATTCCTGCCGTCATACTGGATGTGTCCGCTCTGCTGAATGGAATTTTTGTCCAGAGAAAAAGTCACACCGGCATCACGATAATGCCGCTGGCCCGTGGAACCGCTGCCAGTGATATTGCTGGATATGTTGTTGAAAGGAGTGAGGCTTGTGATGTTATTGGCGTCGGCAATTACGGAAATCTGCGATTCCTTGTCCATATTGCTGACGTTCACCCTGCCGCGATATTTGCCTTGCGGGTCATAGGAAACGCCTCCTCCGGCATTGAGTTTCAGGCGCCACTTGCCCAGTACGCTCTTCTTGATCGTCAAGTCGATAACCTGCTCGGCCTGCCCGTCATCAATGCCCGAAAGCCTTGCGACATCAGTGGGCCGCTCGTACGTCTTGACGTTGTCTATTATATCGGCAGGCAGGTTTTTGAGAGCCGACCTGATGTTTTCTCCGAAATAGCGCTTGCCGTTCACATACAACTGGTTTATCTGGCGGCCGTTGATGGACACATTGCCCCTGGCATCGAACTGTATGCCCGGGATCCTGTTCAGCAGTTCATCGACATTCGCCCCTTCCTCTATCCTGTATGCATCCACATTATACACCACCGTGTCCTCCCTGACCGTTACTGCAGGGGTTTTGGAAATACATACCGCACCGTCTTCCACAACGACATTCATCTGCGCCGCTGCATCCACAGTCGCAAGAAGGCAGGTGAGGAATGCAATGTATTTGGAAAGATTGTAAATTCTGTGCATATCTTCTTTGAATTTGCTACGGAACGGGGTCGTAGCCGCTGCCGCCCCAGGGATTGCAGCGGAGTATCCTTTTGAACGAAAGCCAGAAGCCCTTGAAAGGACCGTATTTGCGGAAGGCCTCCAGGGCATATTGGCTGCAGGTGGGTGTGAAACGGCAGCAATGCGGCTTGAGCGGGGATATGCAGATCTGATAGAATTTTATCAGAATGACGAAGGGAAAAGTGATGACAGCCTTTGCCGCCGCCTTAATTTTCTGCGTTTCCATCACCGTGCTCCGCAAGACGGGCGTCAATATTTTTCAATATGGTTCCGACAGCATCGTAGATGACGGCAAAACCGGCCTCATCCTTCGACGTAAAGACGAACATCATATCCACAGCCCCGGCTGTCAGCAATTCTTTCTGAAGTCTGTATGCCTCGCGGATACGGCGTTTGAGAAGATTGCGCTTCACCGCCCTTTTGAAGAATTTTTTGGGAACGGAGACGAGGATTCTGTTGAGCCCCTTCTCTTCTTCGTCGCTGTTTTCAACCGGTTTACGCTGTAAGAAACAGCACCTTACAGGCCCGTTCGAGAGGTAGCGTCCTGACGAAACCAGAGTCTCGACAGCCTTCACCGAGCAGATACGCTCCCGCTTTGAAAGGCCGTGAACCACAATTACCTGTTGGATTTTATGAAATGCTCGATCGCAGAGATTACAGACGGATGTTCGGTGGAAGGAGCGCTCAGGGAAATCTCCAGGCCCGCATCGGTCACCGCCTTCTTCAACGATTCGCTACCGTAGGTAAGAATCGCCGTCTTCCCCTGCTTGTATTCGGGGAAATTCTTGAACAGCGATGCCACATCAGCCTTGTTGTACATTACAATCAGGTCGAAATCATCGATTGCGACATTACCTATGGCTGCGGGAACACTTTTGGCGAACATTGCGCTGCTGTGTTTGTATTCCGTCGTATCGAATGCCTTCGTGATGCTGCTGTTCAGGGAATCGGCCGTAACGATAAGGAAGTTGTCACCCTTGTGTTTGGCGGTAATCAGCCCCAGTACGGAAGAGGGCGTCCCGTCTCCGAAAAATATTTTCCTTTTCCTGTAAACGATATGCTTCTGCAGATACATCGCCACCTTCTCGTTCGTGCAGAAGTATTTCATATCCTCGGGGATTTTCACACGAAGTTCCTCGCAAAGGGAAAAGAAGGCATCTATCGTACTGCGGGAAGAGAATACGATGGCATCGTAATCGAGAGGATTGCAATGCTGTGAACGCATCTCGATGGAACTCACCGGTTCTATTTTGTAAAAAGGGACGAATTCGAATTGAACGCCGTATTTCTTCGAAAGCTCTTCATAGGCGGAAATCGCCTTTGGAGTAGCTTGGGATACAAGTATTTTCTTTATTGCCATATTATCTCAGCAGCAACGGCGCGACAAGCAGCCCCGTCGGTAAAATTTCAAGGGTGCAAAGGTACAAAAATCCTGCTAAAAAGCCGACATAATGTGCAAAAATCTGCGTTTTCCGAATAAGATGAACAGCATAAACCACAATGATTTCCCACCTCAGGACACTACGTGTCACCTCGTGCGCGAAACCGAAAATGAAACTTATGCAGAAAGTCAGAGCCATTGTGAAAACGAGAATAATGAAGAAGTTTCTCTGACAGCAGATTGCACAGTAGAAATCCTTCCTGCTGATTTTCCATCCTCTGAAAACAAGATTGCACAGGCCACGTACAAGGAGATAGACGGCAAAGACCAGACTTGTTACGGCAATCGAAGGCCAGGCCTCCAACGGCCATACCGCCGGATAAATGTCGTATTCTGAACACAGGAGCAGGAAAGTGGGCACAAGAAGCCAAGCCTCATAATCACGCGTACGACTTAGGCTTACAGATGCGTGCAGATTCACTGATTCCTTCCACCTCACAATGCAACCGAGCAGGCTCAAGCCGATTCGCGGAAATATCGAAACGGCCCACAAAAAGGTCAGACAGGCAAAAACTGTCAAAATTTTAATTACCTCGTCTGGCATTGTATCCTGATTTCGTAAGCAATTCCACTACCCTGTCGCGGAAATCTCCCTGAATAACTATTTCACCATCCTTGGCGCTTCCGCCGACGCCCAGTTTCACCTTCAGCGTACGCCCCAGATCGGCAAGGTCCGCCTGCGATCCCCTGAACCCTTCGACAACGGTAACCTGCTTGCCGCCTCTGCAGTGACGGTCTATCCGGACGACAAGCCTCTGTTTGTCCGCTGGAAGCGTTTCTTCCTCCTGAGTG
>JAKSJV010000056.1 GCA_024402005.1 Bacteroidales bacterium
CTGATTAAGAATGTTGAAGATCGACAGATAGTGGGCGGCGAACCATTCATCACCCAGAGTATCCCTGTCCTGGTTGAATTTCAGCAGCTGGAGATAGCGCTCGTTCGAATATGCCCAACTTTCGCCGAGGTCGCAGATGTTCATACCTTTAAGGTCTTCTTCTGCCTGCCGGGGATCTTCCGTACGGACCTTGCCTGTCCCGTAAGCCCCGTATCTTACTATATAGTCGATATATTTTGCCCAGACGTCATCTCCGGCCTGTGAATAATGGCTGGCGTGCGTCAGCTCGTGCCAGGTAGCCTTATACATAATTCTGTAACGTGAGCCATCATAGCCCTGCTTATTGCAATACACGGTGCCTACTGTCAGGTCCGGCAGCACCTTTTCCAGATCCAACTTCGTTTTCTGGGACAAAGTATCTATCAAGGCCTTGGCCAATGAAGTGATTTGACCGCCCTCATATCCGTTGACCCGACGTATCATCGATGCGCTGCTGCTCCCGACAAAAGTCCAGGCCCATATTTTCAGATCGGAAGGAGGAAGTTTGACGTTGTCCTCCCGGCAGGATGCATAATAGTCATAGGCGGAATTATTGATTACCCCCAGACTCCAGCAATCATCGCCGTAACTCAATTTCAGGCTTTTTTCTGCTGTCTTCTGAATCCCAAGATTCATAGACACTGCGTCAATGAAGTACAGGTTCTCCCAGATGGAAAAACCGTTCACATTGTCAAACGTGACGGACAACTCCGGATAAGAGATGAAATCATTGACGATACTGCATTTTCCGTCCCCGTCAGTATAGCCGGCAACTTCCTTGACAAACGAACGCCAATATACCTTTACGCCTTTCACACCTTCACCTTCCTCGGGACTGCCGGGAAAATCGCTCTTGATTCTTAATGAAATGCCCAGGCGCGCATCCTCATTCCCGCTTTTTACGGCCGCTGCCACCTCATAACCTGCGTGGCGGAACGCAGCTTCTTCCAGAGCCCTGTCATTTTCCGGTATATAGCATTTCTCCAATTCCTCATACTTCACGTCGGGGAAATCAAAACCAGCAGGCACGATGGTATATTGCCAGGTAGGCTTGTCTTCCGGCACAGAAGGGTCGTGATAGGACCTGCCGATCACGTCCAATTCGTAATCAAGCGGATACTCATACAGGTGCAGGCCCTTCTGCTGCAACAGGAAAATATCCTTGTCATCTTTAGGCAGAAAACGCACATAAAGGAAATTGGCCTCCAGAGGGTCCTTGCTGACCGCCTGCATATTTTCAAGGGCATACGGGTTGTTGAGCTTTTTGCCGAGTTCCGTTTTCTCGCCGAACTGCTGTCCGCCTTCAGGACTGCCTTCAATACCGTTGTTCTTGGAACATCCTGACAGAGCCAGCGCCGCAATGGCGAAGAAGATTAAAATATTACGTTTCATATTTCTAAGATAATTTTTCCAACATCCTGTCGCCGAGGCTGCTTTTCCTGACGATATGGTTCTGGACCTCGGCGACAAAGGGATTCTCCTCGAAAGCGCCGCCACGCACCGCTGCAAAATCCTCGTCACGACGCGTCTTGTCGCCATCCACTCCGAAGCCTGTCATCGAACTCAGTGCGAATTCCTTGCTGGCGTCATCGTAAATCAGTTTGTCAAGCCCTACAACAGCAAGTTTCCACTTTCTGATGATATCGGCCGCCTGCTTGCGCGTCATCTGCGCCGGATCGATGTCGAAGAACCTCTTTATGCCATCATAAGCCCAAGTCCATTCATAACTGTAGTAATTGGAGTGAATCCCGGCGAAACGCCCGGTCAGGTCACGTATGTCCTCTATCTTCCCGCTTTCAATGTCCGCGCACAGCTTTTCTATTTCAGATGCAGGCGCAATCAGTCCGGCTATATCCACCCATTGTCCCTCGCCCACGGCAGTGTCAGGGGCCAGTGCCGCGCGCAGCGCTTCGTCCGAATGCACGTCCACGTTTTCAATCCTCGAAATCAATGAATTGCCAAGGAACTTGGTGATGGCCGATTCATAATACCTTATACCCTTGAACAATGCGGCATTGCGGATAATGGCCTTCTTATAGTAGTAATTGTCAGCCCTCTGGCCCGATGCCTCCTTCAATCTGTTCATAATCTCTATGCCGGAGAACATTTTCTGTATGGTGAACGGGCTCAGCAGGTTGAAATTTATCTGGTCCAGTTTCACAGGGTCGGTTCTCTTGTCGCGCTGGGGCCATTTCTTGGCATCGCGTATCGTCCCCACGGATTTCAGGTTGACGCCGGGTACTATGTACGAAATACCCTGTTGCTCAATCAGATATGAGAACGGTAGATCCGTGGTGTCAAGGTTGCTGACGTGACGCCCCATAACCAGCGAGAATGCCCCTATTTTCGCCGGCCAGAGGATATAGGAGTCGGACGTTGTCCTGGCGCCCCTTTCAAGTATGCCCTGATGGATGGGGCCCAGCTTGTACATATGATTGGACTGATTCGAACCGGAACCGGCATTCATAAAAGAGAACAGACCGGCAATGAGCAGGGTCGATTTATGGTGCGTTACGGTATATGGACCTGCAAACAGAGCGCAGGCCTCGCCGTTTTCTCCCTGGCAGTTGCTGAAGAACAGGGAATCCGATGCACTGTAGCCGTGCCCGAGAATACAGGCCTGACCCACGAAACATCTGGTGAGCATCACTCCGTCGGAAATGTTGCTGCCTGTCGAAATGATGAAATCGTCTGCGATCACGTTCATACCGATCGATGCAGGAGCTTCCTTGCGGGAATTCACGGAGCCGTTGCGGAGGCGGGAGACGCCTTTTATGCGGGCATTGTCACCTATTTTCACGTTGACGATATGCATTGCGTCCAGAATCTCCACATTCCGGCCGATAGTGCCGACCGTTGACGTAACTTCAGCCACGTATTTGTCCACAAGCTCTTTCAGGGTCTTGCCGAGTTCCGGCTTGTGACGATATAGGGACATAATGTAGGCCTCGTGCGATGAAAGATGGTCGTGAATATATACTTCGCGACCTCCGGTCTCGTTCAGGACGTCCGCCTTGACTCCGTTGCCGAAGGAACTTTCGCCATAGGTGATGAGGTCCGTTACGTTCTCGATATAGGAGCCGTCACCTATTATGTAATTGGCAATGTAATTGCGTATGTGCTCTATCATACAGTCATCTCCGACAACCACATTGTGGAGCGTTGCGTGATAAACGCCGCTATGCTTTTCTATCCCACCCGGGAGAGTGAATGTCTTGTTGAAAGAACCCAGGCGGATATTGCCTGAGAAATTTGCGTTTCTGACGAAACGCGGATTGAAATCATCTGCAGCTTCAACCTTCGTCCAATCCTGGCACCTGCAACCCTGTGCCTCAAGGGCAGAGATCTCCTCTGCCGTCAATTTGTGGTAGGTCTTCATTTTTTCCGTGTAATATTTCTGAAACAACCTTATTTACTTCCTCGTAGGAATACCCGCGGGAAAGTGCAAATTTAAGCAATTTTATTTTAATCTGAGGATCACCCTTGAGAAGAGCGCACTTCGACGCTATGCTGCGACGCAGTTTTTCCTCCGCCTTCTCGCCGTCGATATCCTTGAGAGACTGTTCTATAATACCCGCAGGAATGCCCTTGGAGGAAAGCTGGTAACGTATCTTATACGCTCCCCATCCGGAGATGGCCGCCTTGTCTCTGGCAAAGGCGCTGGCATAACGCTGCTCGGAAAGGTATCCCTCCTGCTGAAGTGTCCGGACCACCTCATCGGCTTCGGCGGCATTCCCAAGCCGTTTCTCCGCCTTGTCGCGTATGTCCCTGACGCAATATTCCCTGGCAGAGCAGAGTTTGCGTAGATAATCAAGGGTTTTTGCAACGTCGTTTTCCATATCTGAACCATTATGCTTTTGCCTTGTGCTTCCCTGCAAGCAGGCCGCAGGCGGCCATAATGTCTTCGCCGCGGGATGCGCGTATCGTGGCGGTTATACCTCCGGCATTCAGGCGATTGCGGAAGGCATCCATAACTTCGGCACCGGACGTTTCATACGGAAAATCAGGTATTTTGTGGAAACGTATCATATTGACGCGGCACTCAAGACCTTTCAGGATACGGCACAGCGCATCGGCGTGACGGCGGTCGTCATTGAAACCGGCAAACATCGTGTATTCGAAGCTAACGCGCCTCTGACCGCTGAAATCATATCGTTTCAATAACGCGACAACGTCCTGAACCGGGAAAGCGGCCTGCACCGGCATCATCTGAAGCCTTTCATCCGGGAAAGGGTTGTGCAACGATATGGCTATATGGCACTTGTGCTCGTCCAACAAACGTTTCAGCATAGGCAGGACGCCTATGGAAGACACCGTTATGCGCTTCGGACTCCAGGCAAAACCCCATTCGGAGGTCATTACGTTCAGAACGGCCGACAGCGTTTCATAATTGTCCAGAGGTTCGCCCATACCCATAAATACGACATTGGTCAGCTCCGGGCCCTCAGGAATGGAGAGAATCTGGGACAGTATCTGCGCCCTGTCGAGGTTTCCGTGCCATCCGCCACGGCCTGTCATACAGAATCTGCAGCCCATCTTGCATCCCGCCTGACTGCTGATGCACAATGTCTTACGGTCTTCGTCCGGAATCACGACAGCTTCGATCACGCTGCTCTCAAGAGTGCCGTCGCTGCCGATAGGACATTCCACTTCGAACAGGTATTTTACGGTTCCGTCCTTTGATCTGAACGATTCTGCAGGCATTGTCCAGCCCACTTCCCAGTCTTCGGACAACTTCTCACGGGCCGCCTTTGAAAGGTTGGTCATCTTCTCTATCGAATCGACACGCTTCTTATAGAGCCAATCTGCTATTTGAGAAGCCGTAAAACGGGGCAAGGAGAGTTCCTGAACCATTGTCTGGAGCTCCTGCAGAGACATTCCGAGAAGTTTTTTCTTCATAGGTGCAAAAATACGCAAATTTTCTTAACTTTGCATTGGTGGGATTGCGCGCCTGGTGCGCCTATGCCCGCCAACCTAGTTAAACTATCAAAAACCTTTAAAAATCAGAATTATGGCTAAAGAAAACACTCAGGTACAGAATGCCGAATTGCAGGCCGCCAAACTCAAGGCCCTCCAGGCGACGATGGACAAAATCGAAAAGGATTACGGCAAGGGAACAATTATGAAATTGGGCGACCAGCCCAAGTGGGACGTGGAAGTGATTCCTTCCGGTTCGATTTCATTGGATCACGCACTCGGAATCGGCGGTTATCCGCGCGGAAGAGTTGTCGAAATATATGGTCCCGAATCTTCAGGTAAGACAACTCTCGCAATCCACGCCATTGCAGAGGCACAGAAGCAGGGCGGCATCGCAGCAATCATCGATGCGGAACACGCATTCGACCGCGCTTATGCCAAGAACCTGGGCGTCAACGTCGATACATTGCTCATTTCACAGCCGGACAACGGCGAGCAGGCGCTTGAGATTGCCGACAACCTCATCCGCAGCGGCGCAATCGACATCATCGTGATAGACTCCGTCGCCGCATTGACCCCGAAGGCGGAAATCGAGGGTGAGATGGGCGACAGCAAGATGGGCCTCCAGGCAAGGCTTATGAGCCAGGCCCTCCGCAAGCTTACTGCAAACATTTCAAAGACGAATACCTGCTGCATCTTCATCAACCAGCTTCGTGAGAAACTCGGCGTGATGTTCGGCAATCCCGAAACCACCACAGGTGGAAATGCGCTGAAATTCTACGCATCAGTGCGCGTTGACGTGCGCCGCACCACCCAGATCAAGGACGGCGACGAGGCATACGGCAACCGCGTCAAAGTGAAAATCGTGAAGAACAAGATGGCCCCGCCCTTCAAGAAGGCGGAATTCGATATCGTCTTCGGCGAGGGCATATCCCGCGTGGGAGAGGTTCTGGACCTTGCCACCGATATGGAAATCATCAAGAAGAGCGGAAGCTGGTTCAGCTATGGCGACAGCAAACTTGCCCAGGGCCGCGATGCCTGCAAGCAGCTGCTTATTGACAACGTGGAGCTTTGCGAGGAGATAGAGGCCAAGGTCCGCGAGCGCCTCGCCCAGAGCAAGGACTAGTCAGACCAGACAAAAGTACCGGTGGATTTCACGAACATAGTATCAGGTTTAAAGTTCGTGAAACCCACCGGTACTTTTGTCCGATGAGCCAATTACTTAATTGCACTTGTGGGCGCCGTCGCTGATGACTACGTCGTAGATGAGAGGATAGTGACCGTATTTGGCGTTGAATGACTCCTTGGCCTTGGCGATGAAGGCATCGTAGAGTTCATCCTTGACGAGATTGATGGTGCAACCGCCGAAACCGCCTCCCATAATGCGGCAACCGGTGACTCCGCACTCTTTGGCAAGGGTGGCAAGGAAATCAAGCTCCTCGCAGCTTACCTCATAGAGCTTGCTCATACCCCAGTGGGTCTCATACATACGGGTGCCGACGGTCTCGTAATCGCCTTTTTCAAGAGCGGCGCATACGTCCAGCACACGTTGCGTCTCACCTATTACATATTCAGCGCGCATATAGTCCTCTTCTGAAATCTTGCCTTTCACGGCTTTCAGCTGGTCCATAGTCGCATCGCGCAAAAACTCCACTCCGATGGCCTTGGCTGCCCTTTCGCAGGAGTTGCGGCGGTCATTGTAGGGAGAGCCGGCGAGTTCGTGCTTCACACGGCTGTCAACGAGCACAAGTTTGTAGCCCTTGGGGTTGAAAGGGAAATACTGATATTCGAGGCTGCGGCAGTCAAGGCGCATAAGGTTGCCCTTCTTGCCGAACACTGAAGCGAACTGGTCCATTATTCCGCAGTTCACACCGCAATAGTTATGCTCCGTTGCCTGACCTATCTTGGCAAGTTCGAACTTGTCGATACCAAGCTGCCACATATCATTGAGGGCATAGGCGAAGCAGCTTTCGAGAGCCGCAGAAGATGACAGACCGGCTCCTAGGGGAACGTTGCCGGCAAAAGCGGTATCGAAACCGCCGATAACACCGCCACGTTTCTGGATTTCACGGCAAACGCCGAAGATATAGCGGGCCCAGGACTGCTTCGGAGCATCCTCTTCACGCAGTCCGAATTCCACATATTCGTTGATATCGAGAGACAGTGCGCGAACCTTGTCAGTTCCGTTCTTGCGGATTTCCGCCATCAGGCATTTGTCGATGGCACCGGGAAACACAAAACTTCCATTGTAGTCAGTGTGTTCGCCGATTAGGTTGATACGGCCGGCAGACGCATACACGTCGCCGCTACCGCCGAATTTCTGAGCGAATTGCTCGTGGATTTTCTCTTTCATGATATTTAATGTTTTTTACCTGTTGCTTCATTGAAACAGTGACGGCACAAAGGCTCGTACACATCCTTTTCACCGAGGACGACGAGGTCGTCGTTCTTGTTCAGACGATGGCTGTGCTGGGCGGGAGACCCGCATTTGACACAGATGGCGTGCACTTTCTGAACATCCTCTGCGATGGCCATAAGGGCCGGCATAGGGCCGAAAGGTTTACCCGTATAATCCATATCCAGACCGGCGATGACAACCCTTATCCCGCTGTCGGCGAGAGTCGTGGCCACTTCGACAAGGCTGTCGTCGAAGAACTGCGCCTCATCGACACCGACCACCTGAGTGCCGTCTTTCAGGCATTCAAGCATCCGGGAAGGATTTTGTATCGGAGTACTTTCTATGGAATGGGCATCGTGTGAAACCACTTTATCCTCGGAATAGCGGACATCGATGCAGGGTTTGTAGATGCGAAGCTTCTGTTTTGCGAACTGGGCCCTGCGCAGCCGGCGTATCAGTTCCTCTGTCTTTCCGGAGAACATACTGCCGCAGATGACCTCGATGGATCCTGCTTTTTTATTGCTTTCAATATACATTTTGAAAACTATTTGTTAATTTTGTGAAGTTTGACAAAGATAAGAATTTTTTGCAGAATGTCCACAGGTATTTTATATATAGTCCCAACACCGATAGGCAACCTGGATGATATGACATACAGGGCCGTCGAGGTGCTGAAGAGCGTGGACCTGATCCTTGCGGAAGACACCCGGACATCATCCGTGCTGCTGAAGCACTACAACATCAGCAAACCCCTGCAGTCGCATCACAAATTCAACGAGCATCAGAAAGTGGAGCTCGTGAAGAACAGGATTATGGCTGGGGAAAACGTAGCGCTCATCAGCGATGCCGGTACGCCCGGAATCAGCGACCCGGGATTTCTCCTGGTGCGCACCTGCGTGGCGGAAGGCATACAGGTACAGACGCTGCCCGGAGCGACTGCCCTTATTCCGGCCCTTGTGGACAGCGGCTTCCCCTGCGACAAATTCTGCTTCGAAGGGTTCCTGCCGCAGAAGAAAGGGCGTCAGTCCCTGCTGGCATCCCTGGCGCAGGAACACAGGACGATGATCTTCTATGAGTCGCCGTTCCGCCTTGTCAAAACGCTGACGCAAATGTCCGAGGCATTCGGCACGGAGAGAGAGTGTGCCGTTGCCCGTGAAATATCCAAAAAATTCGAGCAGGTAGTAAGGGGAACCCTCAGCGACCTGATCACCCACTTTACCGCCAACGAACCCAAGGGAGAGATTGTCATAATCGTTAAGGGTTTGTAATGAAAAAACTCACAAATTCGTTCGTAACCGGTGCTGTCGCGCTGGTTTTTGGTGTTCTGGGCTATCAGACCGCCCTGCTTGTTCATTATTCCGCCGTATCGAAAATAGTAGCCGACAGGGACAGGCCGGATACGGTGTTCGTCTATGCCGACGCGGGAGGGACGGATGCCACAGGTGGCGGTGTAGGGAATGGTGACGGGCACAGTAGCGGAAACAAACAACAGGGAAGCAAGCGAGACGGAAGCGGTTATGAAGGTGGTTATGGAGGCCGCGAGGGGCGGGAAACCATCAAGCGCAGCAACTACTCGGGACGTGATGCGCGTGCGGAACACATTCATCGCAGCGCACCGCCGGCAAAGGTCGAGACCTTCCGCTTCAACCCCAATACCATAGGCGTGGAGGATATGATGCGGCTGGGCTTTTCGCGGAAACAGGCTGAGAGCATAGAGCACTACAGGGCAAAGGGCGGCCGTTTCCGCAGGAAAGAGGACTTTGCGAAAAGCTATACCGTGTCAGATGCGATGTACCGGCGTCTCGAACCGTACATAGATATACCGCTGCTGGACATCAACAAGGCGGATTCGGCAGCATTCGACGGCCTACCGGGCATAGGAGGATATTTTGCAAGGAAGATGGTGGAGCATCGCGGCCGCCTTCACGGATACAGTTATCCGGAGCAGCTGATGGACATCTATCATTTCGACCAGGAAAAGTTCGACAAGTTGAAGGACCTTATCACCGTAGGTGCTGCAGAGCCGTATCCGCTGTGGTCGCTGCCTGCAGATTCCCTGCGCCTGCACCCCTATATAGGCAATTTCCAGACAGCCCGCAGCATAGTTTTCTACCGCGAGCACAACCCCCGCGAGGCGTGGACCGTCGAAGGCCTCGCCTCCGCCGGCATACTCATCCCCACCCAGGCCTCTTCCCTCTCCCGCTGCCGCATTGAATAAGCGTGTGTCAGCTATATGGACTTCCACGAAGCCGCCGCAACGAAGGCAAAAAAGCGCATTCAGCACCCGAAATGCCGCAATCGCGCGGCTCCACTACCGGAAATCCCCAGTGACTTCTCCGGACGTGAGGGGGATACCACCCTCTTTGCCTCAAGG
>JAKSJV010000057.1 GCA_024402005.1 Bacteroidales bacterium
CGCTGATTCCAATAGAAGTCAAGGCAAATGACGGCGCCACGGCATCTCTGAACAACCTGATTGATTGGCAGTCATACCCCGACATCAAGTATGGAATCAAATTCGGTTATAAGAATATCGGCTGGAGTGGCAAGTTCTACACCTTCCCGTATTTCCTTGCATTCCTGCTTAAACGCTTTTTGAAGGAAAAAGCATCCATGGCATAGAATGCCCTATTTCAGGTACTTGGATTTCTCGTAGTCGAGGATGGCGAGACCGCCGGCAGCGGTTTCCTTGTAGAGACTGGGGATGTCCTTGCCGGTGCGTTTCATCGTTTCCACGACCTTGTCGAAAGACACGATGTGGCTGCCGTCGCCGAGGAGGGCGTACATACTCACGTCAAGGGCACGCAGGGCGGCGAGGGGATTCCTCTCGATGCAGGGAATCTGGACAAGGCCGCACACTGGGTCGCAGGTCAGGCCGAGGTTGTGCTCCATTGCCATTTCGGCCGCATATTCTATTTGTGACACCGTGCCGCCGAACAGCTGGTTCGCTGCCACCGCCGCCATAACGCAGGCACTGCCCACTTCACCCTGGCAACCCACTTCCGCACCGGAAATGGATGCATTGGTCTTGATGAAATTGCCGAAAAGCCCCGCCGTCGCAAGCGCCTTCAGAATATCCTTGTCAGAGAACCCGTGGGCTGTCTTGAGATGGTAGAGAACTCCCGGTACGACACCGCACGAACCGCAGGTGGGCGCCGTGACCACACGACCGCCACGCGCATTCATCTCGGAAACAGCAAGGGCATAGGAGCAGGCAAGAGCACGCCCCTTCATACTGCTGGTGAGCCCCTGCGCGCGTACATAGTATTGTTTCGCCTTGCTGCGCAGGCGCAGACATCCGGGCAGTTTGTCATCATTCTCCAGACCCTCTCTCACGCTCTGCTGCATTGCATCCCACACCTCGGCGAGATAATCCCAAAGGTCCTTGTCCTCGTGGGACTGGACATATTCCCAGAAAGAGAATCCTTCCTTGGCGAGTATTTCCTTGACCTCCTCCAGGGTCTTGCGCGTATAGACGGGCTTCTTGTCATCCTCTTCCCCCGGTCCTTCCGAAAGATAGCCCCCGCCTATGCTGTAAACTGTCCAATCGCCGGTAACCTTTCCGTTGTCGTCAAGCGCCTCGAACAGCATCCCGTTGGTATGGAACTCCGGCACGATATCCGCCCTCCAGAGTATCTCAGACGGTGTGTCCCCGAAAGCCCTCTGTATGGCGAGGTCCGTCATATGACCTTTGCCCGTAGCCGCAAGGGAGCCGTATAAGGTAACCCTGAAAGACGCCGCGTCACTGTGCCTGCCGGCAAATATCGTTGCGGCCTTGTTCGGCCCCATAGTGTGGCTGCTGGATGGGCCGAGACCTATTTTGTAGATTTCCTTTACGCTTTCCATAATATGAAATGCTCTATAGCCATATGCCTTCTTTGATGCGTACGATGCCTGCGCTGTTCTTGCCGGATTTGGAGATGGCTATCTGGCGCAGATTGTGTTTCCCTACCTGTATCTGCCCGTCGGAAAACAGGAAAAGATAGGATCCTTTAAGTATTTTCGAAAAGACGGTTTTTCCTGTTCTTGTCTCGACGATTTTCACATTCACGTATGGATTTACGTACCTGCTCTTAGGCATTGATTTTATATGCACCGTCACGTCACAGTAGAAATTACCCTCGATGTCTATGCTGTCAATGTTACGGACAATGTCTTTTTCCGTGTTTTCAGGTTTTATCGTTTCCACCGTACTCTGGGCAGATGCCGTAAAGGCGCAGAGCAATGAAATGAGAATAAATGTCAGAATGCGCTTCATTGTTTGTATGTTTTAATAAAATAAATCTTTCTTCCCAAAATTCCCAAGGTACTTTTCCCTGAGGCCCCCGATTAGAGCCGAACTGTATTTGGCCACTTTCGAACCGAAGCGGGTGCTTGTGTTCGTGAGCAGTACCCAGCAGTCACCGTCTTCGCTGAAGTGTTTCACCAGGGCCGTAGTACCTCCGAAAGAACCGGTGCGTGTCCATATGCCCTCCTCGTTTGTGTCTATCCATCCGAGGGAGAAGGTCTCCTTGCTGATATACCGTGTCATCTCCTCCACGCTCCTACGGCTCAGGAGGTCATATATGCCGCTGTCAATGTCTATGCCGGCCACCATCCTGCACAGTTCCGGGGCGGTTGCCATCCACGCGCCGGCACCTTCGACACCCGTAACGTTGTTTCCTCCGTAGCAAGCCTCGCAAGGTGTACCGTCTCCGTGGAAGTCCTCATCCGTCTTTGCCCCCGGATGCATATAATAGTGTACCTCACGTTCCTTTCTGTCGGCGCAGTAATTCCCCGCTATGTCGAAATTGTAACACTGCATAGGCCTCAGTACGTTCTCCTTCATCCAGGCCTCATAGCTCTGCCCGGATATCCTTCGTATCATCACCCCCAGAAGATAATATCCCACATTTGAATATTCCTGGTCAGTCCCCGGGCTGTAAAGCAGCGGTCTGCCAAGGTCGGTACGGCAGGCCTGGTCGCCATCGGTCATCCCCACGTGGAACATAGGGTCCCCGTCACCGCGCTCCGTAGTGAATCCGGCCTGGTGTCTCAACAGATGTTCCACGGTTATGCTGTCAAGACGCGCATCGTGATGTGCCGGGACAAGGTAATGCAGGACTCCACCTTCTGCCAGAGGCCTGTCTGTCAGCGAAAGCAATCCCATCTCCTGCATTTTCATTATGCCTATTGCCGTGACGAGTTTGCTCACGGATGCTATCCTCATCCTGTGCCAGGGTTCCATCTTTTGTCCCGCATCCTTGTCCGCCCAGCCGTACCCGCGCACGTAAAGCAGCGAGTCGTTGCGCATTACGGCAAGCGACGCTCCGACAATGCCGTGCAGCCTCATATATGCCGTTACGGTGCTGTCGATACCGTAAATCGGAGCGCAGGATGTATTGTTCAGCGTCCTGAGGTCTTTTGTCGGTCCGCGGTCCGTATGGTAATCATATACGCGCGGATATCGTACCGGCGCCGTGGCTGTACTGTCCTGCGCACGGGCGGACAGGCATATCGCAATGGCGACAATAACCGGTATGAGGCGCAATCCTTTCATTTACTCGAGTATGCCCTTGGCTTTGGCGAAGTCCATTATGATTTCCGTCGTGCCTTCTATCCCGAGGATGGAGGAATCGATGCAAAGGTCGTATGCGGCGCTGTCTCCCCATTTTCCCAAAGTGTAGTAATGGTAGTATGCCGCGCGGTTTTTCTCTTTTCTGGCAATGATTTTCCCTGCGGTGGCTTCATCCACTCCCATTCTTTCCATCACCCTTTGCACCCTCATTTTATACGGGGAGGTGATGAATACGTTCAGCATCCTGTCGCGATATTCCCTCAGGACGTAATTCGCGCAGCGTCCTACAATGATGCAGGGGCCTTCCTGTGCAATTCTGCATATCGTCTCGCTCTGGATTTTGAACAACTCGTCATCGGCCATATAGTTTTCTGCATTGGAGTAAAGGGACGAGAACAGTCTGGACAGGGAGAAGAGATGCTTCTTCTCGTCACGCTTTTTGAAAATGTCAGGCGAATAGCCGCAGTTTCCGGCAGCCTCGCTCAGCAGGGCGTTGTCATATACCGGTATATTGAGGCGTTGTCCCAGTTCAGCGGCTATTTTGCGGCCTCCGCTGCCGTATTGCCTTCCTATGGTTATTATCGGGTTGCTTTTCATTGTCTTACAGTTTGCTGCCTAAAATCGACGGGTCTGCTCCATCCTCGAGCTTGCTGAATTTCTTGAGTAGGCTCAGTATCATTATCAAGGTGATTGTAGATGCGATGAAGTCCGAGATGGGAAAGCTGAGCCACACTCCGTTTGCCTGCCAGACCAGCGGAAGCAGGTACAGGCAGGGGACAAGGAACAGCAACTGCCGGCTCAGGGACAGGAAAATTGACTTGTTCACCATCCCCAGACTCTGGAAGAAATTGGTGCTCACCATCTGGAATCCCACAAAGGGAAATACCAGGTTTATAAGTCTCAGGCCTTTTGATGAAAGGCCGAGCAATTCCTCGTCGGAAGTGAAGATGCTGCACATCAGGGTGGGGAAGCACTCGCTGGCGACGAATCCTGCGCAGGCCACTCCCACTGCCCATTTCACTGTCATCCAATAGACCTCTTTGACTCTTTTGTACTGCCGTGCTCCGTAATTGTATCCTGCAATGGGCTGCATTCCCTGGTTGAGGCCCATCACCACCATCAGGAACAGGAAGCTGATGCGGTGCACTATTCCGAAGGCTCCGATTCCCAGATCTCCCGAATATTTCAGCAGCTGCTGGTTGATGAAAAGGTTCACGATGCAGGCGGCGAAATTCATAAGGAAAGGGCCCATACCTATCTGCAGACTGTCTTTTGCTATCGCAATATCCAGACGGACGATGCCTTTTTCGAAGTGAAGTGTGTTGTCCTTCCTCCTGAAGGCGAAGGTTATGATCACAAGTGCGCACAACTGGGCTATAACGGTGGCTATGGCCGCTCCTCTGACTCCCATACCGAACGCGAATATGAATATGGGGTCCAGTATGGTGTTGAATATCACCGTGAACAATGTAAGACCCATTGCGAATTTAGGGTTGCCGCTGCTGCGCATAGCTGCGTTGAGGCCGAAGTACAGATGTGTCACGGCATTGCCGTAGAGGATTATTTCCATATAATCCCTTGCGTATGCGATGGTGTTGTCGGTGGCCCCGAAGAAGCGCAGGATGGGATCCAGCCAGACGAGGCATACGCCCATAAACAGTATGCCCACGATAATGTTCAGACTGACGATGTTGCCCAGGACTTTGTTGGCTCCTTCATAGTTCTTCTGTCCTAGCAGGACGGAAAGCATGGTTGAACCTCCCACACCCACAAGTGTTCCGAACGCTATCGACAGGTTCATCAGAGGGAAGGTGACTCCAAGCCCGCTGATGGCCAGCGGACCTACACCGTGACCGATGAAGATGCTGTCCACCATATTATACAAAGAAGATGCAGTCATGGCGATGATTGCCGGGACTGCATAATCTTTGAGCAGCGTACTTATTTTCTTGCTGCCAAGTTCGAGTGGCGTTTTCGCTGGCTCCATACTATTCCTTCTTCACTATGTCTATTTCGAATATCAATGGCTCATAGGCCCCGATGCCGTTATTGCCGCTGCTTCCGTAGCCGTAATCGGATATGAACAGCCCCTGTCCCGATTCGAACGGATGCATATGCCACAAGGTGAGGCTGAAGCCTTTGATTACACTGCTGCCGCCGAGTTTGATTGCCGTGCTGTCGGCGTTCCAGGTGACTGATGAAGGGCCATAGGAGCCGGAAGCGTTGTAGATTCCGTTCACCTTGGCGGAGTCTGCGATGTTGGTGTCGAAGGCCTGGCCGTTCAGGTGGCGTCCCACATAGTTTATGTATACGGTGGTGTCGCTTGGAAATTTCGCGGTGTCGATGACAGTGACCTTGCGCCTTTGTTCACGAGCCTTGTCCCTCCAATAATAAAAACCCCTGTGACCTGTGGTGTCACCGGTCTCGATATTGTGGGCCTTCATATACTTCTCTATCTCGTCAATCTGCCATTGCACTATGTCTTTCTTCTGGTCAATGACCTTGATTCTGTATATGCAGTCCGCATTCACAGGTGAAACCGCTGCCGGGATTATCGCGATTCTTTCTCCTCCTATGCGCATTGCCGGCGTTTTGCCGCCGTTCCCGTTCAACAAGTCCTTCAATCCTGCTTTTGTGGCAGCCTTGTTGTATAGGAAAATATTGGGCCCGTAATATGCAGCCGGGGAATATTGTCCGAGCTGTCTGGCAAGCGAGTCCCCGCTGTATGCGACTATGGAACTGTCGGAAAGGGCGCGTATTTCGTACTCCTGGAATATGTATGAACTGTCACGCACCGTATCTCCGTCACCTTCCTTGTCGCGTATTACGTAAATGCCGCAGCCTGTCGTGTCCTTTACATCGGGGTAGTGGGCGTTCACCCAGGCGGTGAAAGCGCGCAGCGAGGCCTCATTGTCCGTTTCGACAACCTCCTTGGCGCAACCGGTGAACGTTATGGCTGCAATCAAAGTTAAAACTGCTGTATGGATTGCTTTGTTCATTATCTTGGCAAAGATACTATTTTTTCTCCATAAAGAACTTGCGCGAATATTTCTCGATATATGCGCCTACTTCTTTTTCACTGGCCACGTCCTCTCCGATCATCAGTTTACCTCCGGAAGCCAGTTCGTGTCCGCCACCGTGAAAATACCTGCCTGCACATTCCAGGGCCGACGTCCCCTTTTTGCTGCGGATGGAAATACGTATTTTCCTGCGGCCTCTCTCCCTCTTTGCGAATATGCTCATTTTTACGTTTTCCAAGGAAAGTGGGATGTTCACGAATCCTTCGGTGTCACCCTCCTTGAGACCGAAACGTGTTTGGGTGCGCGAGTCCAGGAAAATGTATGCCACACCGAAGTCGGTGATTCTTAGGAGTTTGTCCAGGATATAGCCCTGTGCTTTGATTCGCCTTACCGGATATGAGAAATAAAGTTCCCTTATGATTTTGTCCCTGTCGGTGCCGGCAGCCAGCAGTTCCGAGGCCATTTGCAGCGTTGACGGATATACGGAGTTGGCGAAATTGTTCGTGTCGGTTGTCATACCGGTCAGCAGGGCTTCTCTGGTCGTGACGGAAAGTCTGGTGACGTCGCCGTCAATGCCGGGCGCCATTTTCAAAAGGTTGTAGGCCAATTCGCTGGCAGATGATATTTCTGTCTCGCTTTCAATGGTGTCGAAAGATTCCGTTTCCGGGTTCTGATGATGGTCAATCAGGATCTTGTACGCTTTGGATTCCCGGAAAGGAACTTCCCAGTCGCCTGTTCTGTGAAGACAGTTGAAGTCGATTCCGATTAGCAGGTCGCAGTCCTTCACCTTGCCTCTGTTGGAAACGCAGTAGAAGACGATGTTCTTTTTCAGTGTTGCGGGGACCGTGAATTTCAACGAATCCGGAATTTCCGAGGGAATGAAAATGGTGAAATCCTTGCCGCATTCTTTCAGATATCCGGCCAGCCCGAACGAACTGCCCAGCGCATCCCCGTCAGGGCTGATATGGGTGAATATGCCTATGTGCCTTGATTCCTGAATTTTATCAAAAATGAAGGAAGCTCTCTCTCTTTCTATCATAATCGTACCGTATCTTTGGCAAAATTAGCAATAAAATTGCATTTGAGGAATGAAATTTTTATATTTGCAAGGATTTAGACCTATAGAAAATTATAGAACGAAATATGAACAAGACAGTTTACAAAATTCTTACGTTGGCGGTTCTGCCGATCGTGATCATAGTCCTTACGGTACTGATTGTCAACAGTGTGATGAAGCCTATCAAGTTCGAGAATGAGAAGGCTAAGAGGGAAGCAGTTGCTATCCAGAGACTTAAGGATATACGTACTCTCCAAACGGCATTCAAGTCAGAGGCCGGACATTATGCTTCCACTTTCGATTCCCTGAAAATGTTCTATCGCGGCGGAAGCATCACGGTGGATATGCAGATCGGTTCCAACGATGACTCAGTCGCCGTTGAAAATACGAAGGCATTGAGGAAAAAGAATCCGAAGATTACGGCCGCGGAACTTCTCCAGCTGTCACGTTCCGGTGAAAGGCTGGTTTTCGTAATCAAGAGCAAGGTCCCCGTAAAGGATACGCTTTTCAACAACCGCCCCGATTTCTGCATCGATTCCATCTTCGTTATTCCTTTCAGCGGCGAAGCAATAGGAATGCAGACCAATGTAAAGCAGGTTTCAGGTGTGCCGGTGCCTTTGTTCGAGGCCACCATCCCTTACAAGTCTCTGCTTTGCGGGATGGACAATCAGCTTCGCATAAATCTTGATGCGGACCGCAAGGATACGGGCCGCTATCCCGGTCTGATGGTCGGAAGCATTTCCGCTCCGAACAACAATGCCGGCAACTGGGAATAATGGCTGAGAAGTTCACTCTGGTTCCTTCCGAACTTTTCTCGGAGGAGACCGCTCGTGAAACTCTTTCTGAAGTGGTTCTCCTTGAAGAGGGAGAGCCGCTTTCGTTTCTTGACGTTCCATTCTGTCAGGCTGTGCTGGTATATGCCGGGCAGCGTCGTCCCGCAGTTTACGATATGCTGATGTCCTTGTGCAAAATCCGTCACCACAACAAGATAATGGCATCCATTTCGGATGACGTCCTGTCTCTGGTGGTGGCGCAGGGGGACAGGTTGCAGTTCTGCAATTGTTTCAAGGCGGGTGATTTTACGACGGCACTGTATTATATATTTATGGTGTTGAAGAAGCTGCAGATCAATCCTGAGATTTCGACGTTGTATTTCACTTCCGGCAATGTCAGCCAGGAGCAATTGACTTCTCTGTTCCGTTATTTCAAATCTGCGGAAATCCTTCAATGACGTTCATCCGATGAGAATTATAGGCGGTCGTTTGCGCGGAAGGTCCATCGATCCTCCCAAAGGTTACAAGGCTCGTCCCACAACGGATTTTGCCAAGGAAGGGCTTTTCAATATACTGGGTAACGAGTATGAGTTCGAGGATCTGGCGGTTCTGGACCTTTTCGGAGGTACCGGGAGCATAGGTTTCGAATTCGCTTCGCGCGGGGCGGCATTGGTAGATACCGTCGAGATGAATCCGGACAATGCTGTATTCATCAGGCGCAGCGCATCGTCCCTTGGCCTGAAAAACGTTTCGGTGGTGCATTGCAACGTTTTCGATTTCCTCGGTCTGTGCACACGCAAGTATGATATCGTCTTTGCCGATCCCCCCTATGCCCTTGAGGGCCTGGATACTCTTCCGGACAAGGTCCTGGGCAGCAATATCCTGCATCCCGACTGCTATTTCGTGCTAGAACATCCCTCTGAGTATGATTTCAGCGGCCATCAGTCTTTCGTCAAGACTAAAAAATACGGGAACGTACACTTTTCTTTTTTCAAAAAATTTGCACAATAGTGGCGATTTTGCTACCTTCGCAGAGAATAATCGAGGTATTATGAAATTCAAAGCCGTATTTGCCGTTCTGCTTTCCGCATTGATGCTGACATCCTGCGGTTCTTCGTCGAAACTTATGAATTCCACGGATTTTTCCAACGGCAGTATCGCGGGTTCCGTACTTTCGAAATTTTTCACGGAGTACAGCAATACCGGAAGCATCGATTTCAGCAAGGCGCAGAACATACTCAACGTTTCGTCACTTGTTTCCGCCTTGACTTCATTGAAAGGTGATTTGAGCAACCAGACCGCCAAGGATTATTCCTCCGGATTGATATCCGGTTCATCCAATCTGGTCAACAACAGCAATGTGAGCGGAATTTTGAGCGCTTTGACCACTCTCGGCAATTTCGATTTCACAAAGGCAACGAATGATATGCAGCGTGGCAGGACTTCCACTTCCGGCAATGTAGCCGACCTGACTTCCGGCATCGTCGATATCCTTTCGCTCCTCAAGAAGTAGTTCTTTCGCGGCGGTCCTCCGCCCCACATATGCGGTAGTAGCTCAGTTGGTAGAGCGTCGGCTTCCCAAGCCGAAGGTCACGAGTTCGAACCTCGCTTACCGCTCAAAAAAGTGGCTTATGCCACTTTTTTGTTTTAGGGGGCTCTGCCCCCTGATCCGCTTCGCTCCCACTTCGTTCCGCTCGCTACCCCCGCGGCCTTTGCGCCTTTCCG
>JAKSJV010000058.1 GCA_024402005.1 Bacteroidales bacterium
ATCAGCCCTCGGGCTGATGCCATTACTCAGCATCCGTGTCAGTCAATGGGAGAGTCTTCTTGCTTGGGAGATTCTCCCTGCGATTGATATTAGTGTTCGAGTATTTCGGACGGCGAAGTGAAAGAAGTTCCACTATGGACTTCAACGAAGCCGCGATCGCAGCATTCAGGGGTCCGAATGCGCTTTTTTGCCGTCAAAGCGCTATTGTCTGTGGATACTCTCCTCGTGAATCAGTGAGAAAATTGAGCGGACAAAGTCCTCGGAGAGGCCGTTGCGGCGGCCGAGGGCTACGGCGCGGGAAAGGACTTCTTCCCAACGGCCGGATTGGAGTATGGCCACGTTGCTTTCCTTCTTGAGCCGCCCTATCTCCTCGGAAACGGACATCCTTTGTCCCAGCAGTGAGAGCAGGTTGCCGTCAATATCATCGATTCGGGCACGGAGCTGCTCGATCTGCCGGGTAAATTCCACATCGGAAGAAACTCCGTCACGAATGACGAGGTCACCGAGCAAGCGGGAAAATCCTTCGGGAGACAGTTGCTGGGACGCATCGCTCAATGCCTTCGACGGGTCATTGTGAACCTCCACCATAAGGCCGTCGAAACCAATGTTTATTGCCCTTTGGCTCAACTCCGGGACAGATTCCGCCTTTCCCGCAATATGAGACGGGTCACACAACAGCGGAAGTTCAGGACAGCGGCTATGGAATGCTATCGCCAGGTCCCAGGCGGGGTCATTGCGATATTCAAGGCTGGAATTGCTTGATACGCCGCGATGGATGGCACCGATTTGGGTCACGGCGCATTTAGAGAGCCTTTCGACGGCGCCACACCACAGATTGAGGTCGTGGCTGACAGGATTTTTGACATATACAGGTACATCCGCCCCACGAAGCGATTCGGCCAATTCCTGTACCTGAAAAGGATTGGCTGCCGTGCGGGCTCCAATCCACACCATATCAATCCCGGCTTTCAGGCAGGCCTCAACGTGGGAGGGAGTAGCAACCTCACAGCATACCTTCCATCCGTAACGGAGCTTGACTTCTGCAAGCCATTCCAGGCCTGCGCTGCCCACACCTTCGAAAGAACCGGGACGAGTACGAGGTTTCCACAGTCCGGCACGGAACCAATCAAGTTCCGTAAATTGCACAGACCCCGCAGAAGAGAGCGCACCGGCAACGGCATCGGCCGTAGCCAACACCTGTTCCAGCGACTCCGCGCTGCAGGGACCTGCAATCAAAACGGGCTTTTTCACCCCTTGAAACTATACCGTGAGAATTTCCTTTTCCTTGGCAGATACCAGAGCATCGACATTCTTCGTAACCTCGTCGGTAGCTTTCTGGACCTTATCCTCGAAATCCTTCTCCATATCCTCTGCCAGACCTTCCTTGATGCACTTCTTCAGGGCATCCATAGCGTCGCGACGGGCATTACGGACAACGGTCTTGGCATTTTCACCCTCGGCTTTCGCCTTCTTGATAAGCTCCTTGCGGCGCTCCTCGGTAAGCGCGGGAACGTTGCAGCGTATGGTTTCCCCGTTGTTCTGCGGAGTCATTCCGACATTTGCGTCGAGAATCGCCTTTTCAATCAAGGGAATCATATTCCTGTCCCAGGGCTGTATCGCAATCGTACGTGCGTCCGGCGCAGTCACCGAAGCCACCTGGGGCAGCGGAGTCTTGCTTCCATAATAGTCCACAAGCACATTGTTGAACACTGTGGGGTTCGCCTTGCCGGCACGGTAAGTCTTGAGGCTTTCCTCCAGAAATCTTGATGCGGAGGTCATCTGTTCCTTGGCCTTGGCCAGGATTTCATTGGCTTTGTCGATCATAACGTTGAGGATTTTATTATCTGTGATTGATTTCCGATAAGTATTCTTTCAGACATTTCTGTTCTACACCGGTAAGCATCTGAACACGGATCGGGACGTAGAACATCCTGTTGTGCAGATCCTGCCCGACCACAAGTTTGCCATCCCGCATACGCTGGGCATCTTTCTCCGTGGTAATTACGACGGATGTAGGGAACTTGGCCGCCGTAGAAGCTATGTCTTTTACATCGTTCTTCGTGAAATAATGATGGTCGGGATACTTGAGGTGGGAAACTATCCTGTATGTTTCACTGAGCCACCGGGCCAGCGGGGTATCATTGGCTATACCTGAAAACAGTATTGCAAATTTGGCGTGGGTATAGCGACGGTCACCGTCAGGGAAAACGGGCTCGAGCCCATCATAGGTTATCGTGGCAAAAAGCAATTTCTGTTTCTTTCCACCCTTGGTTATTCCTTCACAAGTTGCCGGATTGTAGTCCTTGATCTTCATTTTTGCCGCCCAGTCCATTTTCTCGCTATCCTCAAGATAAGTGGGGCACTTGGTTACAATCACCATATCGGCTTTATGCACGCGTTCCCGTAAATCCCTGAGCCTTCCGACCGGCAGAAGAAAATCGTGAAAATAAGGACGTGAGTAGGTAGTCAGCACTATATTGCTTGTTGCCTTGATGCGACGGTATTGGTATGCATCATCCAGAATGATTATATCCGACTTGCCGAATTTCGGGGCAATGATTCTGCGTCGCGTTTTTTCCGGCAGGTCCTTGATTTTCGACGGATGGGTAAGGAGTTTGCACCCTTCCACACGATCTGCATCCACCACCACTACCGTTTCGGGAAACTTCTGCTTTATCTGAAGCGGTTCATCTCCATACTGCTCGGCGGAGCCTGTTGTGACCACCTGCTGGAAACCCTTGGTTTTCCGCTTGTAACCGCGGCTGAGAACAGCGATGTTCGGCTTTACCGTAAAAAAAAGACTTCCAGGGTCGAAACCGAGATATTCGGCATCGGCGGCGGGAATCTCATCATCCCGCAAGGTACGGATCAGCAGTTCCGTCACGGGAGTCTTCCCCGTACCACCCACAGAAACGTTGCCCACGCAGATGGACGGCACTTCCGTAGAATACGACTTGAGCCATCCCTTATCGTACAAGAAATGGCGCAATCTCAATATTAGACCATAGATGAGCACCCTGAATAAAGGTTGGTGCCGATTACAGGGCGGCGAGAACGCTGTTCAATCCGAACAGACCGTTTGCGTGGCAGAAAGCCGAAACCGCAACTGCAGTAAGGCCGAGCCAGATTATGGCACCTACGAAACGCCCTATCCATTTGAGACGGGGCAGCCATATCATATTGTTCCATCCGAGTGTCTGGAACGCGCTCCAGAAACCGTGGCCTATATGAAGATAGAGGACCGTGAACCAAAGCACATAGAAAAGCACCATCCAGATGGAGCTGAAAGTATTTTCCAAAAGAACGTAAGGATCTTCAGCATCACCTCCGGTCCATTCCTGAAGCTGCATGTCCTGCCAGAAGTGTGTAAGATGCAGAGCAATGAAGCCGAGTACGATAAGGCCGAGATAAATCATATTCTTTGCGGCAAAACTGTCCTGCTTCGCTTTGGAATCGACGGCATAACGGTTGAATCCGCCACGGGCGCGGAAATTGGTGATTGAAAGAATCAAACCATAGATGATGTGAATCAGGAAACCGAAAGCCAGAACCGGAACCATTACGTTGATGAATGGAAGAGCCATGAAATCACATCCCATACGGAACCATCCGTCATAGGAACCCCACCTTCCGAAAAGAGTGTCGAATACCGAGAATACGTTGATAGTCGTGTGGAGCAGCATAAAGATAATGAGGAACGCTCCCGAAATGCTCATTATCAATTTCTTGCCGATAGATGTCTTGAAAATATTTGCCATAATGTTAGAATTTGCGTTTCAAATGCCTTTCAGGCTTTGCAAAGATAGTCAATTCCTTGGAGATTTTACAATAAATTGATACATTTGTAATCGTTTAAAACGCATAAAAATGTACAGGAGAGTTCTATTGAAATTAAGCGGTGAAAGCCTTGGCGGCCCCGCCGGCACAGGTATCAGCGAAGAATGGATGGCAAGGTATGCACGTGAAGTTGCGGCTGCGGTCAGAGCCGGTCATCAGATAGGCATTGTTGTGGGAGGCGGCAACATTTTCCGCGGTCTCAGTGGTGCAAAAGCCGGTTTCGAAAGAGTGGATGCCGACAAGATGGGAATGCTCGCCACAGTCATCAATTCTCTGGGTCTTGCTATGGCGCTGCGCGCAGAAGGCATCGCTGCGGAAGTATTCACCGCCACTCCTATGGAACCTGTTGCAAATTACTATATGCGTGACAAAGCGGTTGCCGTTATGGAGAAAGGCGGAGTCGCCCTCATAGCCGGCGGCACAGGAAATCCCTTCTTCACCACGGACAGCGGCGCGGCTCTCCGTGCTTTGGAAATAGGCGCCGACGTCCTTCTCAAGGGTACACGCGTAGATGGTGTCTATACTGCAGATCCGGAAAAAGACCCATCAGCGACCAAGTATTCGGAACTCACTTTCGACAAGGCCCTCGGCGACCATCTGAAGGTTATGGATGCAACGGCCTTCGCTCTATGCGAACAGGGCGATATGCCCATCGTGGTATTCGATATGAACAAAGAGGGCAATCTCGGCCGTCTTCTCGCCGGCGATGAAGTCGGAACCTTGGTACACAAGTAGCGGGGCGGGTCAAAAGGTCATATCAGGTCGGAAATTATCGAATCGGAAACAAACCATCTGGATTCGGGGATACGGATGTACCCCGGATTGCCGGACTTGTTTTCATCTCTTCCGGCTATGCGGCACAAGAAGCCCCTGTCAAGGAATTCCGTGATTCTCTCCTCCTTGACGTTTCTCTTCAGCCATTCCTCTTCAATACCGTCAGAAGTGCGCAGACCCAGCATTATCCTTTCTTCGAGTATCTGGTCCGGAGTAAGGGTCTCGCTACCGCGGACTGAAGAAAAGTCCTCAGCAGTGCCGGAAGCCCCGTTCAGCAACCCGGCCGCGGAGATATAAGCCTTGACGTCAGGATTGTTCCAGCGGCGCATCATAGCGGCTTGACCGCAGGCGTCAGAATCGGTTGATCCGTTCCCCGGAACCAGCAGGGAATGTGCCCCGGGCCCGAATCCGATATAGGGAGTATGATTCCAGTATGCGCTGTTGTGACGGGACCGGTATGGAGACTGCGGGGACAAGGACGACGGCGATACCGGGAACGGGTCTGATGCCGAAGCGCGGCGGGCCCAGTTGCTTATCTCATAGTGTTCATAGCCGAGACCGGCAAGGACTGCACATATGTCATAATACTGCTTTTCGCAGACCTCATCCGCGGGAACGGCAAAAATACCGCGACCAATCATCTTCTCCAGACCGCTGCCTTCCTCTATGCTGAGCTGGTAGCAGGAGATGTGTTCCGGCAGGCCACCGGGAAGGGCTTTCAGTTGTTTTTCCCACTCACGTACATCGAAACGGTCAGTGAATCCGAAGATGAAATCAAGGGAGATATTGTCAAAACCGGCTTCGCGAAGGATGGCATAGGCCTGTATTGCCTGCGCTGCGTTGTGGCGGCGTCCCATACGTTTGAGCACGGCGTCATCGAAACTCTGTACACCCATACTGATGCGGTTGACACCGAGTCTGCGAAGGCCTCCGGCATATTCGCGGCCGCCTTTAACTATGTCGTCAGGATTCACCTCGACGGTAAATTCTCCTACCGTCGGCACCCCGTCCGCATCCGCCGTCCAGCCAGTTTCATCCAAGGTCTCTTTTATCCTCGACAACTGCTCCGGACTCAGCAGTGATGGTGTCCCTCCCCCGAAATAGAGGGTGTTGTCATCTGCGGCTACGTTTCGCAATACAGGGGGTTCAGCAGTAACCCCTCCCACCGCTAACGCGGCGGGCCCCCAAGCTGCCTCCGGCAGTCCCCCTGCCGCCAGGGGGGTAGCAGGCCTTCTGAACCCCCTGCACTGTCTACTCTTCGCCACAGATAAAGAAACAATTTCGCTACAGAGGGCGGAGACAAAAGCATCGGAGCCTTGCGAAGTACGCAGAAGCTCCGAGTAAAAGCCGCAATAGGTGCAATGACTGCGGCAGTAAGGTATATGAACGTAAATGCCAGCCACAACGGCCAGAACCGCCGCTTAGCGGAGCATGAACTGGGTGGAACCCATCAAGGAGCGTTCCGTCAACACCTGAACCGTATAGATGCCCTTGGCGAACTTGCCGACATTGTTCAGATAGATACTCATTTCCACCTCGTTGCCCTGATAATCGATCTCGCGGGAAGCGGAAGTCTCCAGCTGGCCGCCACCGTAATTGCATATACGGGAATCCTGATTCTTGAGGATATTGCCGTCAGGATCGGTTACGACCACAAAAACGCGGACAGGACCTTTCTCTGCAAGATTATTGGCCCCGAGAGTCAGAGTGGTGAGTATCCGGACTGCCGATGAAGCACGGTCCACAACCTTTCCGTTATTGTTGTATGCCTCGGCCTTGATGTCGCGTCCCTGAAGAACTGCGCCCGTCTCAACCTTGTCGGCAAGCTCATCCACCGTTTTCTGAAGCTCGTCATTCTGCTTGCGGACCTGTGCCGTTTCCTTGCGGGCGGCAGCGGCGTCGGCGGTAAGTTTGTGGTTCAGGGTATTCAGGGAATCTATCTGAATTATGTAGTTCTTCATAATGGCCCTGAGTGTACCCAGTTCCTTCTGATACTGACGTATCTTGCGACGGTTCGTGGCATCGGTATTCTGTATGCGCTCGATAAGCTGCGCCACCTCCTCGCGGGAAGAATCCAACTGGCTGTTGATGCTTTCATAGTCGGAAGACAGGCTGTCATAATCGGCCTGCAAGGCCACTATCTGCTCGGTAAGTTCATCCTTTTCACCTTGAAGTTCGTGAACAAGCTTCGCCTTGGAAATAAGGATTGCGGCCAGCACGAGTGCCAGGACAGCGGCAACAATGGCCAAAATGACAATAGCGCCGTTCCTGTGATCCGGATTTGTCGTGACAACCTGCTCTCCGGCAGGTGCGGGATTCATATTTTCAGGTCTCTTTTCCATAATGACTCAATTTTCATTGCTCCGGCAAATTTAGCAAAAATTTTATTGTTACCTTTGTGTGTGTCAAGAAAATAAGACAAATGGTATGACAAACGAGCATTTTCTCCGGGTCTGCGCCCTACGGACCTTGATGACGGCAAACGGATGGGATGCGGTGGTACTGCGGGGCAGCGACCCCCATTCCAGCGAATATCTCGCACCCAGGTATCAGACAGTGACCTGGCTCAGCGGATTCACGGGCGAAGCGGGCGACTTGGTAGTAACGGCTGACCACGCCGGACTTTGGACAGACAGCCGCTATTTCATCCAGGCAGCACGTCAGTTGGACGGAACAGGCATCGAATTACACAAAACGCGGATGCCGGAATCTGTTGATATACCGCACTGGATCGCAGAACAAGGGTGCAGGAGGGTTGCCTGCGACAGTCTTTGCGAGAATGCCGCGTCGATGGAGGAAATACGTGAAATCTGCGCCCCGGCAACTGACGGTTTCGAACTGACGGGTGTCCCTGATCTGATTGATGCTATATGGGAAGACAGACCTGCGATACCCGCAGGACCGGTAATTACCCTGGATGAAACGACGGTGGGAATTACGCGTGAGGAAAAGCTGCACTGGATACGCAGATTTCTGGCGGAACGAAATGCCGACTATATTCTTGTCAGCACCCTGGATGAGGTGGCGTGGATGCTGAACGTGCGCGGTAGCGACATAGATTACAACCCCGTGGTTTTCAGCTACCTGCTCATTGGTCAGGACAGTGCGCAATGGTTCGTGAAAAAGGATTGTGACGGGTCGGATTTCCGTCAGGACGGCAGTGCGGACGAGGATACGCTGGACAGTTATGCCGCCGTCGAACAGGACGGAGTTAGTGTGGAGGCTTACGGCAACATAGCAGCGGAACTGGAACGGTTGGCTTCGAATAACGTGATATGCTATGATCCGGCCAGTCTGAACGGACACCTGGCAGAAATAGTTGCCGGAGGACAAGCGCTTGCCAGCCCCATTGCGTTGAAAAAGGCCGTAAAGACACCGGCCGAGATAGACGGAATGCGCGAGGCGTATCTGGAAGACGGGCTGGCCGTGGAGAAATTCCTCTATTGGCTGGAATGTACATTGAAAGAGCGCAGCGTTTCCGAGTGGGAAGCGGCACAGCGTCTCGGGGCCTTCAGAGCCGAGATCCCGGGCTATAAGGGAGACAGTTTCGAAACGATTTCAGCCTTCGGCGAGGGCGGCGCCCTGCCGCACTACATTACGCCCGAGGACGGTTCGACAATCATCGGACGTGACGGGCTGTATCTTTGCGACAGCGGAGGACAGTATCTGTTCGGGACTACCGACATTACGCGCACGGTGCCGACGGGCGAAGTGTCCCGTCTTGAAAAGGAAGATTATACCCTGGTGCTCAAGGGAATGATAGACCTCAGTATGGCAGTGTTCCCCTACGGGACGGCAGGCTGTCAGATAGATGCCCTGGCCCGCGAACCGCTGTGGAAGGCGGGTCGCAATTTCGGCCACGGGACAGGCCACGGAATAGGCTTCTTCCTCTGCGTCCACGAAGGCCCGCAGAGCATAAGGCAGAATTTCCTGTCACAGCCTATGCTTCCTGGTATGATAACATCGAATGAGCCGGGACTGTACCGTGAAGGGAAGTGGGGCGTGCGCCACGAGAACGTCATCCTCTGCCGTGAAGCCTATACCAATGATTTCGGACGATGGCTATGTTTCGAAACCCTGACCTGCTGCCATTTCGACACCTCGGCCCTGCTGCCTGAGTTGCTGAGCCGCGAGGAGATTGAATGGCTAAACACCTATAACGAAAAGGTGTACCGGAATTTCGCACCTGCCATCGAGGACGATGACTTCCTTGCCTGGCTGCGTGCCAAGACTATGCCGATTAACGGATAATCCTTCCGCGCAAACGGGTGAGTGAATGAAACGGCAAAAGCAGCAGTGGATTCTCTCGCACAAATGAAAGAGCCATAGCATTTGCGGAACATAAACCTTATCTAAAGTTCCGCAAATGCTATGGTTCTTTCTGTTACCCGAAAGGGAAACTACTCAGTCTTGGGCTCAGCTTTTTTTGCTGCGGCCTTCTTGGCGGGAGCCTTCTTCTCGGCAGCTTCCTTTGCAGGAGCCTCTGTTGCAGGTGCCTCGGCTACAGGAGCCTCTGCGGCCTCTGTTGCAGGAGCCTCGGCAGCCTTCTTTGCGCCACCGCGACGGGTAGTCTTCTTGGCGGCTGTCTTCTGTGCTCCAGCAAGTGCAGTCTCGTTGAAATCAACGAACTCTATAAGAGCCATCTCTGAGCCATCGCCCTGACGGAAACCGGTGTGGAGTACGCGGAGGTATCCACCGGGACGGTTTGCAATCTTGGGAGCAATGGTACGGAAAAGTTCTGCAACAGCCTCCTTGTTCTTCAGATAGCTGAAGACAACACGGCGTGAAGGTGTAGTATCTTCCTTGCTCTTGGTAATCAGGGGTTCGAGGTACATCTTCAGGGCTTTTGCCTTTGCAACTGTGGTCTGGATTCTCTTATGTTCGATAAGAGAGCAGCTCATATTTGCAAGCATAGCCTTACGGTGTCCGCTCTGGCGACCAAGATGATTGATTGATCTATTGTGTCTCATAATTATTCAACCTTTTTCTTAATGTCAATATTATA
>JAKSJV010000059.1 GCA_024402005.1 Bacteroidales bacterium
TTTGATTGCACTTGCCGTTACGGCGGGCTTTACGCGGGGGACGGGGATATTGGATCTGAATCCCGCGGAGAAAGTGCTCCCGACATTGTTGAGCGCCAGGGCATCGGGTGGTTCGTGGGACAAACCGGCCGCGGAGAAGTCCCTTACGCTGATACATTTCTCCGACCTGCACGGATACAACCCCAACATGGAGCGCATAATCGAGTTCTATGATGCCTATTCGGAATATATTGCCGATGCCGTTCATACCGGAGATGCGGTGATGTGCTATCTGGACAATCCCAACCCCTGGGCTCAGGTCAAGGGCGCAGGCAGGATAATCAATCTGATAGGCAATCACGATTGCTGGAAGGGGCACAAGACCTGGTCCGAGACTGACGTTCCATATGATGCGACTGCCGAAGACGCGTACAGGAAGTTCATAGGCCCGTATGTGCATAATTGGGGCGTCGTACAGCCAAACGGAGTAACGGACGTTAAGTCGCCGGCATATTGCGCCTGCTACTTCTATAAGGATTATCCCGAGTCCAAAGTCAGGCTTATCGCCCTTGACAGCATCCATTATGATGAGACTCAGGACCGGTGGTTCGATTCTGTCCTCAAGGATGCGGCGGCAAAGGGATATGCCGTCGTCGGGGCTCAGCATTATTTTTCGCAGACGGGGCTCACAAGCATTGACAGCGGTTTTTCCACCGCTTCCGGCATTCCAGCCTGCTGGCAGGATCCCCAGGCCCCGCAGATAGAGTGTATGCGGGAGCAGGCATTCATTACATTGGACCGTTTCATTGACGATGGCGGCATTTTTGTCTGCTGGCTCAGCGGCCACGACCACGAGGATTACATAGGGCGCGTCAACGGACACGAACGTCAGTTGCAGATACTTGTGGACAAGGCGGGGGAAAGGGATGCGTATATGCACGAGGATCGGACTCCCGGCACAGTCAACCAGGATTCATTCAATCTTGTTACGGTGAATCCGGGCAAGAACCTGCTCACAATCCAGCGCATCGGCTGCACGCGCGGCCCCGGAATGCGTAGCAAAACGCTCTTCTGCTACGACTACAAGACGAGGGCTGTTACTGTCAATGAGTGACAGCTGTCCCTATTGGAGAGTTCAGAGTGAACCGGTAGCTATAGTATCCCGACGGTCCGGTCGCGGGCGATGAGACAGCAGCCGAGCAGGTTGGCATTGATGGATGGGTCGGCCAATTCGACTGTCGTCTCCCTGTTCACTATGCTCAGGGAGTGTTTTCTGATCGAACCGATGACGGCCATTTTCAGATAGTCTCCTGCTTTGGAAAGTTCCCCGCCGATGATAACCTGTTCGGGGTTGAAGATATTTATCATTGCGGCGACCCCTTTGCCGAGCTGGCTGCCTATTTCCTCGGTTATTTCTATCATCAGCATATCCTCAGCCTTGATGGCGGTCACAAAGTCATCAAGGGTGATCTGGGCCTTCGTGTCCAATTTCTTTGTCAGGATGGACTGGGCTCCGGCGGCGCATTTTGCTACAAGCAGCCTTCGTGCCGCAAAACCTGACGCTTCCGTTTCCAGGCATCCTTTCTTGCCGCACCTGCAGAAAATCTCGTTGTCGAACATCGTGATATGACCGAGTTCGCCGGAAAGCCCCGTGGAACCGTAATACAGTTTGCCGTTCAGTATCATACCCATTCCCAACCCCCAGTTCAGGTTTATGTAAAGTAGATTTTTGACAGCGTGCAGTTTTCTGTGCATATATTCTCCGTAGCACATCACCCTCGAATCGTTGTCGATGTAGAACTTTATTCCGAATCGATCTTCGAGCGCTTCGGACAAAGGTTTTCCGGCTGCGTCGAAATAGTTGAAACTTTCCCCGTTTGCCGTATGGACGCGTCCGGGGATGCTGACTGTGGCCGCAATGACTTTGTCCCATAAATCTTCGGCTTGTACTCTAATGTCGTCTATGGCCCTGCACAACTCTTCGTACGAATTTTCTCCATCAAGAAGGAAGGGGAATTTTTCATTCCGATGGATTATGTTCCCGTTGAAGTCACAGATCCCGTATGTGATGTGGTGATGATGGATTTCTATTCCGGCGAAGTAGGCTGCGTTGCTGTTCATCTGGTAAACGACGGGCATTCGTCCTCCTTCTTTATGACGTTTTCCGCAGTTTGCGGCGATTCCGGCCGCGACCAGGCCTTCGAGAGTCTTTGTAACTGTCGGGATGCTGATCCCTGTCTTTTTTGCAGCGATTCCGGCAGATATTTCACCTTCCTCCATAAGGCAACGGAGGATTGCCGTACCATTTTCCGAAAAATTGAATTTTTTTCTGAATTTGTCAAAATCGTTTTTTACCATAATGATTTGGTGTAGTGAAATGCTTGACAGTTGAATTATATAAAAATTGTTAAATAATAATCTGGTTTAATTTTAAATTCTTAAACCAAATTGTATTTATGTCGCAAAATTAATTAAAATTATTTAAATAATATTATGGTTATATATTTTTGTTTTATTTAAGAAGTTTTCTATTTTTGTGGGACAAGGTATTATTTTTTATAGATATGGATTTCAAAGCATTAGCAAAAAAGTACGAGACTGAGCTGTTGGAGAATTGTCTTCCATTCTGGCTCGAAAAATCCCAGGACAAACAGTACGGCGGCTATTTCAGCTGTCTTGACCGTGACGGCAGCGTGTTCGATACGGACAAGTTCATCTGGCTGCAGGGCAGAGAGGTGTGGATGTTCGCAATGTTGTACAACAGTTATCAGAAAAAGCAGGAATGGCTCGACTGTGCAATCCAGGGTGCGGAATTCCTGAAAAAATACGGTCACGACGGCAATTACGATTTCTATTTCAGCGTGACGCGGGAAGGAAAGCCCATCGTCTATCCCTATAATATCTTCTCGAATACTTTCGCCTGTATGGCGTTCGCCCAGCTGGCCAAGGCAACGGGCAGTGAGGAATATGCGGAGATAGCCAAAAAGACTTTCCAGCGTATCCTTGACAGACGTTCAAATCCCAAGGGCAAATGGAGCAAGATTGTGCCTGGGACCCGTCCTATGAAGGATTTCGCCCTGCCGATGATCATCTGCAACATGGCCCTCGAGGTGGAGGATATCATCAATGATCCGGAACTCATCGAGAAAACCATAGACGAGAGCGTTCACGAGATAGTGGACGTGTTCTACCAGCCGGACCTGGGAGTCATCCTCGAGAACCTTGCACCTGACGGCAGCCTGCTCGACTGCTTCGAGGGACGCCGCGTCAATCCGGGCCACGACCTTGAGGCGATGTGGTTCCTTATGAATATAGGTATACGCCGCAACGACCGCAAACTTATTGACAAGGCTGTGGAAATCTCTCTCAGCGTGATAAAATACGGCTGGGACAAGGAGTATGGCGGAATATTCTACTTTATGGACCGCAAGGGCGCTCCTACACAGGAACTGGAATGGGATCAGAAACTGTGGTGGGTGCATATCGAAAGCTCCATTGCAATGATCAAGGGCTATCAGTTGACAGGCAACAAGGAGTGCCTCGAATGGTTCGGGAAGCTCAATGATTACCTCTGGACCAATTTCAAGGACTATGAACACCCTGAGTGGTATGGCTACCTGAACCGCCGCGGCGAGGTCCTTCTTCCCCTGAAGGGCGGCAAATGGAAAGGCTGTTTCCACGTTCCCAGAGGACTCTATCAGATTTCACAGATACTTAAGACTTTGGAATAATGCGCAGGTTTCTGACAATTTTGTTGCTGTCTTTCGTAGCGGCATCGGGGAGTTTCGCCTCCAACCGCAACTATATGTGGTTCGACTGCGAGGCCAACTACCGTATGCTTTCCAATCCCGACAGCATACGCTTCTATCTGGACAAAGTGCACCGGCTGGGCTTCGACAATGTGGTCGTGGATGTGAAATCCATAATGGGCGAGGTGCTGTATGACAGCCGCATCGCTCCGTATATGAGTCCGTTCGACGGCATCGAAAGGCCGCGTGACTATGATATGATGGGCTTTTTCATCAAATACGGCCACGAAATGGGAATGAACGTGCTGGCCAGTCTGAACGTTTTCTGCGGCGGTCATAATTTTATGAAACGGGGGATAATCTATACGGACCACAAGGATTGGCAGAGCATCTGCTACGAAAAGGGCAAGCTGGTGCCTGTCAGCAAGATAAAGGGCAACTACAACGGTATGATAAATCCTTCGAATCCGGACGTCCAGGAATATCAGCTGGCCATTTTGAAGGAATTCGTATCGAAATACCCCGAGTGTGACGGCCTTATTTTCGACCGTGTCCGCTATGACGGTATGACTGCCGATTTCAGCGATTTGAGCCGCAGGCAGTTCGAGGAATATCTCGGGCACAAGGTGGAAAACTTCCCTGAAGATATACTCAGCTGGTACAAGAACGGCAAGTTGCGCAAAGAATGGGCCCGCGGCAAGTATTTCAATCAGTGGTGCGAATGGCGCGCCGGTGTGATTCACGACTTCGTTGCCAGAACGCACGGTGAACTCAAGGCGATAAATCCCAAACTTCAGATAGGCGACTACACAGGGGCCTGGTATCCGACATATTATCAGGTCGGCGTGAACTGGGCTGCCGATACATACGATCCTTCCGTGGATTTCGACTGGGCCACCCCTACCTATAAGAACACGGGATATGCCCAGCTTCTGGACGTGTATATGACGGGCCTTTACTATACCTATATAACAAAGGACGACATCGACAAGGCTACAGGGACCAAAGGGCAGAGCACCGAGGCGGGACTGCATCTTGAGCTGAAGTACTGCTACAGTGTGGAAGGCGGTGCAGAACTGGCGAAACAGATTACCAAAGGCGTAGTCCCCGTGACCGGTTCCATCTACGTGGAACAGTATCTCGGCGGGATGGACAGGTTCGCGCCCGCCCTTGAGCAGGCCATAATCTCGACCGGCGGCGTTATGCTGTTCGACATCTCCCACCTGAACAAGCACAGGCTGTGGGATGAGCTTGAAGAATCAATGAGAAAAACAAACCAAATAAAATAACCTATGTTACGTAAATTATCAGGAATTCTGCTGTTTCTGGCGCTGGGATGCGGTATCGCATTTGCACAGAATACGCTGAAGGGTACTGTCAAGGATGCAGGCGGAGTACCGCTCGCAGGCGCGATGGTGATGATTCAGGGTACAACGACCGGAACAGTGACAGACCTGGACGGAAATTACTCCATAACGGTTCCTTCGCAGGAGGGGGCAAAGATAGAGTATTCAAGTCTGGGGTATTCTTCACAGGTATTCGAGTATAACGGTGAAAAAGTTCACAATGTAACCCTTTCCGAGGATACCCTCTATCTGGACGATGCCGTTGTCGTCGGTTACGGCGTCCAGAAGAAGTCTTCATTGACTTCGGCGGTGTCCGCCATAAAGGGCGAGGAACTGCTCAAGGCGCCTTCCACCAACGTGTCGCAGGTGCTGGCCGGACGTCTTCCCGGTATATCATCAGTGCAGGAATCCGGCGAGCCGGGTCTTGACCAGGCCACGCTGCGGATCCGCGGTTCCGTATATGGAGTCGCTTATGTAGTGGACGGTTTCCCCGTCGATAATATCAACGACATCGATCCCGCCGATATCGAAAGCATTTCTGTCCTGAAGGATGGTGCTTCAGCCGCCGTTTACGGTCTTCAGGCTGCCGGCGGTGTCATCATCGTCACAACGAAGAAGGGAGAAAAGGGAAAGACCAAGGTCTCTTTCAATATGTCCCTCGGTGCTTCGATGAACGCAAATTTCCCGCAGTTTATGAACGGTCCGCAGTATGCTTATTATTACAATACCGCGCAGATGATGGACCAGCTGGCAAACGGCGAAATTTCGTCTGTGGACCAGTATCAGCCCTATTTCACCAAACGCAACGTTGAGGCTATGGTCAACGGCGACCCCAATGACGGATGGGACAATGTGGATTATGTGAACAAGGTGTTCGGAACAGGTTTCAACCAGAAATACAATGTCACTGTCCAGGGCGGAACGGAACACGCAAGACATTTCACTTCCCTCGGTATCCTGGATCAGAAAGGTAATATCGACGGTTTTACGTACAAGCGTTACAACCTGCGTTCCAACGTTGACGGCAAGATAGGTAAGAATTTCACCTACAAGGTGGGTATCAGCGGTGTTATCAGCCGTCGCCAGACCCCTGCATACCTGTCAGGCGGTTCCGATGGTGGCGATACGGAATCCGGGTGGTTCAGCGTTGCACGCCAGACCATACAGATGCATCCGTATCTTCCCGAAAGATATGAAGGCATCTATACCGGTGCAGTGCAGAACAACCAGTCCTTCCTCGTGAGCCCTCTCGCCGCAATCTACGAGTCAGGCTACAAGAAGACCAACGGTTCCGAAATATCTGCGAATGCCGAACTCAGGTATGATTTCCCCTTCCTCAAGGGACTTGCCATCAAGGCGTCGGGTTCTTATATCTACCAGACTTCATACAACAAGAATCTCAGTACCCCGTATGCGATGTGGTCGCATATCAAGAATGATGCGGGCGAGTGGGTATGGAGCAAACGCACAGACAACCCCCATATTTCAGACAACGTCACCAACCTCGGCGAAGGTACCACTTTCTCCGAGCAGATTGTGGGTCAGGGAGGTATCACATACGTCAACAGCTTCGGCAAGAACAATCTTGACCTGCTGGCCCTGGTTGAAGTGCGCCAGTATCGCGGCAACGGCCTTGCGGCTTATGTCAAGAACCTGCCTTTCGCATCCTTGGCCGAACTGAGCAACGGTACTCCCACCAACAATCCGGTATCTGGCTGGAGCAGCGCCAGCCGCAGCGCCGGTTATGTGTTCCGTGCGAAATACGACTATGACGAGAAATATCTTGCGGAGTTCACCGGCCGTTACGACGGCTCTTACAAGTTCTCCGGGATGACGAAGAACCGCTGGGGCTTCTTCCCTTCAGGTTCCGTGGGCTGGCGTATCTCCAAGGAGGACTTTATGAAGGACATCTCCTGCATAAATGACCTCAAGATACGCGGAAGCGTCGGTTTGCTGGGAAATGACAGCGTGAGTGAATATATGTTCCTCAGCACATACAGCAAATATGGCTCACAGGTGGCTTACGGCCTTCTGAACGGGGCTACACAGGTAAATCCCGCGTATTACACATCAGGCGTACCGAATACGGACCTGACCTGGGAGAAGACTCTCAGCTACAACGTCGGTGCGGACCTGACTATGTGGGGCGGAATGCTCGGCCTTGAGGTGGATGCCTTCTACAACTATACCTACGATATGCTTACATATCAGAGTACGGGATTCCCGAGCTCTATGGGCGGATATTATCCCACCTGGGTGAACAAGAACGCTATGGATGCGAAGGGTGTGGATATCGTAATCAGCCACCGCAACCACGTCAATCTTGCCGGCGACCCCTTCTATTACGATATTTCTGCAAGTGCGACATATTCGCATACACGCTGGCTGGTGTATGAGGATGAACCGAACATCGTCGATTACCGCAAGGTTGTGGGCACGACATACGGCAGCATACTCTGCTGGCAGGCTGACGGACTGTTCCGCAGCGAAGAGGAAATCAGCAACTCGCCCTGGTACGGTACGCGTCCCAACGTGGGTGACATCAAGTACAAGGACCTGAACGGCGACGGAAAGATCGATGAGGACGACAAGGGCTATTTCGGCCGCAGCAACCGTCCCCAGCTTACATTCGGTTTGAACTTGAACATCAACTGGAAGGGTATAGATTTCAATGCCCAGTTCACCGGAGGCGCCCTGTTCGACGTTTCTCTGACAGGAACCTACTACAACGGCTATGATGACAATACAATCTGGACACAGACCTTCAAGGAGGGCGGAAACTCGCCTCTGTTCCTTGTCCAGAACGCCTACAGCGAGTTCAACAAGAACGGTACTTTCCCTCGTCTGACGCTCAGCACTACCAGCCATGGCGGTGACAACGGCCTCAGCAGTACCTTCTGGATACGCAACGGTGCGTATGTCCGTCTCAAGACAGCGCAACTCGGCTATACCTTCCCCAAGAAGTGGACCAATGCCATCAAGATAGATGCGTTCCGTATCTTCGTCGAAGGTCAGAACCTCTTTACGATCGACGGTCTGCCTGAGGGCATCGACCCTGAAAGCCCGGGCGTGAACAACGGTTACTATCCCCAGCAGCGTCTGCTTATGGGCGGTATAACATTGACATTCTAAATGAGGGAGGAAATGATTATGAAAAAGACAATCGTTATAATGGTTTCAGCCCTCGCGCTGGTATCCTGCAACAAATTCCTGGATATGACTCCCACCGACAGGGTGTCGGCAAAGACAATGTGGGAGAGCACGCAGAATGCTGAATACAATATCAATTATCTCTACACCTATATCTGGGATTTGAATTCAAACCCCACGACCATAGGTCTTACAGAATCCCTGACAGATGAGATGAAGTACACGTCATACAACTATAACGCGCTCTGCTACATCCCTTCCGAGATGGCCTATGGCGGTTCGGTCCTGACTGCCGGCTATGTGGATTCCTATATGGGTTACTGGGGCACACTCTATACTGCCATACGTCAGGTCAATGAGGCGATCAGCGCCCTCGATACCTATGGCCAGATGAACGATAATGACAAGAAGCGTCTCAGGGGAGAGCTGCGTTATCTCCGCGGATATCTTTATTTCGAACTTGTAAAACGCTACAAGGACGTGATAATATATAAGGAGAATCTGCAGGAGATTACCAAGGACAAGGCTATAAGCCCTGAAGCCGATGCCTGGGCTCTCGTCAGTGAGGATCTGCACTATGCCGCTGACAACCTGCCTGCACGGGCGGCTGCTAACGGCAGGCTCGACAAAGGTATCGCCTATGCCACCATCACCCGTGCCATGCTTTACGCCGAACGTTATGATGAGGTGACAGCAGCAGCCGACAAGGTGCTGGAACTGGGTTATGCCCTGGAGGAGCACTATTACGATGCAATCACCAAGACTCTTGCACAGGGGAACACTGAAACAATACTTCAGTACACCTTTGACTACGCAAGCGGTATAACCCATAGTTTTGACTATTACTATACTCCCGGCGGTGACTATGCCCTCATTGACAGCAAGGGCGGCGCTTACGGAGTGCCTACGCAGGAAATGGTGGAAAGCTATGAGCTTGCAGAAGGAGGATTCCCCAACTGGGCACCCTGGCATACGACATCAGGAACTACTGCCGAACCTCCTTATGAATTGCTGGAGCCCCGTTTTGCCGCAACCATATTGTACAACGGCGCTATCTGGAAGGAACGCGAAATCGAGCCATATGTCGGAGGAACCGACGGATGGGCTACCTGGAAGACGGACAAGGAGCCGAAGGGCAAGACTGTCACCGGTTACTATCTGCGCAAGCACGTGGACGAGAACTATGATGTGAGAACTTCAGGCGGCAGCGCTCCGTTCATATTCATCCGTCTTGCAGAGGTGCTTCTCAATCAGGCCGAGGCATATGTGAGAAACCCGAAAAAACAGGAAGACAAGGCAAATGCCATTGTCGTGATGTGAACCCCAAAAGTTGGACGGTTTAACATTAAAAAGTCTATTGGTAAAG
>JAKSJV010000006.1 GCA_024402005.1 Bacteroidales bacterium
TTGACATTGCCGAACGGACTTTGAAATCGAAGGACCTGTATCTGAAGGTGGGAGCCGGCTATACTTTGCATCCCGTCCTGGATGCTGCTTATGATTTCAAACCTCTGGGGCGGTTCAGAGCCGGTGTTTTCGCGCATCACAAGTCCTATTACGGCGATTATTATCGTGAATGTGAATGCCAAGACAATTTTAAGGGTTATGATGCTGTCACTAAACTTGGGTTCAACTGTCGGTCGGATTGGGAGAAACTGTCGTTGGTTGCCGGAGTCTGGTATGACGGGATACATACGCAAAACAATTTCCGGTTTACGGATACAAGAAATTTCAATGCCGCTTCAGCTGCACTGAAAGTCGTGTCCAATTATGATGCGGATGACGTGCCCTGGAAATATGAATTCACAGCCGGATACTCTTACGGAGGCAACGGAATTGTGTATATGGGAGCCAAAGGCTTCGGGGACGAGCATTCGGTAAACGTGAGAGGGACAGGCAACTTCAAGGTGAGGAATTCCCTTATCGAACTTGCTGTGGGATGTGACGTAAAAACAGGTACTTTCCTGGATCCCTATAGTGGCTGTATCGTGGATCTGACTCCACGCTACTATTACGTTTCGGACAGAATCGATTTGGGCGTGGGGCTTGATTTTCTGATTTCCGGTGGACATAATGTGCAGGAGGTCAGGAACATTGCCGATGATCCGGAACATTTCGCCCTGTGGCCATCTGTGGACTTCACCTGGAGGGCCGTTCCGACGTATCTGGACGTTTTCGTGAAATCGCAGATGAAAGGCAGCCTGTACGGACAGGGCGATATTGCCCGTGATTACAGATTCTTTTTGATGAACGAGAATGAGGATCAGTTCCGGATATCCAAGTCCAGAACAATCGATTTCGGCCTGAAAGGGGATGTGTGCGAAAAGTTCAGCTGGAAGTTCAAGGCCTCCTACGAGTGGATCTCCAATGTCGTGAATGCCGCTGTGACGAATTCGGACAAGTTGCCCAATGTCGTGCTGATATGCGATCCCGCCCTGTATGATTTCAATTTCGGCATTGATTTGAGGGCGAAATTCGGGGGATTCAGCCTCGACGGGGACGTCACGTACAACTTGTATCTGAACCAGTGGAACTGTCGGGTGGTTCCTCCTGCCTGGATTGCGAATCTCCGTCTGGAATACGATTTTCTCAATCGTGCCGGCGTTTACGTGGGAGCGGAATACAAATCCGCGTACAAAGCCGACAAGTACACTGTGCCTGATTGGATAAACCTTTATGTGGGCGCGGAATATAAACTTACGAACAAACTGAAAATCTTCCTGGACGGCCGCAACCTTTTGAACAGGCAGTGTCAGTTTATTCCTATGTATGCCGAAAAAGGTGTCGCAATTACTGTCGGTGCGGTATTGAATTTCTAAGAAATTATGACTATATTTGTCCGTTTTAATAAAAGCGGATAAATATGAGCGACATTAAAGAACAAATCGGACAGAATCAAGATTATTCTGCGGGCAGCATTCAGGTCCTCGAGGGCTTGGAGGCCGTTCGGAAAAGACCTTCAATGTATATCGGCGATGTTGGGGAACGCGGTTTCCACCATCTCGTGTATGAGGTCGTAGACAACAGTATCGATGAGGCTTTGGCCGGATATTGCGACACTGTTGAAGTGACAATCCACGAAGACAATTCCATCAGCGTCAGGGACAACGGACGTGGTATTCCTACCGGTATGCACCCGAAGGAGCATCGCAGCGCCCTTGAGGTAGTTATGACGGTCCTTCACGCCGGAGGTAAGTTCAACAAGGACTCGTACAAGGTTTCAGGCGGTCTGCACGGCGTGGGCGTGTCCTGCGTCAATGCGTTGTCTGACATTCTTACAGCCGAGGTCCATCGTGAGGGACAGATATTCGTGCAGAAGTATTCGAAAGGCAAACCTCTCGGCCCCGTGGAAGTTACGGGCAAGGCTGAAGATACCGGTACGATCATCCATTTCCATCCGGATCCTGAAATCTTCAACGTTTCGGAATACAAATACGACACTCTCTCCGCGCGACTCCGGGAACTGGCATACCTGAACAAGGGTATAAAGCTGACTCTTACCGACTTGCGCGAAAAGGTCGAAACTCCTCAGGAGGACGGTACGATGACCTCCGACTATCGCAGCGACATTTTCTTTTCGAAGGAAGGCCTCAAGGAATTCGTCGAATACCTCGATGCCGGTGCCGCGCATATCATTCCCGAGCCTATCTGTCTTGAAACCGACAAAGTAATTCCGATTGAAGTCGCTCTTCAGTATAACAACGGTTTCAGCGAGAAGCTCTATTCATATGTCAACAATATCAACACCATAGAGGGCGGTACGCATCTGCAGGGCTTCCGTATGGGCCTCACCCGTACGCTCAAGGCTTATGCGGACAAGAACAATATGCTGGCCAAATTGAAGTTCGAACTCAGTGCGGAGGACTTCCGTGAGGGGCTTACTGCGGTTATTTCCGTCAAGGTGGCCGAGCCTCAGTTCGAAGGTCAGACCAAGACCAAACTCGGCAATCCCGAGGTCGTTTCCGCCGTTTCACAGGCTACTGCGGCCGCGATGGAACAATTCCTCGAGGAGAATCCCAAGGAGGCCAAGATCATTGTGGACAAGGTGATTCTTGCCGCTACGGCACGTCACGCCGCCCGTCAGGCCCGTGAAATGGTACAACGCAAGACCGTTATGACCGGAGCGGGAATGCCCGGCAAACTCTCGGACTGCTCTCTCAGGGATCCGTCCAAATGCGAGATATTCTTCGTCGAGGGAGATTCCGCAGGCGGAACTGCTGTTTCAGGTCGTGACTCATCCATCCAGGCCATACTCCCGATGAGGGGTAAGATTCTCAATGTGGAGAAGGCTCCTATGCACAGGGTATTCGAGAATGAGGAAATCAAGAACATATATACGGCACTTGGAGTTACAATCGGTACGGAAAACGACCCCAACGAATTGAACCTCAGTAAACTGCGCTATGACAAGGTGATTGTTATGACGGATGCCGATGTCGATGGCTCCCATATCGACACCCTGTTCCTCACTTTCTTCTTCCGCTATATGGTGGATCTCATACGTGACGGGCACGTCTATCTGGCAACGCCTCCGTTGTACCGTGTCAAGAAGAAAGGCACCAAGACCAAGGAATTCGAGAAATATTGCTGGACGGAAGAGGAACGTATCGCCCTCATCGAGGAATTCGGAGGTACCAACAACGTGACCGTACAGCGTTACAAAGGTCTTGGTGAGATGAGCGACGAACAGCTCTGGGAGACCACAATGAATCCAGAAACTCGTCTGCTCCGCCAGGTGACCATCGAAAATGCAGCTGAAGCGGAACGTACTTTCAGTATGCTTATGGGCGATGATGTACCGCCTCGTCGCGAATTCATCGAACAGAATGCCCATTACGCGAATATCGATGCATAGTTATGGATATTTTCGAGAGAATAGAACACGATGCCGGCGGTCCTATAGGACAGTATTACAATCAGGCCGCCGGATATTATATGTACCCGAGACTTGAGGGCGAACTCGGGCCCCATATGATTTTCAACGGCAAGCCGGTGCTCAACTGGAGCCTGAACAATTATCTGGGCCTGGCCAATCACCCTGAAGTCCGCAAGGAGGATGCCAGGGCTGCGGCCGAGTGGGGACTTGCGTATCCTATGGGCGCGAGGATGATGTCGGGGCATACCAGATATCACGAAAAGCTTGAGAAAATTTTCGCCGACTTTGAGAAAAAGGAGGATGCTTTCCTCTTCAATTTCGGCTATCAGGGTATTTTCAGCGCTATAGACGCTCTTGTCAACAGGCACGATGTCATCGTCTATGATGCCGAATGTCACGCCTGCCTTATGGATGGCATACGCCTTCACGTCGGAAGCAAGTACAAATACCGCCACAACAATATCGAAGATTGTGAAAAGATTCTTGCAAGAGCCTGTGCGGAGGCGCAGACAAGCGGCGGGGGAGTTCTCCTTATTACGGAGGGCGTGTTCGGAATGACCGGTGCTCTGGGCAAACTGGACAAGATAGTCGAACTCAAGAAGAAATACAGTTTCCGTATCTTCATCGACGATGCTCACGGTTTCGGGCTTCTGGGCCCTCACGGCCGCGGAACATCAGAGCATTTCGGCGTAATGGACGGCATCGATCTGTACATAGGTGCATTTGCAAAGTCGATGGCATCCATAGGTGGTTTCATTGCCGGTCCGAGAGCGATCATCAACTATCTGCGATACAATATGCGCAGCCAGATGTATGCGAAGAGCCTGCCTATGCCTCTTGTCCTCGGAAATATAAAGAGAATGGAAATCATAGATTCTCCGGAAGGTGACCGCCTGAGAAAGCAATGCTGGGATATCACCCACGCAATACAGAAGGGATTCCGCGAGGAGGGATTCGATATCGGTGAGGCAGAGGCCTGCGTTACTCCCGTACATATTTTCGGAGGACCGGCCCAGGCGACCAAGATGGCGAAGGATCTTCGTGAGAATTATCATATTTTCTGTTCTGTCGTGGTGTATCCGGTAATTCCCAAGGGGATGGTCATATTCAGGATAGTTTCTACGGCAGCCCATACTATGGCTGACGTGGAGGAGACGCTCGCTGCATTCAAGGCTATAAAGAAGAAACTTGACAACGGGGAATACGACGGTGACGACATAGCTGAAATGAAGATAGACTAGATGTTGGGCAACTTTTTCAATCATAAGGTAATCGTCATAACAGGAGCAAGTTCGGGAATCGGGCTTGCTTCCGCTCGTTTATTTTCAAAATGCGGCGCGCGGCTGGTTTTGGCGGCACGTCGTCTCGACGTTCTGGAGAAGGAAGCTTCCGGGATGGGCGGCGATGTTCTCTGCGTCAAGGCGGACGTTTCCGTTGAGGCTGATTGCAAGGCATTGATTGACAAGGCGGTGGAGAAATACGGGCGAATTGATATTCTCATCAATAATGCCGGGATATCGATGCGCGCCCTCTTCAAGGACCTTGACCTGAAAGTGATAAAGTCTTTGATGGACGTGAATTTCTGGGGCACGGTCTATTGCACGAAATATGCTTTGCCGTATCTGTTGGAGAGCAAGGGTTCTGTCGTCGGGGTGATTTCGATTGCAGGTTTTGCAGGACTTCCCGGGCGTACCGGTTACAGCAGCAGCAAATATGCAATACGCGGGTTCCTGGACACGCTCAGAATCGAACATCTGTATGACGGATTGCACGTTATGGTGTTTGCTCCCGGCTTCACGGCATCCAATGTGCGGAATGCCGCTTTGACCGCTGACGGTACTCCGCAGGGAACTACGCCTCGTGATGAAGGCAGGATGATGACTGCCGACGAGTGTGCCGTCCATCTTGCAAAAGGTCTCAAACGACGCAAAAGAGAGGTTGTACTGACCCCTGTCGGCAAGCTTACCGTCCTGATGCATAACCTGTTTCCGTCACTGACGGACCGTTTGGAATTCGCTTATATGGCTAAAGAACCGGCCAGTCCATTTAAAAAGAAGTGATTATGTCGAATCGCAGTATAGGAAAATTCTCCCGCATAGTATTGCCTTTTCTGACGGCAGTGATATTGCTTACGATATTGATGCCCAGAACGGGGAAATTCGACTATGTCTATCATAAAGGGGGCAAATGGAATTATGAGACGCTTGTTGCTCCATTCAATTTCCCCATCCTGAAGACTCAGGAACAGATTATGATTGAAAAGGAGGAGTTGGAGAATACATACGTCCCGTATTTCAGTTTTTCCAATGATTTATTCTATACGCTGGAGCGTGAAATCAAGGCTCAGTTCGCCGAAGATGAAAATGTTGCAGCCTGGCTCATATCATCTTTGAAGCCCTGTTATCAGAAAGGGGTTCTCCCGGATGAATATGCCTCTGTCTCAGATTTCACTGACGTGTCGGGCGATGTCGTATTCGTTCAGAAGGACAAACGTGCCTTGAAAGTTCTGAAGGCTGACCTGTACAGTGTAAGTTCCCTGACAGTCAGGATGCAGGAACAGCTCTCCGCACATATGCCCCTGTACAATCAGGATTCCCTGAAATTCGCGTCCAGGCTGGGGCAGATTCTTGTCCCTAATCTTGTCTTTGACAAAAAGACCACGGAACTGATCCATCAGGAGTCGTCTGAATTCATTTCACCCACTTCGGGTGTTTTCAAGGCGGGGGACATAATAGTCGACTCAGGTGAAATCGTTACCGCGGACATTGCCCAGATTCTGGATTCCTACAGGGCCGAATTCGAGCAGACTGTGGGATACAACGGTCCCACATATATGCTGATAGTCGGTAATTTTGCGATTGCCGTTATGCTTGCGTTGCTGCTGTTTGCAGTCCTTGGCATAATGTACGGTTCGTCCTGGCAAAGCAAGGGCAATGAGTTGCTGTTTATCCTGTTTGTCTATATACTTACCTGTATAGTGACTTTCATCTGCGTCAAACTGCCGGGTGAATTGACATACCTTATGCCTTTCCCGGTATTTGCGCTGTACTATCTGGCATTTTTGAAGAAGCGTCAGGTTCTGCCCCTGTATATGATCACCATCTTGCCTGTTATGATTTTCTGCGAAAACGGTATGGTGACGTATTTCATCTTCTTTGCGGGAGGATGCGCCGCGGTTTATGCCTTCGGACATTTCAACAAGGGATGGCGCCAGTTCGTTACGGCTATTTTCATCTTCGCGTCATCGCTGTTCGTCTATATGTCTTTCAAGATATTCCAGGGCTCGTACAATATGATCGAGCCGATGCGCATACTTTATCTTGGCATAGGCTCGATTGTCGGCATTCTCTGCTATCAGCTTGTCTATCTGCTGGAGATTCTTTTCAATCTGATAAGTGTGAGCCGGCTCGTGGATATAGCCGATACGAATGCTCCTCTGCTGAGGCTTCTTGCCGACAAGGCTCCGGGAACGTTCCAGCATTCGCTGTCCGTAATGAATATGGCTGAGGCGGCGGGAAGAAGAGTGGATGCCAATGTCCCCCTGTTGAGGGCCGCAGCCTTGTATCACGACATAGGAAAGACGGAAAATCCATCTTTTTTCGTTGAAAATCAGATCAATGGAATCGACAGCCACGAGAATCTTCCTCCGAAGGAAGGTGCGAGGATAATCATAGATCACGTTTCTGCCGGTGTTGCTTTGGCGGAGAAATTCAACATCCCGTCAATCATCAGGGATTGCATAGCCTCGCATCACGGGACTACGGCCACGGGGTATTTCCTGACCAAATATCTCAATGACGGCGGAGATAAGGATGATATTGCGGACTTCCATTATTCCGGTCCGAAACCCAAGACCAAAGAGCAGGTGATACTTATGCTCTGTGATGGTGTGGAAGCCGCTTCCAGGACATTGAAGGATTTTTCTCCCGAAACGGTAGATGCGTTTGTGCACGATCTCTATATACAGAAATACAAGGACGGTCAATTCTCCGACGCCGACGTTTCGATGCGTGAAATCAAGGAGATAGAGGATGCCGTCAAGACATATCTCGTGAATATGCATCATTCCAGAATAGTCTATCCGAAAAGAAATAAATTAATTTAAAAATACAGTTATGAAGATTACAAGCAAGAAGGTTGATGACCTGAATCAGGTTCTCACAGTGGACGTAGCGGCAGATGATTATGTTTCCGCCCGTAAGAAAAAATTGGCTGAACTTCAGCGCAAGGCGGAGGTTCCCGGTTTCCGCAAGGGTAAGGTACCTGCATCAATGATTGAGAAATGGTATGGCGAAAGTGCACTCGGCGATGCAGTGAACAACGTAGTCGGTGAGGCTTTGCAGAATTATCTGCAGGAGAAGAAACTGGAAATCATAGGCGAACCTCTTCCTTCAGAAGAGAAGGTCGATCAGGAGTGGAAGGCAGGCAATGACTTCGTCTTCAATTTCGATATCGCCCTCAATCCCAAGGTAGAACTGACATTGGACAAGAAGGATGAAGTGCCCGCGTACAACATAACAGTCGGGGATGCGGAGAAGAAGAAACTCGCCGACGTATATAAGGCACAGCAGAAAGATGCGAAAGAACCTCTTTCTGACGAGGAGATAGACAAGAAGGTTGCAGAGCAGCTTGCATATGAATACGAGCAGGCCTCGCAGTTCCGTCTTGAGAAGGACATTCGCGACCTGAGCGTGAAGAAGGCCGGTCTCAAGCTTCCTGAGAAATTCCTCCGCAGGTGGCTGATTGCCGCAAATGAGGGCAAGTTCACTCCTGAGCAGATTGACAAGGATTTCGAAGGTTTCCTCGAGGATTACCGCTGGCAGCTCGTTATGGCAGAACTGACCAGACAATTCGAGATAAAGGTCGAGAATGACGACCTCAAGGAGGAAGCCAAGAATTTCGCCAGATACCAGTATTCTATGTATGGTATTGCAACCCCTCCGGAGGATGCTCTCGAGGGCTTTGCAAAGAACATTCTCCAGGATCAGTCCAATCTCCAGCGCCTGTTCGAGAACGTTCAGGCACGCAAGGTGATTGCAGCCATCAAGGAGAAGATCACCGTAAAGGCAAAGAAGATTTCATCAGACAAATTCAGGGAACTTAAATAAACGACAGTGAGCGGCATTATATCAATAACCGGAGACCTCGGTTCCGGTAAGAGCACCGTTGCGAAGATAATCTGTGAAAAGACAGGTTTTCAGTATTTTTCCACCGGTACGATACAGCGCAGAATCGCGCAGGAACGTGGCATAGATACCCTGCAGCTCAACCAGTTGTGCGGCAGCGACAAGTCTGTGGACGATTTGATAGACGGCAAGTTGCGGCAGATGAATGAGGACGGCACTTCGGACATAGTTCTCGATTCACGCCTGGCGTGGTTCTTCGTCAGCAAGTCCTTCAAGGTATATGTGACTGTCCGCCCTGAGATTGCCGCAAAGCGTGTTTCCCACGATGAAAAGCGTTTCAGCGAACCTACCGGAGACGAAATGAAGGTGCTTGAGAATCTTCTTGAACGCCAACGTGTCGAGAATGAGCGTTTCAAGCGTTTCTATAATGCCGATTGTTCCAATAGGGACAATTTCGATATGGTTATAGACAGCTCATCCCTCACTGCGGATGAAGTGGCGGACAATATTATCGCGGAATTTCAAAAGTTCTGTAAAATGGGGAGATAGTATGACACAGCGTTTCTGCAAGTTCGTTTTGGAAAAACTCGGCTGGACCTGTATAGGTGAAAAGGCTCCCGAGAAGACCTGTGTTTTTCTCGAAGCGCCTCATACGAGTATTTGGGACTTCCTGATGGGTTATTTGTATTACAGGTCAAAAGGTGGTCATTTGCGCACGATGATCAAGAAAGAGGCTTTCTTCTTCCCGTTCGGCGCATTGTTGCGCTCGATGGGCGGTTTCCCCATAGACAGAAGCAGTCCCTCGAAAGCCATACTGAGTATTGTCCACGCTATGGAACACTGTCCGGAAAATGAGACTTTTCATCTTGTGATGTGCCCCGAAGGCACGAGGAAGGCGGTACATAAATGGAAGACAGGCTATCATACGATAGTTCAGCAGACGGGCGCTCCTTTGTACCTTACCATCATTGATTGGGGGCACAAGAGGATAGGCGTGCTGGAGAAATTCGAGATTACCGATAATGCAAGGGCCGATACGGACAGAATCCAGCTCCGTTATGAGCAGGAGAACGTAATCGGCAAGCATCCTGAAAAATTCGTAACACGATAATGAACTTTTTCCTTAGAATAATATCCCGCATATACTATGCCGGTTTGACGCTTTCCTGCCTTGGTTATCCTGAAGAGACAAGGTACATCGATGTCAACGGACAGCATCTTTTGTACGCAGTGCGCGGCCCTCAGGATGGCGCACCGGTAGTCCTTGTTCACGGCAACGGCGGTTCGCACAAGAGTATGCGCACCCAGGCGATGCAACTGGCAAAAGCCGGCTACAGGGTTTACAGTCTGGATTCCAGGGGACAGGGCGCAAATCCCGAACTCCAGGAATACCATTATGCGGATATGATGGAGGATACATATCAGTTCATTACCGGGCTTGGTTTGGATCATCCCGCATTCTATGGATGGAGCGACGGCGGCATCATAGGTCTGATGCTGGAGATTGCGCATCCCGGCACCGTCAGCCTTATGGCCGTGAGCGGAGCCAACCTATGCCCTGACTGCGGAGACAATTTCGAGGAGTTCAAGTCCTGGATACTGGAGCAGGGGACTCCTTTAGCGATGATGATGCTTAACGAGCCTGATATAGATCCGGTACAGTTGCATTCCATTACCTGCCCCGTTCTTGTTACTGCGGGCGAAAATGACGTTATCGGTCCGGAGCACACGAAATTGATTGCAGACAGCATCCCTTGCTCTGAATTGGAAATTTTTCCCGGCGAAGACCACGGGAGTTATATCAAGCGCAGCCCGAAGATGGGAAAGCGTCTGTTGAAGTTTTTAAAAGATTACAGATACGGTATGAAAAAGACGGTGGCTGTTTATCTGGGTTCCGCCGATGCGGGCGAAAAGTATATGAACATTGCCTATGACTTCGGTAAAGCTCTGGCGCAGAAGGGAGTAAGGGTGGTTTATGGCGGAGCTGACGTCGGGACGATGAAGGCACTGGCCGATGGCGTTCTTGATGCAGGCGGTGAAATAATCGGTGTTTTCCCCTGTGGTTTCGGAGGAAAGAGGGAAGTGGCTGCGATGGGCAAGGAAATATTGCGCAAGGATGTATCACGGATTATCGAGGTCAAGGATTTTGCCGAGCGCAAGAAGGTGATGGGCGAGATGTCCGATTGCTGCATAGCATTGCCAGGCAGCTATGGAACGATGGATGAACTCTTCTGCTATGCCGTTGAAAATGAGATAGGCCTGCACGACAAAACCGCCTATATACTCAATATAGATGGTTATTATGACGGACTTGAGGCCCAGGTGGCGACAATGAAACGGGAAGGTTTCATCAATCCTGATTCCAAGATGATCACTTTCCTCTATAGCGTAGAGGATTTCTTGAAGTTGTTGTAGCAGATTTTCAGGCTTTCTTTCCACTGCGGTACGTCTGCCACAAAAGCCGTTTTGATTTTTGTCTTGTCAAGGACGCTGTAAGCCGGACGCACGACCTTTGAAGGGAATTCCGCGCTGGTGCAGGGATGCACTTTGTCTCCGTTGCCTTCCAGGGATGCTATTTCCTTGGCGAAATCATACCAGCTGCAGACACCTTCGTTGCTGAAGTGGTAAATCCCTTCTTTTCCCTCTATACCTTTTATAAGTATGGTGAAAATGGCCTTTGCAAGGTCCAATGCGTAGGTAGGTGTACCAACCTGGTCATCAACGACGTTGACTAAGGGACGCTCCTTAGTGAGCTTGAGCATAGTCTTCATGAAATTCTTGCCGAACTCGCTGTAAAGCCAGGCGGTACGGATTATCGCATATCTGCATCCTGATTCCTGAACGGCAATCTCTCCGGAGAGTTTCGTCCTTCCATATGCGGATACGGGACAGGGCTTGTCGTTTTCCTTGCAGGGGGTCGTATGCTTCCCGTCGAACACATAGTCGGTGGAAATATGGATCAAAGTCGCTCCTTTGGTCTTTGCCAGTTGAGCCAGGTTGCCTGCGGCTGTCGCATTGAGTTTGTATGCAAGTTCCTCATTGTCTTCGGCCGCATCTACGTTCGTGTAGGCGGCGCAGTTTATTATCGCATCCAGTTTCCCTTCCATAGCGATAGGGGAGGTGATGTCCAGAAATTCCGTGGGCTCCCCATCGGGATGCTGGCTTATATCGCTGAATATGAATTCCCAATCGCTATACTGTTTTGCCAGTATGCGGACTTCATTTCCAAGTTGTCCGTTGGCTCCCGTTACAAGAATCTTCATATCAATGTTTCTTCGTTAGCTTTATATCCGCTGTCCTGCGGCAGTCCGTCCTGCTTGTACGCGGCCACCGCCAATGCGTCGCATCTTTCGTTGTAGGGGTGGCCTGCGTGGCCTTTTACCCAATTGAAAGTCAGATTGTGACCGGCTGCGGCGTCAATGAATTTCAACCACAAATCAGGGTTCTTCGCTTTTTTGAAGCCAGTTCTCTTCCACTTTTCCAACCACCCTTCGTTTATGGCTTTCACCACATATGTGCTGTCGCTCACCACAGTTACGTTTGCGTTTTTCCATTTGATGGCTTTCAACCCTTCGATGACAGCAGTCAGTTCCATCCTGTTGTTCGTCGTAAGGCAGAACCCTCCGCTCAATTCCTTTTCGTAGTCACCGCATTTGAGGACGGCGCCATAGCCGCCCGGACCGGGGTTGCCGCTGGCGGCTCCGTCGGTATAAAGCGTGATTGTAGGCTTGTCGTTCATCAACAGAGATTATTCCGCAATGTCTCCCTTCTCGCTGAATTCGGCGGCAGAAGTCTTCAATACGGGTTTTGATGCCATTATGGCCTTGTGTTCCGCACGCTTGTTGAATACGTCTATGGCTGTATATATGGCCGAAATCATACTTCTGGGATCCGCTTCGTCACGTCCTGCAAGTTCATATGCCGTTCCGTGGTCGGGGGATGTGCGGACTATGGGCAGACCAGCCGTATAGTTGACACCGAGCTCGAATGCAAGCGCCTTGAACGGTGTCAGTCCCTGATCGTGGTACATTGCAAGTATCGCGTCATAACGGCTGTAGTTGCCCAGACCGAAGAATCCGTCGGGGGAGTACGGGCCGAATGCCATAATGCCTTTTTCCTGGGCTTCCTGTACCGCCGGCAGGATGATGTTCTTTTCCTCGTCACCGATGAGCCCGCTGTCGCCGCAGTGGGGATTGAGTCCCAACACCGCTATCTTGGGATCGTAGATGCCGAAATCCTGCTCGAGAGATTCTTTCATCAGACGCAGCTTTTCGACGAGCATATTCTTATTGAGTGATTTGGGAACATCTCGGAGCGGAATGTGCTGTGTGGCGACGGCAACCTTCAACTGGTCGGCCACCATCAGCATCACGACTTCCTTTACGTTGAATTCCTTTTCCAGAAATTCCGTGTGTCCGGTGAAGGCGAAACCTTCTTCGTGCATAGCCTTTTTATTGAACGGGGCAGTGACGAGAACGTCGATTTTCCCTTTTTTGGCATCATTGACGGCACATTCCAATGCTTTCAATGCGCATTTCGCAGACTCTGGCGTGGGCTGTCCCGGCTCAACGTAAACGCTGTCCGGAAGACAGTTCACGATATTGACCATTTTGGGATTGACGTCATCAACCGAAGTGATGACATTGGTGTTTATCTGCTCTATGTTGTGCAGGGTTTTCTTGTAGAAGCCGAAGAGTTTCGACGATCCGTAAATCACGGGAGTGCATATTTCCAGCATCCTTTCATCGGCGAGGGCCTTGATGATAACCTCGTATCCTATTCCGTTGCCGTCGCCTTGTGTGATGCCTACTACGATCTTTCTGTCCATTGCTTTCTGTGTTAATCATACAAAGATAATAAATTTTAGTATATTTGTCCCTATGGAAATCCAGTATCTGAAAGGCGTCGGTACGCGCAGGGCTGCACTTCTCCAGAGTGAGTTGGGCATCGGAACCATCGAGGACCTGATTCACCTGTTCCCCACGCGCTACATTGACCGCAGCAGGGTAGTCCCCATTGCGGAGATCGTTCCTGATGCCGCCTATGTTCAGATACAGGCAAGAGTGGTCCGCTCCGAGGAAAAGCCCAAGAGGCTCAGCGTCATTGTCGAAGATGCTTCGGGGCGTATGGAACTGGTTTTCTTCAAGGGAATAAAGTACGTTTCATCCAAACTTGTTCCGGGTGCCGAGTTCATCTTTTTCGGCAAGCCGGCCGTTTTCAACGGGGTGATAAATATCGTCCATCCAGAGATCGACGCGGTGAGCGACGATGCCAGAAGCGGCAGAATGACAGGAGTTTACCCCTCCACGGAGAAGTTGAAGAATGCGGGTGTTACGGGTAAGGTAATGAACAAGATTATGGCGGCGGCTCTTGCCGTGGGACTCCCGGAAATCCGTGAAACCTTGCCTGATTATGTTTTGAAGGGGAAGAAGCTTGTTCCCATCCATTATGCGCTCCGCAATATACATTTCCCCGAGTCGGCAGATGCCCTGGTCAAGGCACGGCGGCGCCTGAAGTTCGAGGAACTGTTCCTGTTGCAGCTTTCGCTTCTTAAGGCGAAGTTCGTGCGTATGCGTTCTTCCAACGGCCTGACTATGGACAAGGTGGGGGATGCCTTCAACCGTTGTTTCAAGTCTTTGCCTTATGAACTTACCGGAGCCCAGAAACGTGTCATAAAGGAGATAAGGTCGGATATGCAGAGCGGCCGGCAGATGAACCGCCTCCTGCAGGGGGACGTTGGCAGCGGAAAGACTATGGTTGCCGTGCTTTCGTCGCTGATTGCTTACGGCAACGGCTACCAGTCCTGCATTATGGCTCCTACGGAAGTGCTTGCACAGCAGCATTATAGGAATATCTGCAAGTATCTTGCCCCTACCGGTGTGAAGTGCGCTCTGCTGACCGGTTCGACGAAGGCCTCGGAAAGACGTGATATTCACGAGGGCCTGCTGGACGGCTCAGTCGGGATAATAGTCGGGACGCACGCGCTGATAGAGGACCCTGTGGTTTTCAGGAACCTGGGCTTTGTGGTGATAGATGAGCAGCATCGTTTCGGGGTGGACCAGAGGGCAAGATTGTGGTCGAAGCGTCAGGACGGCTTCCTGCCTCACGTGCTCGTTATGACGGCAACCCCCATCCCGCGCACTCTGGCAATGACGCTGTATGGCGATCTGGATGTGTCTGTCCTGGATGAGATGCCTCCGGGGCGTACTCCCATAAAGACTATGCATTGTTATGAGGGCAAGCGTTCCGCCGTTTACAAGTTTATGAAGGAGCAGATTGCCGCTGGCCGTCAGATATTCGTCGTCTATCCTCTTATCTTCGAGAGCGAGAAGATGGACTACAAGAATCTTGAGATGGGCTATGAGCAGATTGTTGCCGCTTTTCCGTTCCCGCCGTACCGTACGGCCATTGTCCACGGTCAGCAGTCTTCGCAGGAGAAGGGCTTCAATATGGATGCCTTCGTAGCGGGGCGTGCGGATATAATGGTGGCTACCAGCGTTATAGAGGTGGGCGTGGACGTACCCAACGCATCGGTTATGGTCATAGAGAGTGCGGAGCGTTTCGGCCTTGCCCAGTTGCACCAGCTTCGTGGCCGAGTGGGGCGTGGCTGCGAGCAGTCGTATTGCATTCTTATGACTGATTTCAAGTTGTCGAAGGAGAGCAAGCGCCGTATAGAACTTATGTGCGCGACGGACAACGGCTTCGAACTTGCTGAAGAGGATATGAAGCTCCGCGGCCCGGGCGACCTTGAGGGCACGCAGCAGAGCGGCCTTCCCATCGACCTCAAGATTGCTTCCATTGCCCACGACGGCACAATCCTCTCTGAGGCAAGGGATTATGCTTCCCGTATCCTGGAGCGCGACCCCCAGCTTACCAACCCTGCAAACGCCCTTCTCCTCACAGCCCTCCGCAGCGGCCGCTATCCTTCCCGCGACTACAGCGTCATTTCCTGAGGCCTACAGCGCAAACTGGGATTTGAGGGACTCGACGATGGTGTCGGCGTCGGGACCTTTGGCACCGAAGTAGAACTTGATCTTGGGTTCGGTGCCTGAAGGACGGACAGTGACAACGTCACCGCCATCGCTGAAGAACTGCAGCACATTGCTCTTGGGAAGGCCTGTCTTTGCCGTCTCGAGATAGTCGATGACCTTGACGACAGCCTTGCCGGCAAGATCCTTCGGAGGATTGTTGCGCAGATTCTCCATTATGGCCGCAATCTCCTCGGCTCCCGTCTTGCCCTTGCGGACAACGGAAGAAAGAGCCTCGCGGCGATAACCGTATTTTGCATAGATGTCCTGCAGGAGCTGGTACAGAGTCTTGCCCTGTTCCGCTGCCCAGGCCGCGCACTCGGCAAGCATTGAGCAGGCGATAGGCGCATCCTTGTCACGCACGAATTCACCCACGTTGAAGCCGTAGCTCTCCTCGCCGCCACAGATGAACTCACCCTTGCCCTCATTGTTATGCACGACCTCCGCAATATACTTGAAGCCAGTGAGAACGTTGTAGCACTTCACGCCGAAACTCTCCGCAATCTCACGCAGCAGTTCCGTAGTGACGATAGTCTTTACGATGTATTTGCTGCCGTTCAGCTTGCCCAGCTCCTTCCAGCGGGTAAGGATATAATATGTAAGGATAGAAGCCGTCTGGTTGCCGTTCATAAGCGTCATCCTGCCCTCATTGTCGCGGATGGCGATACCCATACGGTCAGCATCCGGGTCCGTTGCCAGGACGATGTCGGCTTTCTCCTTGTCAGCCACCTCAAGAGCCATCTTCAAGGCAGAAGCCTCCTCTGGGTTAGGCGAAATCACGGTAGGGAAGTTGCCGTCGTTCACGTCCTGCTCAGGAACGTGATATACGTTCTTGAAGCCGAGACGTTCAAGACATTCAGGAACTATCTTTACACCCGTTCCGTGCAGGGGAGTGTAAACGAATTTGATGTCGGAATGTTTTGCGCGGACCTCGGGCGAAAGAAGCAGGGAAAGGATGTCACCGATATATTTCTCATCCATTTCCTTACCCATAACGGTAATCTTTCCCGCCTTGGCCCCGCAAGGAGCCTTGTACAGTATCTGTGAAGGGTCTGCAATCTTGTTCACTTCCGCCACGATATCCTTGTCCACAGGAGATGTAATCTGTGCGCCATCCTCCCAGAACACCTTGTAGCCATTGTATTCCGCAGGATTGTGGGACGCAGTCACCATTATGCCCGCGATGCTTTTGTTCGCGCGTATGGCATAGCTGAGCTCCGGAGTGGGACGCAATGATTCGAAGATATGGACGTCAAGCCCGTTTGCGGCAAGAATCTCGGCGGAAATCCTGGCGAATTCAGCGCTGTGGTTCCTTGAATCGAACGAAATGCTCACGGACAGATTATCACGCTTGACGTTGGCCTTGATATAGTTTGCAAGGCCCTGCGTCGCCATACCAACGACATATTTGTTCATCCTGTTGGTACCCACGCCCATAACTCCTCGCAGGCCGCCCGTACCGAATTCGAGGTTGCGGTAGAATGCATCTTCAAGCACGGCAGGATCGCCTGCCATCAATGCTTTCACTTCTTCTTTTGTCTGAGCGTCAAAATTTCCTGTAAGCCAGCTTTCGGCCACTTCAATATAATGAGGTTTCATCTTATTGTGTTTTATTTGAACCATTTGTCCAATTCCTTGACGGATTCAGGTGTCGCGAATACGGCAACCCTGTCATAGGCCTCGATTTGAGTATCTCCCACGGCAATGAAGGAATCGTTGCCTCTGATGGCGCCTCCGATAATCACACCGGCGGGCAATTTCAACTCCTTGAGGTGTGCCTTCGTAATCTTGCTGCCCGGAGCCACGACGAATTCTATGATTTCCGCATTGGTTCCGCTGATGTATTTCACGAAACGCACTTTGTCAGAGAGCGTGAATTTGAATATCCTGCCGGCGGTAACCAGTTTCTTGTTGATGATGGCATCCACGCCCATTTCCTCCGCCAGAGATATGTACTCGATGTTCTCGACCTGGGCTATGGTCCTGCCTATGCCAAGTTTTTTCGCAGCCACACAGGCAAGCGTGTTGGTCTCCGAACGGGATGTCAATGCCACGAATGCATCGAAATCACGTATGTTTTCATCAATCAGGAAATCAGTGTTGCGCCCGTCTCCATTGACTATCATCACATTGTCAGGCAGGGATTCTGCAAGCTGGTTGCAACGCTCCTTGTCATAGTCTATGATTTTGACCTGGTAGTTCTGCTCGGCGAGAAGCCGGGCCACTATTTCGCCGATGGGGCTTCCGCCCATAATCATCACTTTTCTGACATCGATTTCGCTCTTCCCCAGATAATGCATCAAAGATTCTATGCCCTCTGTTTTGGCGATGATGAAAATGATGTCGTGATATTTGAATCTGGTATCCGATTTCGGAATTATCGTTTCATCGTTGCGTGATATCGCAACGACCCTGAACTGCTGTTTCTGCCCTTCTTCCGTTTGCGCGAATTCCTGAAGGGTCATATCTATGACAGGGGATCCGTCTTCCAGTTTGAAGGCTGCCATCCTCAATTTGCCTCTGGCGAAATCAAGAGAATCCGCAGCGGCATTGTGGCTGATGAGGTCCCTGATCTCATTGGCGGCGATTTTCTCGGGATAGAACATCAAGTCAATGCCCAGGTCATTGAAAATGCGCCTGTTGTCAGCAATGAGATATTCTTCGTTATTGACTCTTGCAGTCACTTTCCTGCACCCCATTTTCTTCGCAAGAATGGCGGAGACCAGATTTACGTCCTGAGAACTGGACGGATAAACCGCCACGAACAGGTCCGCCTTGTCCACACCCGCATTCTTCAGCACCTTGGGTGAAGACGGCTTGCCCTCCACGACCATTATGTCCGCAGTGGCGGCCAATGCGTGAAGGCGCTCGGGGTCGGAATCTATTACGGTAATGTCGTGGTATCCGTCGCCCAGCATCTTGGCCAGGTGTGAACCGACTTCTCCCGCTCCTGCAATTACGATATTCATTTCAGTGTCTTGTTAACGTATGCAAATATAGTGTCTTTTTTCAAAACAGCCTGCAGAACCACCCATTTGCTCCAGATGCATTTCAATCCGAATGATGCGCTCAGCCAGTTGCCTTCCAGAGGCTCGTCGGTCAGGATGTTCCTGGCAATTTCAAGCTGCTTCCCGGTTAGGGCCCGTTGGATGTACCGGCACAACTGCTTTTCCGTGGTTTTGTGACGCGTAGAGCGGAACTCCTTGTGGGCCCGTACTACGGCGAGGAATTTTTTCAGCCGACCGCTGAACAGGTAGGAGACGGCGGCAAGGTCGTCTATCAGCATCCTCCTGCGTATTACGGCATCGGCCTTCTTCAATCCCAATATCGCGGCAGTGTCGGCAAGACTGTGTTTCAATTCGTCATCGCAGCGGTTGTATTCGTCACAGCAGCAGCCGAAAAAATCGGGACCGTCATCCGGGTCAGTGATTTCCCCGATCAGGTTGAACGCATAATCCAGCGCCACCGTCTGTGGCAGACAGCGGGAAAGCATAGCCAGATTGTTCCTGTAATTGAGGAAGAGCTTGTACGGTGAGTCAGGCGGCAGGGACCCTCCACCGAAATGATATATGGTGCTGCGCGGAACGACGTTGACTTTCCAGCCTTCCAATCTTGCCCTCCAGCACAGGTCTATTTCTTCCATATGAGCGAAGAAATCCTTACAGAAACCGCCCAGAGAATTGAACAGTTCCCGCCGTATCATAAATGCGGCTCCGCTTACCCACATAACCTCCTCAGGAATATCGTACTGCCCGTCATCCTTCTCCACCATTTTCATCACGCGTCCCCTGCAGAAAGGGAAACCGTACTTGTCGATATATCCTCCGGCTGCCCCTGCGTATTCGAATATGTCCCTGTTGTCCGTCTGGTGCAGTTTGGGACCGCAAATGCCGCATTCGGGATGCAGTTCCATCCATTCCAGCAAAGGGTGAAGCCAGCCGTCGGCGACTTCAACGTCACTGTTCAGAAGAAGGAAACAATCCGCATCCAGTTTCTTCAATGCCCTGTTGTAGCCTTCGGCAAAACCGTAGTTCCTGTTCAACTGGATGTATCTGACAGAAGGAAATGAGCTTGCGACAAGTTTGCGGGAACCGTCTTCCGATGCATTGTCGGCAACGGTAACCCCGACCCCGTCAAGGCCTTCTACTGATTTCAGAAGGGGAGGGAGGTATCTCTTGAGAAATGCCTCCCCGTTCCAGTTCAATATGACAATTTCAGTGGTCAATTCCTATTCCTTATTTTCTTTTTTGCAGCCGCCTTTCTTGCACCTGCCGCCTTCGTGGTGTCCGCCGCAGCCGCCCTTTTTGCATTTGCCCTCTTCGTGTTGTCCGTCGCAATCGCCTTTGCAGTGACCGCAGTCGCCACCGCAGTGACCGGCTGCCTCGCCGTGCAATCCTTCAGCAAGTTCCTTCTCGGTTGCCTCGCGCACGGAGACCACCTTGCCTGTAAAATTCAGAGTTTTGCCGGCCATAGGATGGTTCAGGTCCATTTTCACGGTCTTGTCTCCAACTTCCAGCACCTTACCGGGGATAACACCGCCCATAGGGTTCATCAAAGGGATGACGTTGCCGACAAAAAGCAGGTCTTCGCGTATCGTCCCATCGACGGCAAACGCCTCTTTCGGAAGGTCCAGCACCTTTTCCAGCTGCCACTCGCCGTAGCCGTCCCTGGCTTCGAGGGTGAAGGCGAATCCGTCGCCCGGTTCCTTGCCCTCTACGTTCTTCTCGAACAGAGGCAGGAGATAACCCATACCCTGGATGAACTCCAGCGGTCTTTCCTCGGTAGCTTTGTCCACAACTTCTCCATTAACCTTCAGCTCATAAGTGAGAGCTACAACTTTTTTGTCTGTAATTTTCATTATATCAATTGTTTAAAGTTTTTATTCCCTGGCCTCTTCGTCGCTGATCAAACTGTTTTCATCGCTTAATTTGCGCGCCGATTCGGTAAGTGTCCTTATTATCTCGTATGTCTTGAGATCCCTGATTATAGGCTCCTCGCCTCTGTTTCCCTGTGCAATTACCTTGAACGGGGGTGTGGAGTTGTCGGCAAGAATCCAGTGGTCCACCAGCGGGATATAGTAATTGAAAAAGTATTCCAATCCCATATAATAGCGCCTTTTGACGACTTCCTCCGCAATGTCGTGGCCTCCGGCGGCAACGCGGTTCTTAACTCTCTGCAACGCCATCTGCGGACTGCTGAGCCAAAAGAACAATATCGTCACCTCATATCCGGACTCCTGCGCCCTTTTGATTATCTTTATCAGGGTGCGTGTGGCCAGAGTCGTTTCTATGCTGAAGGTCTCTCCGCGCCCCATCAGATAATTGATTTTCTGCAACATGAAGCGGCCTGCCCTGACGGATGCGGCAGCCGGATTGAAAGGTGAAAGACTCTTTGCGAATTCATCGGAATTCACCCACTGGCGGCATTCCAGCATCTCAGGGAGCAGGGAATAAGAAGAAGTTGTTTTCCCTGAACCGTTACAACCCGATATGATGTATAGCCGTGGCATTATCCGATTATTCCGTGCCCGAACAGGGCGAAGTCTCCCAAGCAGGGGTCGTCGGGAAAAATTTCCCTGAAGGCGTCCGTGATTTCGACTACGGTCTTGAAGTCCGTGCTGTTCCTGTGTGTCAGACCCAATTCCAATGCGCTGCGGTGCACGTGTACGTCAAGTGGAATCAGAAGGTCGGTCTTGCTTGTATTCTTCCAAATCCCAAGGTCCACTTTTCCGTCGTCACGGACCATCCACCTGCGGAACATGTTTATCTTTTTATTAGCCGCATTCCTGTCATCCTTTGAACCGAAAATCTCGGTCCTTATCTCATTGACGGTCAATGGCTCCACCGAAGAGGAGCAGCTGTATATCCTTTTCAGTCTGGAGCAGATTTCAGCTATTTCCGACCATTTGACCGTACGGTGCAGGCTGACGGCGTCGCTTCTCCACCGTCCGTCCATTACATAATCGTATGGCTTCCAGAGCATTTCGTCGAACAGCCGCCCGGAATCACGCACAATCATCTCCCGTCTTCCCCAGGCCAGGTGGGCGGCCAGCAGACCTGCTATCTCCACGTCCTGCACGCAGGCGGAGCCGTCGGAAAGCTTTTCCGCAAAATGTCTCGGAAAGGCTATCGGATCACCCGTAAAATATTGTCTGTCATTATATTTGGCAGCCCAAACCCTAAGCTTGTTCTCAGTGCTCTCGTTCATACACTACAAATATAATAAAAATATCCGTATATTTGCAGTCTATTTATAGACTGACCGTATCAATGAGCATTAATGATTCAAAAGAGTCTTCCCGTATCGGGATATCCGGGAAACTGGCGCTGGCGGTATGCGCGATAGTCACCGTCCTTCTGGTTTCCAGCATAATCGCCATATTCGAGCTCCGGCGTATGAGCGATTTCGTCAGCGAAAGGATTTCGGACAACATCGAACAGATAAACCAGAGTACAGAGCTTGCGGTAGTCACCGATGAGTATAATCTCAGAATACTCTCTATTGTAGGCAATGCGGACAGCATCGTCGTTTCCGGTCTCGACCCTTCTCCTTACATCTCCGTCGCCGACAGCCTCGTAAATGTGATTTCCAAGGCAAGGCTTTCAGGTTGTGATTCACTCAGGGCCGCCTATGATGAATACAAAAAAGTTTCATTCCGCCTGGACAGTATCATAGTCAGTGATTTCGTGGATTCCAGAGACTGGTATTTCACTGAATTGCAGCCGAAATACAATGCTTTCAAGACGGCGCAGGACTTGCTTAACATAGGGATACAAGATGATCTCCAGGCCAATTCAGGCAGTTTCGACGAGAGCTTTTACAGAAGCATCACTCCCATTATGGTGAGTGTGGCGGTTGCCATACTCCTTTCCATACTGCTGCTGTTCTTCATCCTTGAATATTATGTCCGTCCGTTGCGCAGGATGCTCAAGGGAACGGATGCGTTCGTCCATTATTCACATCCTTACAGCGTGGATTTCGAAGGCAATGACCAACTGAAGGAACTGAACGGATGCATCAAGGACATAGCCGAGGAGAATATACTGCTTAAAAGACGCATAAGGGAACGTGAACGTTAAATCCATATCGAAGAATGTGGGCATGGCCCTGCTGGTCAGCAGCTTTTTCATGCTGCTCGGCGTTGTCATCTCCCTGATCGACGGGAAGGACTCCGCTTTCGGAGCATTGCTTATCAGTTGTATGATTACTTTCCTGACCGGTGTCTTTCCCTTCATTTTCGTCAAGGGAACGCAGCCCATTTCATTGAAAGACGGTTTTGTCATCATAGTCCTTTCCTGGCTACTCTCGTTCATATTCGGTATGCTTCCATATATAATGTGGGGAGGGGAGATGTCCCTTGCGGATGCCTGGTTCGAGAGTGTTTCAGGCTTTACAACTACGGGTGCCACGGTTTTGAAGGATGTGGAGGCCCTGCCGAGGAGTCTGTTGTTCTGGCGCAGCAGCACGCATTTTATCGGCGGTTTGGGAGTCGTCGTATTTTTGCTGCTTATCATCCCTTCCGCGAGCCCTTTCCGCCAGAGGTTGACCAAACTCGAGGTTTCATCGCTTTTCCGTGAAGGGGTGCAGATGCAGACCAACAAACTGGTTTCCGTGATAGCCTCGGTCTATGTCGGCATTTTCGCTCTTGCAACGGTTTCGCTGTTCCTGGCCGGTATGCCGCTTTTCGATGCGGTAACGCACGGATTCAGCCTTTGTGCAACCGGTGGATTCAGTGTCAGAAACGCCTCCATTGCCGCTTATGATTCATTGGCGATCAATATCGTATCAGTGGTGTTCATGATTGTTGCGACCACGAATTTCGCATTGATTTACACCTGTTTCATAAGGCGTTCGCTCAAACCTGTTCTGACTAACCACATTGCACGCTTCTATCTGAATTCAATCCTGATAACCGCGGCGATAATCATAATTTCATTGAAATTGCAGGGGACATACGATTCATGGGGCGATGCTGTCGAAAACGGACTTTTCACTACCATAAGCTATATCACGACGACGGGGTTTGCCTTTACAGACAATGCTTCCTGGCCATTCCTGGCCTGTATGGTACTGATGTACGTATCCGTACAATGCGCTATGGCCGGCTCCACCTCATCAGGTATCAAGGTTGACCGTATGATGGTGGTATTCAAGAGTATACGCCGTCAGATAATGAGCAATCTGCATCCGACAGGGACGATGCGCATACGTATGGGAAATACGTTTATGCCCGACGACCACGTTCTGCCGATCGTGCTTTATATCGTGCTTTATTTCTTTATAATAGGAATATCTATGGGACTGCTGCTGATGTGCGGCGTAGGCGGTACGGAGGCTGTCTCCGGTTCGGTTGCCTGTCTTGGTAACGTGGGTCCCGGTCTCGGCGAGATATCGGCGATGGGCAATTATGATGCGATGCCCGTTATGGCGAAGTTGATATTCTCCCTGGATATGTTCCTGGGCCGTATCGATATCTATCCGCTGCTGATTGTCGTTTCATTGATTTTCAAAAAGGAGAAATAATGGACAGGGCGTCTTTTCTGGAGAAATGTTTTCTGGACGCTCTGTCGTATGAGCCCACCGTGTGCCAGCGGAATTTCCTTTCCGACGTGGCGAGATTCGTCACATCCCCGGACCACGACATACTTGTCGCATCAGGCTATGCAGGCACAGGAAAGACGACTGCCGTGGCTGCGGTTGTCAATGCGCTCAAGTCATTGGGTACCAAGTGCATATTGCTCGCTCCCACCGGCCGCAGCGCCAAGGTTCTGAGTTCCTATGCCGGAGGGGAGGCCTTTACGGTGCACAAGCACATCTACAGGCAGAAAAGTGTCGGCGGAGACGGTTTCGGCCAGTTCTCCCTTGCCCCGAACAAGGCGAAGAACACCCTGTTCGTCGTCGATGAGGTTTCGCTACTCAGCATTTCGAACGATGGAAATCAGGGGCCTTCCTCCGCATCTTTCGGAAGCGGGGACCTGCTGGGGGATTTGATAGAATTCGTACGTTCAGGGGCGGATTGCAGGCTTCTTCTTGTCGGGGACAGCGCCCAGCTGCCGCCTATAGGAATGGATGAAAGCCCTGCACTTTGCAAGGATTATATGACTTCCACCTTCGGAGGGGTGATGTTCTCATCGATGACTACGGTAGTGCGTCAGGCCAAGGAATCCGGAATCCTGCACAATGCTACGCTGATACGGCAGCTGATTGCGGAACTTTCCGACGGCGTGGCATCCTCCGGCGCCAGACTTGCACTGGATCTGGAAGGTTTTGACGACATTTCGATTGTTATGGGCGGGGAACTGATAGATGCCATAACGGATGCATATTCGAAATATGGTGATGACCAGACCATTATCCTGACCCGCAGCAACAAGAGGGCGATACGGTACAATGCCGGTGTGCGGTCACAGGTTCAGTTCAAGGAGGACAGGCTGGTGCGCGGGGACAGACTGATGGTGGTGAAGAACTGTTACCAGTTTCTCGATAACGTGGAACAGATGAGCTACATTGCCAATGGCGATGTGGCCAAGTTGTTGCGTATCAGCGACTTCGAGGAACGATACGGGCTGAATTTCGCCACTGCAAAACTTTCATTCCCCGATTACGATGATGTTGAAGTCCGGGCCAAGGTCATTCTGGATACTCTCGACTCGGAAAGCCCTTCGTTGACTTATGAGCAGAGCAATCAGCTGTATCAGGGCGTCAATGAGGACTATTCGTGGGAGACGTCCAAGAAGAAACGCTATGAGGCTGTACGTGAAGATCCGTATTTCAATGCCCTGCAGCTCAAATATTCCAATGCCATTACCTGCCACAAGAGTCAGGGAGGGCAGTGGGAGTGCGTTTTCATCGACAATGCTTTCTGGCAGGACGATCTCACCATAGATGACCTGAAATGGTTCTATACTGCCTTGACGCGTGCCACCCGGCGTGTTTACCTTGTGAATTTCAATAAAACGGAATGGCCCCTGGCCTGTTGATATGACATTTTTGATTGATTGAATTATGAAAAGGCTTTTCCATATTATCGCGCTATGCCTGATGACTGTTTGGGCGCAGGCGAAGGTGACCGATTATACTGTGAGAGTGCTTCAGAAGTATCCCCACGACAGCAAGGCATATACCCAGGGGCTCTTTTTCCATAACGGGACAATGTATGAGACTACGGGACTCAAGGGCCAGAGTTCAGTTCGAATCGTCGATTACAAGACAGGAAAAGTGACGAAGAAGGTGGCGATGCCATCATACTGTTTCGGTGAGGGATCCTGTATCGTGGATGGCACGATGACGGTGCTGACCTGGCAGAATTCCATTGCTTTCGAGTATGACCCCGTATCGTTGGACTGTAAAAAGAAAATGGCATACCCGCGCGAGGGATGGGGATTGACCGCAATCCCCGAAAGTCAGCGTCCGAAGTATTCAGGAGCCGTTATGGTGGCTTCCGACGGGTCATCCCGTTTATATTTCCTCAACGGCAATCTCAAGACTTTGAAGACCGTGAACGTCACTTTCAACGGGAGAAACCTTGCTCTTCTGAATGAACTGGAATGGATTGACGGTAAAATCTGGGCGAATGTATATACCAGCGACATCATTGTCATAATAAATCCTTCCACAGGAGTCGTGGAAGGCAAGATAGACTGTTCCGGCCTGATACCGGCCAAGAACAGGACGGCGTCTATGGACGTGCTGAACGGGATAGCTTTTCTGCCTTCGTCGTCACAAGGCGGACGGGGCGGCATCTTCCTTACGGGAAAGAAATGGCCCTGGCTGTTCAGGGTTGAACTTGTAAAGCGTTAATTGTAGCGTTTCTTGCACTTTTTCAGTGGCTCGCTGGTCAGGTCTATCCCGAGTTTGCGGAACACGTTGCAATCCACCTCGCTGAGTATTTCCGTCGTGTGAACCTGGCATCCGCGCAGTTTGGGCAACTGTTCAAGGGCCTTGCTGCAGTTGTCATCCTGAACGCTCAGCATTGAAAGTGCAATCAGAACCTCATCCGTGTGCAGGCGGGGATTGTGGCCGCCGAGATGATTCACCTTGGTGTTCTGGATGGGCGCTATCATTTTGGCCGGAATCAGATTTACGTGATGGTCTATGCCTGCAAGGTATTTGGTTGCATTCAGCAGCAGGGAAGCGCTGGCGCCCAGAAGGGGAATGGACTTGGCGGTGATTATCGTTCCGTCGTTCAATTCAATTGCGGCTGCTGATATTCCGCTCTCTTCCTTCTTCTGTTTGGCGGCTACGGTGACGGCCCTGTCATCCGTGGAGATGCCCGCCCTTCTCATCAGCAGACCTATCTTGTTGACTTCCGCATCATTGCATTTGCCCTCGGCGAATGCATCAAGGGCCTTGTAGTAGCGGCGTATGATTTCCTGTTTTGCGGCCTGCTGGCACACCTCGTCATCGCAGATGCAATTCGCGATCATATTGACGCCCATATCCGTCGGGGACTTGTACGGGTTCTCTCCGAAAATCCCTTCGAAAATGGCATTGAGCACGGGAAATATTTCTACGTCCCTGTTATAGTTCACGGCCATCTTGCCGTATGCCTCCAGATGAAAATGGTCAATCATATTGACATCGTTCAAATCGGCCGTGGCTGCCTCGTAGGCGATATTGATGGGGTGCTGCAAGGGAAGATTCCATACAGGGAAAGTCTCGAATTTCGCGTAGCCCGCCTTTACTCCCCGTTTGTGGTCGTGGTACAGCTGGCTGAGGCAGGTGGCCATCTTGCCGCTGCCCGGACCCGGGGCCGTCACCACCACCAGGGGACGTTCGGTCTCGATGTAGTCGTTTTTGCCGAAACCCTCTTCGGAGTCGATCAGGGGGACATTGTTGGGATAGTCCTCTATAGTATGATGGTAGTAAACCTTGATTCCGTTTCTTTCGAGACGCTGCCTGTACAACGCCGCACTCTCCTGACCGGTGAAATGGGTGATTACAACGCTGTCCGCCTTCAATCCGTGGTCTATGAACTCATCCCTCAGGCGGAGGACGTCTTCATCATAGGTTATGCCGTAGTCGCTGCGTATCTTGTTCTTTTCTATGTCTTTGGCGCTGATTACGATGACAACTTCCGCACAATCCTTCAGCTGCATCAGCATCTTCAGTTTACTGTCAGGCTCGAATCCGGGCAGAACCCGTGCGGCGTGATAATCATCCGCCAACTTGCCGCCGAATTCCATATAAAGCTTTCCGTGGAACTGTTCGATCCTGGCTTTAATGTGCTCTGATTGGATTTTCAGGTATTTCTCGTTGTCAAAACCTATCTTCTTCATAAGACTACTTTTTCAATAATTCGGGGCGCAGGCGCGCGGTTCGTTCCAATGCCTGTTCGTCCTGCCAGGCCTGGATTTTCTTAGGGTCTCCTGATAGCAGGACTTCCGGGACGTCCCATCCGTTGAAAGATGCGGGACGGGTATATACGGGGGCGGACAGCATATCGTCCTGGAATGAATCAGACAGTGCGGAGGTCTCATCTGTCAATGCTCCGGGAATCAGACGCACGATGGCATCCGTGACTACGGCGGCAGGTATTTCACCGCCGCTGAGCACATAATCTCCTATGGTGATTTCGCGTGTCACCAGATGCTCGCGTATCCTGTGGTCGATGCCTTTGTAATGTCCGCAGAGAATGATTATGTTGCCTTTGAGAGACAATTCGTTGGCAACGGCCTGGCTGAACTGCTCTCCGTCCGGAGTCATAAAAATAACCTCGTCGTAGTCACGTTCGGCCTTGAGCTCGTTTATCATACGGTACACTGGTTCGATCATCATAACCATACCCGCATCCCCGCCGTAGCTGTAGTCATCTACGTTCTTTCTGGGGCCGATGCCGTATTTTCTGAGGTTGTGAACGTGAATTTCGACGAGTCCTTTCTTTATGGCTCTTCCGACAATGGAATGCCCGAGGGGGCTGTCGAGAAGCTCAGGAACGACTGTCAGTATATCTATTCTCATCCTTTTCTGGTTTGCGACGGCAAAATTAGCAATCTTTTTGCAAAAGATTTGTATATTTGTAAGTTAAAAACAGTAAAAAATGTCAGAAACAGTAGATTATTCCGGAAAGTCTCTTGCTGAACTTTCAGAATTGTTCCATCAGTTTGCAACGAGCGAGGACCGTCTTCAGCGGGCAAAAGATGCCGAGGCAATAAAATCAGCCTTTTACAAAACTCTGTTGAAGGAGAGGGAAAAACTTGAGGACGCCGCGTTGGAGATGATGGACACGGTCGAGGAGAATTTCAAGGCTCTTTATGCTTCATACAAAAAAGAGAAAGCCGAATTCAACAAGCGGCAGGATGAGCAGAAAGAGGATAATCTGAAGGCCAAACAGCTTGTGATAAAGGATCTCAAGGCGTTGCTGGAGAAGGATGAGGATGTCAGTACGACCTTGCCTGCGTTCCGCGAAATCCAGGACAGATGGAGAGGAATAGGTATAGTGCCCATCCAGAATTTCAGGGATCTGAACAACACCTATCAGTTGTATGTGGAGCAGTTTTATGACAAGTTGCAGATAAACAGGGAACTCAGGGACCTGGACTTCAAGAAGAACCTCGAAATCAAGACCGGACTGTGTCAGAAGGCGGAACAGCTTGCTGAAAATGAAAACGTCGTCGAGGCGTTCAAGGAACTTCAGAAGCTGCACGATTCCTGGAAGGACCTCGGACCGGTGGCCAAGCAGTACCGTGAGGAAATATGGGAAAGATTCAAGGCCGCGACGGCTCTGGTCAACAAGAAATATCAGTCATACTTCGAAGAGCGTAAAGGCGAGCAGGAGGCCAACCTGGCGGCCAAAGTCGCCCTGTGCGAGAAGCTCGAGGCCATCGTTTCGCAGGAAATCGCCGATTCGAAGCTCTGGAACAGCGTGAGCAAGGAGATCGAGGGGATTCAGGCGGAGTGGAAAAAGATAGGATATGCAACGAAGAAGGAGAATCAGAAAGTTTATGACCGTTTCCGTGCATCCTGCGACAAGTTCTATGAACGCAAACGTGAATTCTATGCTTCTTTCAAGGAGGATCTTGAGGCCAACTACCAGAAGAAAGCGGCTCTTTGCGAAGAGGCGGAGCAGTTGAAACTTTCCACCGAGTGGAAGAAGGCCACGGACCAGTTCATCGCCCTTCAGAAGAAATGGAAGGAGATAGGCGCCGTGCCCCGCAAACAGTCGGATGCCATCTGGAAGCGTTTCCGTGCGGCTTGCGATGAGTTCTTCGATGCCAAGGAAAAGAGTTTCAAGGCGTCCAGGCCCGTGCGTCAGGCTAAAAACGCAGCCGGGCGCGTTCTGTCTGAAAAAGACAAACTTGTGGCCCGTTACAAGACTCTGGAGCAGGAAATCGCTACACAGGAAAATAACATTTTGTTCTTCGCCAAGGGCTCGGGTAATGCTCTTCTGGACCAGATGCGTCAGAAAATCGAAGACGCAAAACAGGAACTTAAAACACTTGAGGATAAGATTCGCAGCATAGAGGATTAGTGATATGAACAAAAATTCCATTATTGGCCTGATATTGATCGGGTGTATTCTTTTCGGCTTTTCGTGGTATCAGTCCAAACAATTCGAGAAACAGGTTGCACAACAGGCGCAGACCGATTCGCTCGCGCGGATTCAGATGATGGAGCAGATGGCTCTTGATTCACTCGCCGCGATGAATCAGGATACCGTAGAGACTGAAAAAGCGGTTGCTCCTTCATCCGTCTATAAGGATGAACTTCTGGGACAGGCATCTGCCGCCGGGGGAAGCATCGTAAAGCTCCGCAACGATAAACTGGAGCTTGCCCTCACTACGAAGGGTGCGCAGCCGTACAGCGTCAACGTTCTGGATTACAGGATATATGGCGGTGATTCCCTGATGCTTGTCAAGCCGGGTCAGAGTGACTATGGCATAAGCATCTATACAGGTGAGTATATCAATACGCGTGATTTCAACTTCACCCTCGTCAGCCGGACAGACAGCAGCGCAGTAATGCGTCTGTACTTTGCCAATGGGGGATATATACAGCAGAAATATACCTTGCCGCACGATTCGTATATGCTGTACAATGAATTGTCATTCAGCGGGATGGATACGGTTATTCCGAGAAACGGCTCTCTGTTCGACATAGACTGGACCCTGACCGTTCCCCGTTTCGAAAAGGGATACAAGAACGAGAAGCAGTATTCCAAACTGAACGTTTACTGCCCTGACGAGGACAAGCCGGAGACGGTGGGTAAGGGAGGCCGTGACGGCAGCAAGAGGTATGAGCACAGTGTGGAGTGGTTTGATTTCAGTCAGCAGTTCTTCAGCGCGATAATGACTGCGCCGGCAAGTTTCGCCAGCGGAGAATTCTCTCTTGCCTTTGTTCCGGAGAACGATCCTTCCCACAACCTGATGACCTGCAATGCGAAGCTCAGGAATAACTTCGCTTTGACTTCAGGCGCGGCCGCATACAATTACGAATTCTATTTCGGTCCCAACGATTATCATCTTCTGAAGGGCTATGACCGCAAATATGAGAAAACGATCACCATCGGCGGCAGCATCATAGGTCTTATCACCCGTTTCATAATAATGCCCAGCTTCAGATGGCTGAGTTCCTGGATTCCCAACTACGGAATCATCATCCTGGTTATGACTTTCCTGCTGAAGCTGATCATTTCGCCTTTGACGACCAAGTCATACCTTTCTTCAGCGAAGATGAATGCAATCAAGCCGGAGATCGACAAGCTGAACGAGAAGTTCCCCAAGGCCGCCAGCGACCAGAAGGAGGCTATGAAGAAGCAGCAGGCGACGATGGAACTGTACCGTCGTGCCGGTATCAACCCTGCGGGAGGCTGCCTTCCGATGTTGCTCACTTTCCCGTTGCTGTGGGCGATGTTCCGCTTCTTCCCCGTTTCAATCGAACTGCGTCAGCAGCCGTTCCTGTGGGCGGAGGACTTGAGTACATACGATTCCATATATGATTTCGGTTTCCGCATCCTCGGAATGGACCACCTCAGCCTCTTCGCCTTGCTGATGGCCGTCACGATGTGGTTCTACTCCAAGACGACTATGCCCAAGAGCACGGATCCCCAGATGGCGCCTATGCGCTTTATGAGCGTCTGGCTTATGCCTATAATGATGTTCTTCATCTGTAACAGCCTGTCAGCCGGTTTGAGTTATTATTATCTGTTGAGCAACCTCTTTATGATGCTTCAGACATTCATAATCAAGAAGTGGGTTGTAAAGCCCGAGAAGATACTTGCTCAGATAGAGGCGTCAAAAGGCAAACCGCTGCCCAAGAGCAAATGGCAGCAGAGACTCGAGGCCGCGCAGAAGATGGCCGAACAACAGCAGAAACAAAAAGGACGCCGCTAGTGATGTGAACCCCAAAAGTTGGACGGTTTAACATTAAAAAGTCTATTGGTAAAG
>JAKSJV010000060.1 GCA_024402005.1 Bacteroidales bacterium
TTTGACATAACAAAACCCCGAAAGTTTTTTGTCTAACTTTCGGGGTTCGGGTCATCGGTGCGATACGCGCACGCGCCGGCCTGCCATATACCGTCAAATCCGGCACGGCCCTTTTGGATGCCATCAAGCAGGAACGCAAGGTGGAACTTGCATTCGAAGGTCTGCGCTACTGGGATCTGCGCCGCTGGGGCGATTCTTCCAAGGATTACTCCGAAGGCGGTCTTGCAAACTATCAGCAGCACGGTCTGAAGATAACCAAGACGGGAGATGACACCTACCTGTACCAGTATGTGACCGTTGATGAAAAGGACCGTACCTTCGCGGAGAGACTCTATCGTTTCCCTATGCCGGAGAGCGAGCTCAATTCAAATAAACTTGTTGACCAATACCCTGAATGGAAGTAATTATGAGAAAGATATTCATTGCATTTACAGTTGTGGCCGCCGTGCTGTTCACGGCCTGCCACCAGCCGCAGTTCATAGAATCCAACGCTGACCGTCAGGGCATTACCAGCCTGAGCGTCATCTTCACTTCCGGCAAGTATGCGGATATGGAAATGACCAGGTATGTCATTCCCGAGGATGTGTATGAGTCAGGAATTTTCGATATTCCCATTCCGTGGTACTATCCCGAGACCTCCGATGAGACTACTGCGCAGTATATGCTGAGCCTCAAGGTCCAGGCTGAACTCCAGCCCAACTTCAAGATTTCTCCGGGACTCGGAGTGCTTGACCTTACGGAGGAGCACAGATACACCCTCACGGACCCCAAGGGCAATACGCGCCCCATCATCGTAAAGGCCCATCGCGCACATTCGTCAAAAGCCGAACTCGTATCGTTCCTGATCAAGGATATGATGGCGAGCTGCATTATCTACAAGGACAGGAATGAAATCCTGGTGCCCTATCTCGGTGATCTTTCTTCTGTATCTGTCAGCGGACAGGTTTCGCCCCACGCAAAACTTTACAAGGTGGGTGGCAAGAGCTATGTCGAGACGGGAAAATACAATATGAATACGGGCTCAACGGTCAGTGTGCTCGCTGACGACGGAAAGACAGAAAAAGTCTATTCTGTCAAGCAGGGTATGCCTGAAAAGATTGATATGGGTCTGAACCCTGCATCCGTGGCTCCGCTGTTCTGCATAGATGCCGTGACTATGGCAGGGCTTCCTGGCTACAATCAGCTTGCCTATGTCTCTCTTGCGGCTCTCAGCAACTATATGGTGGTGAGTGTCGGAGAAGGTCAGAAGCCTGTTTATTTCAACGGATTCAACGGCACCCGCATCGGAGAAATAGTTCTCGGAGAGGCTGTCGCGGACGTTATTGCCAATGACGATGCAGAGCATCTGCTCATCGCCAACTGCGCACAGGGAGGTGACAACAGGGAGGATGTGAAGATTTATGTAACATCTTCCGTACAGACGGCTCCCACTCTGCTCGGCTCCTTTACCAATCCTTTGAGCGTACCTGTAGGCCATAGGATGAAGGTTATAGGCAACATAGAGGCGGATGCCGTGATATTGTTCACGGCAGAGGGAGTCAGCGGCCTGACTTATGCCAGTGAGGTAATTTGTATAAAAGTGCATCAGGGACAGATATCCGGAGACCCCGTGGTTATGGATCTCTCCTCATACGGGCACGACTGGGGTTCCGCTCCTGTAAGCCTGGCTACGGTCGCTCCGGCATCGGTGGATCCCGTGAAAGACGGAGTCTTCCTGGCATATTATCAGGGCTCGAAGGTAAATACGGATGCAAGCGGCAAGATGCTGCTGCATTATCTCAACAAGGGCAATGATAAGGCGGTGGCAAGTCTGGTCAATACCAACTGGAATCCCAACTGTCTGGATGTCAAGACTTTCAATGAGGCGAGGTATATGTGTCTGCTGATTGTCGGACATTTCCCTCAATGGTCAACGACTCCTATGGTGTATATGTTTGATGTCACCGACCCGGAATATGCTTCGCTCCTGTTCTCAGACACTGAAATTACAAGTTTCAAACAGTCTGAACCGGTTTCAGACGTAAGTGCTGCCGGTGACGTGTGTCTGGCTCCAAGCGCTGATGGCTACAGGATATATATGTATTATTACGATCACGGTAACCAGACGATAGGTGCCTATGTTGCAGATTGTATAAAGATATGATTATGAAAAAGATATTTTATGCCGCGGCCGCCCTGGCCGTACTCTTGGGATGTTCCTGCTGCACGGTAAGGGACAATACCATTCCCGGCTGGCCCTGGCACGATCCGGATGATCCGGACGATCCCTGGACTGAGATTACCGATGAATATACGAACATCCCGGATTATGTAAAGCTTTACAAATCCCCGGCTATGCTTCTGCACAGGAGTGCCGTTGCATATTATGCCAGTGTGGATATGAACAGGACCGATATGAAGGTCTGGGGTCTGAACGACCCCACCCTCAGCGGTGTGGATGCCGTCGAACAGCCCCTTAGAACTCCCAGGACCTGTTATGAAAAGGTGGGCAATCCCTGCGTCATCATCAACGGCGGATTCTTCTACAGCGAGAACGGGAAGAATTATACGGCATCCCTGGCCATCAGTAACGGCCAGCTGCTTTCTCCCAATATCAATTATGCCTCTGAGGATTGGGTGACGATGTATTATCCGACAAGGGGCGTGTTCCTCCAGACCGAGACAGGTTTCGTTACGGGATGGACATATTGGCAGAGTGCTGACAACCATTATCTCTACTCTTCTCCGGCGGCCAATTCGTGGGGCGCGGATCCTCTTCAGGTTCCTGACTCGACATTCCCGACAACAGCCACTTCCGTCGTAGCGAAGAACGGCATAGGTGCAGGCCCCGTTCTGATAAAGGGCGGCAAGGTTGTATGCACCTATCGCGAGGAACTCTTCAACGGAGCGGAATCAGGCATACTCTGCGACACCCGTCATCCCCGCACTGCAATAGGCATCACTGCGGACAAGCATCTGATAATGTTCGTTTGTGAAGGTCGTCAGAAGACTCCGGGAGTCGAGGGCTATACTCTTGACGAAGTGGCGAAAATAATGAAGAATCTGGGCTGTGTCGAGGCCCTGAACCTTGACGGCGGAGGATCCACCTGTATGCTGATAAACGGTGTGGAGACGGTCAAGCCTTCGGACGATGAGGAAAGGCCTGTAGGTAGTTGCATTTACATTTCCAGATAATGAAAAGATACGTTCTTATAATATTTGCGGCGCTGCTCTGCACCGTTTCCTGCATAGAGAAGCCTTTCGTGCTTCCCTGGGATCCCGTGACACCTGTGGACCCGGATCCCCAGCCTCAGCCTGGGCCTGAACCTCTGTTCAAGGGTAAGCCGCGCTATGTGTGGATAGACGCTTCCGCGAATTTCCAGTATTTTGCCAATGATGCCGCATACATTGCATCCGACGTTGCCAGAATCAAAGAAATGGGCTTCACCGACATCATAGTCGATGTGCGTCCCACGGAAGGCACCGTGCTGTTCAAGTCATCGACAGCCCCCGAGGCCAGAAGGCTTGCTGCCTGGGTGAAAGATCCTTCCGGCGGGTCTTCATACAAATTCGTCGATAGGACGGCGACTTTCGATTATCTCCAGGCTTTCATTGACGCGGCCCGCAAGGAAGGCCTGCGTGTGAATGCGGCCATAAACACCTTTGTGTGCGGTTACGGCGGATACTACGGACTGGAGAACGAGGGACCGATATTCCTGCCCAAGACTTCGCAGTACAATGTTCCCGCTTCCTGGGCTACCGTGGACAATTATTCCTCAGGTGTGGCCAGCAGCTTCTATGACGGGGTGCAGGGTACTGTGTTTATGAATCCGGCCAATCCCGATGTCCAGACCTATATGCTGAAAATCATTGCCGAACTGGCGAAATACGACCTTGATGGAATACTTCTGGACCGCTGCCGCTATGACGATGAAGGAATGATGAGCGATTTCTCCGAGGAATCGAAGGCCGCGTTCACTGAATATCTCGGTCAGGCTCCTTCGAAGTGGCCGGTGTTCAATGCAGGTACATCTGACATTCCCGGTGGTATGACAGCGGAGCAGAAGGCCTGGATGAGTTTCCGCGTAAAGGTTATCCACGATTTCGTTGAAAAGGCCGCAAAGACAGTGCACAACACAAACGGGAAGATCCGTTTCGGGTGTTATGTGGGCGCGTGGTATGAAAGCTATTACCCTACAGGAGTGAACTGGGCGAGCCCCAAACATTCTCCCTGCTACAACTGGGCGGACAGCGATTACCACAATTACGGCTATGCTGACCATTGCGACTTTATGATGCTTGGCTGCTATGCATCCATAAAGGGCATTTACGGCAAGACGGAGTGGACTATGCAGGGATTCTGCACCAAGGCCCGTACACTTCTCTGCGGTGATACCGAATTCGCCGGAGGTCCTGATGTGGGCAATCCCGAAGGATGGGAGAAAGGAGGTCAGGGGGCGTTGATCCCCAAGACCATCGATGCCTGCATCAATGCCGCGGACGGCTATTTCGTCTTCGATCTCTGCCATATCCGTATGTACGACTACTGGTCAAACTTCAAACAGGGTTTTGACGATTATCTGAAAACATTATAAACAATATAAACAATCATTACAAACCATTTTATTAACCAAAATCCGTTTTTATGAAAAAAACACTTATTCTTCTCGGCGTGGCTGCTCTCGCAGTTTTCGCTTCCTGCAAGAAAGAGGTTCCTCAGGATTCCCTGACCCTCGTATCTGCTCCTACAGAGGTTATCCCTGTAAGCGGTACAGAAATGCCTCTTACCATCGCCTTCAATGCGACAAAGGCCTGGACGGCTTCCGTCAATGCGGAGGTCAAGGACTTTGTTACCCTCACACCCACTTCAGGTGAGGCCGGTGACAATGTAAAGGTTAAGTTCACCGTTGCCGCAAATGAAGTCAATGAGGACCGTACAATCATTATCACTATCAAATCAGAAGGTGTAGAGCCTCTCAAGGTCACTTTGACCCAGGCTTCTCCCGCGCACTTCATCGTCAATCCCGAAGGTACCGTTGAGGTGACCAAGGACGGCGCTCAGGTTACTCTTTCAATCAACACCAACTGCGAGTACACCGTTACGGATTATCACGACGGTTCTTTCCCTTGGCAGACCGCTGTTGTGTCAGAGGATAAGAAGACAGTCACTGTCACCATCGCCAAGAATGATGGTTATGACCCCCGTCAGTCTTATGTCAAGTTCACTGTTAACTCATTCGAGGAACCGGTAAGGGTTTATTTCAACCAGGCAGGCAGTCTTGCCCTTGTATGGCGTCAGGATTTCACCTGGACACCTTACTATTCCTCCACTCCTTACTCAACGGCTTTGTCCGGAGACTATATCCTCGTTAATACCAGCGAAGGTATCCAGGTATTCAAGCAGTCTGACGGATCGTTCGTTCAGACTATTTCAACAGCTCCTTATACTCTGACCGGAATTACCAACGATGATGCAGGTAATGTCGTGGCTTCAATGGGTGGTGATTATCCTCTTAAGGAAGACTGGTCTCTTGATGAGGACAAGCAGGTTCCCCTTACAGTTGCATATCTTCCTGCCGGAAGTATGGATATTGACAGGATGCAGATTTTGATTGCAGAATACTACGATGAGTTCTATGGTTATGGACTTGACAATATCCGCGTAACCGGTGACGTTACAAAAGATGCCTGCATTACAATGTTCTCTGGTGCCGGTGCCGGAGGCCATCTTGTATTCTGGGATGTCAATGGAGGCAAGTGTGCTAAAGATGCACCCACCGATTATGTCACTTATGGCGGCGATGCCTGGGGCGAAGGACTTCCTGCCGGAATCTGGACTTCAAGACATTGTGTCGGCAAGAGCCTCGGCAATGCTACAGCTACCGGAGTGCTCGCTATCGGCTATGATGGCAACTACAACCTTTTCTATAATGCCGGCGTTACAATGACCAATTGGCAGAAAGTGCTTGAGACTGGTGGTCAGGGTAATGAGGGCTTCAACTCCATTGATTATATCGAGTGGAACGGCCATAAATATGCCTCTACTGTTATGATGACTTACTTCGGTAAGGTTGACTGGGCCGGTGACGGCAATTGGTCATATTGTCCTTCATATCTGTACCTCCTCAATATCGACAATCCGGCTGCTCCTGTTGTATTGAGCAAGCAGGCGTGCTATATGACTGAGGATAACTTCGTATATGGATCGACTACTGATGTAAATCTTGTAATCGAGGGCAACGACCTTGTCGTTTATGTACTTGATTCAGGTATATCCTGCATGGCGAAGGTAAAATACCCTAAACTGTAAGTTTATTCTTCCCATAAGCAAAGGCCGGCCGGATTTTCCGACCGGCCTTTTTCGATATCATCGTTCACGTTGACAGCCCAGTCTGGAGAGAAATTCCTCGGGAGAGATGCCGGGCTTAGCTGCGCCAGAAGAGCTTCTTGCGGGTGAAGAAGGCAGTGGCGGCGCACATCGCACCGGTCACCACGAGCCCGCGGACTATGGCCCAGAAGGGAGAATCAGGGCATAATGAATCCAGCAGCCCCAGCAGTCCCACGCCGTAGAGCAGGGGAGAGATGACATACCAGCATATCGTGTAGGCTATCATAGGGTTCTGCCCGCAATCGGCAAGAAACAGGCTCTTCCATCCCAGACTCTCCAGATACAGGAAGAATACCGTCACAAGGGCCGCCATCCCGCAGGTGGTGAACAGGTAGGACAGGTTGCAGAAATCCTTGGCTATGCCTCCGTCGATGAAATCGAAGCCCAGTCCGGCAAGGGTCAGTATGAACCCTCCGGCCGCTATTATGTCCGCCGTGCATACCGCAGGCGCAGACCCGTTTTTCCTTCTGTCAAGAAAAGAATTTACGACGACAGCCCCGTAAAGTATCAGAAAGGCCACCGTAAGGCAGATGTCGCTGACTACGTTTCTCGTGTACAGCAGCCAGGGCTGGATTGCAACGGCGGCAAAGGCGGCGATGGCCAGAACTGCTTTCTGCCGGTTTTTCGTCCCGGCATTGCATACGGAGTCTCCGCTCCTGGCAATAAGGTCCCCTATGATTGATGCAGGTATGGCTATTATAAGGTATTGCAGGAATCCCCAGCTGAACAGCCATCCTATGCAGTCCGGCACGGTCAGAAAGTCCAAAGCCGTGGTGTATGCGCATACGGCCCTGACGGCGACTATGACAAGGAGAATCAGCCCGCGAATCCGCAAATTGTCCTTTGTGACAAGCCAGACAAGCCCCCCGCCCAGGGCCACCCAGGCCAGTATCATTATTATCACATCGGTGTTGTGCACGTTCAGCGGCAAGCGGCAGTAGAATTTCTCGAAACAGAGGGCACCCAAAAGCAGCAGGTAGCCCACCCTGGACGCCCACCGTCTGTCAGTCCTCCACAGGCTCAGGAAAAATCCTCCCCATACAACGACTGCAAATATCCCCTTGACAACGTCGGGACCGTCCCAGCTTTGCATCAGACCGGTATTGCCCAGCAGCAGGGAGAACATCACAAGGGTTACCCATCTGCGCAGAAGCCCGCCTATTATGCTGCGGTGGCTTCCGCCACGTTCCAGCCTTTTGCGGAGGGCGAAGGGAATGGCTGCTCCCATCGAAAACAGGAAGAACGGGAATACCAGGTCCATATACGTTATTCCGCGGACTTCGGGGTGGAAAGCATAATCCGGCGGCGGCACCTGGCAATGGAACATCCAGCCCGGCAGGCCGCTGTACCACCATATTGCAGCTCCGAATATCATAAAGAACATCGATAGTCCGCGCAGGCAGTCGATGGCCGTTACCCTTTTCCCTGTGCCGTTCCCGGTATTTCCCATAATGCTATTGCTTTTTCCAGTATTCTTCTATCTCCTCGAGTGTCTTTCCTGTGGTCTCAGGCACTTTCTTCCACATAATGTACATATACGGCAGGCACATAAACGCGAACAGGAAGAAGGTTCCCGCCGGGGTGATGGTGCTCATACACCAAGGCGTGAACTGGCCGATAAGGTAAGTGCCCACCCAGAGCACCAATCCGGCGATGCTCATCGCTATGCCACGCACCCTGTTCGGGTACATTTCGCTCAGCAGGACGAATACGACGGCGCTGATGCTGATTGCCTGACAGAAGATGTACAGCAGGAAGAAGGTCAGCAAAAGCACTCCTCCCGCCCCACAGGCGAATATGCAGCCGATGGCAACGAGGCAGATAATCATTCCGGACACGCCGAAATAGATGAGCCTCTTGCGTCCCACCCTGTCTATGATGAAGACGGCGAGGATAGTGGTAAGCATATTCACAAGGCCTACAAGCACTGTGGCGAAGGATGAATCTTTCGCAGCGAGACCCGCGTCGGCGAATATGTCAGGACCGTAGTAAAGCACTGCGTTGACTCCCATAAACTGTCCGAGAATGGCAATGGCAGAGCCTATGAGTATGGCCTTGACTATGCCCTTTTCCCGCAAGGCGCTCCATTCGGACTTCACCTCTCCTGCGATGGATGCCATAGTGAGGCGTAATTCTTCGGCAGTTCCCTCGTCCGTGGCTTTCAGACGGCGGAAAATGCCCAGGGCCTTGTCGTTGTGTCCCTTGACTATCAGCCACTTGGGACTTTCGGGGATGAAGAAAAGTATGAACATGAACAGCAGCGTGATGATGGATTCGCTGCCCAGCATACCCCTCCAGAGTTCGTCGTTCAGTACCCATTTGAAGAAATCGCTCTCAAAATGTATGGTGTCGGCATTTTTCAGTATCAGGAAGTTTATCAGATAGGCCAGCACTATTCCGAGGGTTATGGCCAGCTGGTAGAGGGCCACCATCGTGCCGCGTATCTTCGCCGGCGAAATCTCCGAAATGTAGATAGGGGAGACTATCGAAACGATTCCGATTCCCACGCCGCCTATGATCCTGTATGCCACAAGGTCATTCATCCCTGCGCACAGGCAGCATCCTATGGCGGAAACGCTGAAAAGTACGGCTGCGATGATCATCGATTTCTTTCTCCCGATGAAGTCGCTCAGCAGTCCCGCTATAGCCGCTCCGAAGATGGTTCCTACCAGGGCGCAGCCAACGTACCAGCCTTTCGCCATTTCGCTCAGGCTGAACTGCGTGGTTACATCGGCTGTCGTTCCTGAAATCACGGCGGTGTCATAGCCGAAAAGTATTCCGCCCAATGCAGCCACTACGGAGAGGAATATGACGTAGGAGATGTTAGATTTGTATTCCATAAGTTTACTTGATGTCGAAATAATCCTTGTATCTGTCATACAGGTGTCCTGCCTGCAGGTAGGCGCTCTGTGGACTCATAAAGTGGCTGAATTCGAAGGTAATGGCCTTGTCGTACCCGCACCTTGCCGCGGCCTCCAGCTTCATACGCAGCTTGTCGAACTTGATTGGCAGGAAATTGATGGGCATATCGCGGTCGAAACTTTCCGCGTTGGTCCAGCACTGCATTCCGTATTTATCGGC
>JAKSJV010000061.1 GCA_024402005.1 Bacteroidales bacterium
CAGAAGGTTCCACAGTATGGTCAGAGGCCAATTCACGCTGTGAGGGGTATGGAAATATGAACCGGGCAGGGCCGGTCGGGAAGAAATCCCGGCATCACCGGATGCCTCGGCTGCCGACCTGTCATAACGGGCAAAGGGATTGGTATAGATTACCGTACCGGCATCGAAATATGCGGTGAAACGCACATAGGTATCAGAATCGTCCATCACATAGGAAAGCGATCCCGAGTTCTCCGCAGAAGCGAGCACCCGGCCGCCCTGCCCTATGGCCGGAATAGTCGACGCCGTTTCAGAGAATGCCACGAACAGGGAATCCCCTTCTGCGCCTATACCTGTCAGCCGGGGAGCGGCGGCAATTCCGGCTCTCTTGCGCTGCACCCAGCCTCCGACCCCGCTCAACGTTCCCCGCCCCGGAACCTCTGCCGTATCCCCTGCCACATACTCTGCCCCGAAGCCGGAAGTCTCTGCCACATCCTCTGCGCCGTAATCCGGCATACGCATACAGTAATATGCCCCGCCGAGCAAGGTTTCCTTCAATGACGCATAACTCCCATCCCCGCAATAGAGCATATTGGAACGCATTCCTATGCACCAGCTGCGGTCAGGATGATGCAGGTCGTCATTGGCCAGGGCGAAGGAATAATGTCCCGCACTCAAGGCCAAGTCCCAATATTCCTGCTCTGTAGTAACGCCTGAATCCAGTTCCATTATCTCATATCCGCTAAGGCACTCCATATCGTCACGCGGAGTCATCCAAGTCCGGAACGGATGGTTGAGTTGTATGAAGTCCGAATCGCGGCCCAGCATATCCAGTTTCCACTGGCGCTGCGAAACGAGCACCGGCAGCAGAGGGTCGAAAAGGTTCACCCTGTCGCTGCCGAACACCAGCAGATGATATTTGAAAAGATTATATCCGTGCTCATAGACGTTCACCTGCAACGCAGTGTCATTCGGGTGCACGGTCAGGGCATTGTGGTTTGAAAAAGTGACGATGTCGTAACCGAGGCTGTCGTAGTATGCCAGCACTTCCCCCGGCCAGAAATCACATTCGCTCAAAAATGGCCGCACACGGGTGTGAGTATGGAAATTTGCCCGCTTCCACGTTTTGCCACAGCCCTCGCACCGAGCCGCGTCATCACACATTCCCTGCCCCAGCGCAGCATAGGGGTTGAAGATGTCCGGCCCCGAAAAAGGACGCGGAGCGCTGAAATCATAAACGGGACTCACGCTGAACAGCGCCAGGACCGCAACCAGCAACAGCAGTAAAACGGACAGGCATTTGCCCAAAACGATAAAAAACTTTTTCATACGCCAAAAGTACGATTTTATTCGCAAAGTTTAAACTTTATCACTATCTTTGTAAACTATGGATATGGACAAAAAATGGGTATTGAAACCGGCAGCAGATCCTGAAACCGTCAGCACTCTGGCCTCTGAGCTGGGCATCGACCGCGTTCTTGCGGAATTGCTCGCGCAGAGAGGCATCAATACCTTCGAACAGGCAAGGGCGTTTTTCCGTCCCGATCTGGCGGACCTCCACGACCCCTTCCTGATGAAGGATATGGACAAGGCCGTACAGAGGCTGACAGAGGCTGTGGACAAAGGGGAAAAGATACTCGTTTACGGCGACTACGACGTTGACGGGACGACGGCCGTCGCGCTTGTCTATTCCTTCCTGCTGAAATACACGAAAAACCTGGCATACTACATCCCCGACCGCTATGATGAAGGTTATGGCGTATCATTCAAGGGATTGCAGTGGGCTTCGGACAACGGTTTCTCGCTGATAATCACGCTTGACTGCGGCATCAAGGCTATCGAGAAGGTGGAATTCGCCAAGACGCTCGGCATCGATATGATCATCTGCGACCACCACCTTCCGGAGGACGGTCTGCCCGGTGCGGTTGCCGTCCTTGACCCGAAACGTGACGATGACCATTACCCGTTCGACGACCTCAGCGGTTGCGGCGTGGGCTTCAAGCTCGTACAGGGTTATGCCAAACAGCACGGAATAGCTTTCGAGGAACTGGTCCCGCTGCTGGACCTGCTGGCGATGTCGATCGCCGCGGACCTGGTCAGCGTCACGGGAGAAAACAGGATACTCGCATACTACGGACTGAAACAGCTGAACACCAACCCTCACAGAGGGCTTCTCAGTATGATAACGTCAGCCAATCTGGACCCGTCGCACATCACTTTCGACGACATCGTATTCAAGATTGGCCCCAGGTTGAACGCCGCAGGACGTATGGAGAGCGGACGCATTTCAGTGGAACTGCTCACGGCTCCCGACCAGAAGACTGCCGACCGTGTCGCAGGAGAGATAAACCGCCACAACAACGAGCGCAAGAACATAGACCGCGAAATTACGCGCGAGGCTTTGGAAATGGTGCAGAACCAGACCTGTCTGTGCCACGGCAACGTGACCATAGTCTATAACCCGCAATGGCACAAGGGCGTCGTCGGCATCGTGGCATCGAGACTGGTGGAAGCGTTCTTCAAGCCCGCCATCGTGCTCACGCAGAGCAACGGTCTCATAACGGGTTCAGCCCGCAGTATCGGAGGTTTCGACCTGTATTCGGCGCTGGAGACCTGCGCAGACCTGATGGAAAATTTCGGAGGACACCTCTATGCCGCGGGGCTTACGCTGAAAGAAGAGAACCTCACGGAGTTCGTATCGAGAATGGACGCAGCCGTCGAAGGCAAGATTCTGCCGGAAATGCTGACGCCCATCGTGAACATAGATGCCAAACTGGATTTCGGCCAGATAACGCCCAAATTCTTCAGGATTCTGAAACAGTTCCAGCCGTTCGGCCCGGGAAACAATGCCCCGGTCTTCGAAACGGACAACGTTTATGACAACGGCAACGGCAGAAAGGTTGGCGCCGAAGGCGGACACCTCAAGTTGGAACTCATACAGGAAAATCAGCCGTATCACCACATCGGGGCCATTGCGTTCGGCAAGGGGGAATTCTTCGACAGCATCGCAGACGGCAACCCCATCGACGTATGCTACAGCATAGTGGAAAATTATTTCCGCGGCATAGCCAATGTCCAGCTGAGGATAAAGGACATAAGGGAAAGAGAGGAGATTATCTGATGATGAGATTCGGTCTCATAGGCAGCGGCATCGCCGATTCGAAATCCCCCGCCCTTTTCAATGCCGCCTACGGAGGAAAATACCGATACGACATATTGGACGGAGGTGATTTCGAGCCGCTGTTCCAAAAGTTCAAGAAGGAATACACGGCAGTCAACGTCACATCCCCTTTCAAGAAAGCCGCTCTTTCCGCCGCAGACGATGCCCAGGAGGCGGCCCTGCTGTGCGGCGCGGCCAATATGCTGTTCAAACTGCAGGACGGCAGGATTATGGCGGACAACTCCGATTTCGAAGGAGTGACCCTCAGCATTATGAGCGCCTATGCCGTAGCGGGAGTTGACGTTGATGACGAAGATGAATTCGCGGACCTTCTCGCTGACAAAACAGCCCTGATAGTAGGATGCGGCGGAGCGGGACGCGCAGCGGCTGCGGCCACCGTCACCCTGGGCTATGGCAAGACCATACTTATGAACAGGACCAGGACCAGAGCCGAAGAGGTGAAGAAACACCTCGGAGAATTCTACGAAGACCTTTCCGAAGAGGAGATTACGGTTGCGGACCTATCGGAATTCAAAAGCCTCTTCGCCAAGGCGGACCTGGTAATATACACCCTGCCGGCAGCGCTGGACGAGAATCTGGACGAGGTTGCCGCAAACAAAGACAGAATAGTCCTCGAGGCCAATTACAAGACTCCCTGGTTGGAACGATGGAAGGACAAGTTCAATTACATTTCCGGGCTGAACTGGCTCTACAACCAGGCCGCCGTCGCATTCGAGGGCTTCACCGCGGAAGAACCCGACGAGGAGGCTATGAAACAAGCATTATAAACAACTAAAACCACAATATTATGTCACTGAACAAAGTTATGCTGATCGGTAACGTTGGAATGGATCCCGAAGTACGTTACCTGGACAATTCACAGACCAAGGTCGCAAGACTGCGTCTGGCTACTACAGAGCGTTACACTGACCGCAACGGTGAGGCACGCGAAAACACTGAATGGCACACCGTCACCTGCTGGAGGAAGCTCGCCGACCTCGTTGAGAAATATGTCAAGAAAGGCTCTCAGGTCTATGTTGAAGGACGTCTGCAGACCCGTGAATGGACAGACAATACGGGAGCGAAGAGGTATTCCACCGAGGTGAGCGCCGACAATCTCCAGCTGCTGGGCAAACGCGAAGGCGCCCCTGCCGGCAACGCGGCTCCCTACAATCAGGGCGCCACATCTTCCACCCCCGCCGGCCCCGGAGGCTATCAGGCTCCTTACCAGCCCCAGACCCCCGCAGCCCAGGCAGCTTATCAGCCTCAACCCGCAGCACCTGCACAACCTGCCGCTCCCGCAGAGAATTTCGGCGGAGAAGGCGACGACGACCTTCCATTCTAGACTGACCGCAATATGAGTGAAAAAACTGCAAAACTGTTGAATGACAGTGCTGTGGCGAGGTGGAGCGTGCTCATCCTCGTCGCATCGATGATGTTCTTCGCATATATGTTCGTGGACGTGATGTCCCCCCTCAAGTCCCTCGTAGAGAGCACAAAAGGATGGAACAGCGAAGTGTTCGGCACATATGCCGCATCGGAATACATACTTAACGTCTGCGGTTTCCTGATTCTCGCCGGAATCATACTTGACAAGCTCGGCGTACGTTTCTCAGGAATACTTTCGGCCGGATTGATGGTCATCGGAGCCGGCATCAAATTCATCGGCATCAGTGACTGGTTCCAGGCCACATCCTTCTGCGCGTGGCTTGACTCCTGGTGGGTGGAACTCCCCGGAAGCGCAAAAATGGCATCCCTGGGCTTCATGATCTTCGGATGCGGCTGCGAAATGGAAGGGACCAACGTCTCGAAAATTCTCGCTAAATGGTTCAAGGGCAAGGAAATGGCCCTCGCAATGGGGCTTGAAATGGCCATCGCCCGTCTCGGAGTTTTCGCTGTGATGTGGATAGCGCCCATCATTTCAGCGCACTTCGGAGGAACGGTAGTGGCGCCTCTCGGTTTCTGCGGAGCCCTTCTGTGCATAGGCCTTCTGAACTTCATCATCTTCGCATTCCTTGACAGCAAGTTCGACAGACAGCTTGTTGCAGCCGGAATGGCTACGGAGGAAAAATCTCCCGAAGACGAATTCCACGTCAGCGACCTGGGAGCCATCTTCAAGAGCAAGATGTTCTGGATCGTGGCCCTGCTGTGCGTACTGTACTATTCAGCCATATTCCCCTTCCAGAGGTATGCCACCAACATACTGGAGGAAACGCTCCTCATTCCTGCCGACGAGGCCGCGAGAATGTTCAGCTTCTTCCCCATACTGGCTATGGTGCTCACTCCCGTCCTCGGGATTCTGCTGGACTATGTCGGCAAGGGCGCGACTATGCTGATGACAGGCTCCGTGATAATGCTCGCCTGCCATCTCTGCTTCGGCTTCCTGCTTCCGGTATTCCCCACCAGGTGGCTGGCTATGACACTGATAGTAGTGCTTGGAGTAAGCTTCTCGCTGGTTCCCGCGGCATTGTGGCCGTCCGTTCCGAAAATCATCGACGAGAAAGTGCTCGGCTCGGCATACTGCCTCATATTCTGGGTTCAGAACATCGGCCTCTGCCTTGTTCCTCTGCTCATAGGCACACTGCGGCAGAGCACCGGCGGCTACCTTATCCCCGAAATCGTATTCGCCTCTTTCGGAGTACTGGCATTCATTTTCAGTCTGCTGCTGAAGAAAGAAGACAAGGCCTCCTCTTACGGACTTGAGCTGCCGAATATCAGGAAATGAGGAACAGCCGGAGAAAATCGATAGCGATTGCGGCACTGGCCTGTCTGGTGCTGCCTATGTTCGCGTCGTATTTCTTCGACGATATGTTTTCATCCGTATCCCAACTTTTCAAAACCCCCGAAACGCTGGAACTCGGATGGAATTCACAGGACCTCGGCAACTTCATAGGAGATTACAGTCTGCTCTGCATCTGCGGAGGTCTCATCATAGGAGGTATCCTTCTGGACATTCTCGGAACCCGCATAATGGGATCCGTATTCGTAGCGATGATGGTCATCGGCGGTGTCCTGGCCTATACGGGCGTTGCCGGATGGTTTCCTAAAGAAACGGCCATAGCCATAGGACGTGCGGGAAGGATGCTCTTCGGATTGGGCAGCGAAATAGCCGGTGTCGCCGTGACAAGATCCATCGCGAAATGGTTCAAGGACGGGAATATGTCCCTTGCAATGGGCCTGCAGCTTGCAATCGCCCGCGGTGGAACCGCGCTCGCCCTTGTTTTCGCACCGGTCATAGTCGGTATGCCGAAGGATTTCTACACCGTGGCTGACACGGCACGGCCCGCGCTGATCGGGTGCTACCTGCTTTTCATCGGCGCTGCCGCGTGGGGGGCCTTCACTGCAATCGATTATTTCTACGACAAGTCAAACGGCGTCAAAGTCGGACGCGGGACCGTCTCGGATGAAAACAGGTTCAGGTTCAGCGACATACCTTCCCTGCTCAAAAACCCTCGCTTCATACTGATAGGACTTCTCTGCGTATGCTTCTACTGCTGCGTGAGCTCCTTCAAGAAATTCGGGACATCCGTCGTGGTGCCGCGCTTCAGCCTGGACGCAACCCAGGCCGGTACGATGGTGGCCATGATCCCCTTCTTCACCATAGTTTTCACACCGCTTTTCGGGATACTCGTCGATAAGGTCGGTCACGCGGTAAGATGGATGGTCCTCGGCAGCGCCGCAGTGCTTGCGGGACACCTTGCACTGGCCTTCGCCCCCGGCGAAATACAGTTTTTCGGCTACGCGGGCATAGCATTGCTCGGATTGGGATATTCACTCGTTCCGTCCGCGATGTGGCCATCCGTCCCCAAGATAGTCCCTGAAAAGAATCTTGGCATCGCCTACGCCCTCATCTACTGGATACAGAACCTGGGGCTGTTCCTGGCTCCCAAGGCCGTGGGCAGGATATTCGCCACGAATCCGGGGTTGGACGGAGTGGCAAAAGCGGAATATCTGTTCATCGTCCTGGCTGTCGTCGCCGTTACACTCGCCGTACTACTCGGACGGCTTTGGACGGACAATAGAGAAAAATAGAAAGATTTGAAGATGTACGATTTATTAAACAAGATCGATTCGCCGTCAGACCTCAAAGGTCTGAACATCGAACAGTTGCGTCAGCTTTGCAAAGAGTTGCGCGAATATATGGTCGAGTGCTGTTCCGTCAATCCGGGGCATCTCGGCAGCAGCCTCGGCGCAGTGGAACTGATAGTCGGCCTGCATTATGTGTACAACACGCCAGAAGACAAGCTGGTCTTCGACGTTTCCCACCAGGCATATGCCCACAAGATACTTACTGGCCGCCGCGAAGCCTTCAAGCAGAACCGCAAGAAAGACGGCATAAGCGGGTTCACGAGGATGGACGAAAGCCCTTATGACGCCTTCGGGACCGGTCATTCCAGCACATCCATTTCAGCCGCATTCGGTCTGGCCAAGGCCGCGGAACTGCAGGGCACGAAACGGAAGGCCGTAGCACTGATCGGAGACGGTTCGCTTTCAGGAGGCCTCGCCTTCGAGGGGCTGAACAACGCCGGAGACTCGACATCCGACATCCTCGTTGTCGTGAATGACAACAATATGTCCATAGACCGCAACATAGGCGGAATGCACAAGCACCTGATGACGCTCACGACCTCCACCTTCTACAATACGATGAAGGGCAAGATATGGAATGTCCTGGGCGACGGACGCGTCAGAAAAAAGGTACGCAACTGGGTGGTGCGCATCAAAAGCACCCTCGTCCAGCACACTGGAGGAGACCTTTTCGAAGCCTTGGGCTTCCGGTATTTCGGGCCCATCGACGGCAACGACATAGAAGCCGTGGTGGCCGCGCTCCAGAAGTTGCGCAGACTGGGAGGGCCGCGCGTCCTCCATACCATAACCAAGAAAGGCAAGGGCTATGCGCCTGCAGAAGTGGACCAGACCACCTGGCACGCTCCGGGACAGTTCGATCCCTTGACGGGGAAACGCATCAAAGGTGCGCACACCGAAAGCAGATATCAGGATGTCTTCGGTGAAGTTCTGCTGGAACTCGCACGCAAGGACAGCAGGATCGTGGGCGTGACTCCGGCAATGGCGTCCGGCTGCGGAATGAACATACTCGCCAAAGAAATGCCCGAGCGTTTCTTCGACGTAGGCATCGCCGAAGAACACGCGGTGACTTTCAGCGCCGGTCTGGCCGCAGGCGGGATGAAGCCCTTCTGCAACATCTACTCATCCTTCAGTCAGAGGGCTTACGACCAGATAATTCACGACGTGGCCCTTCAGAAACTCCCTGTCGTAATATGCCTTGACCGTGCGGGACTTGTCGGAGAAGACGGAGCCACGCACCACGGGGCCTTCGATCTTGCCGCCTTCCGCAGCATTCCGGACTGCACTATAGCCGCCCCGTGCAACGAAATCGAACTAAAGGACCTTATGTACACGGCATCGCTGGCGAAAAACGGCCCTTTTATAATAAGGTATCCGCGCGGATGGGCAGAAGGCGTCGATTGGAGGGACCACGAAATGACCGGGCTGCAGACAGGCAGCGGTGAGAAACTCCTTGACGGAGAAAAGATTGCCATCCTGGCCCTCGGTCCGTCAGCCTGCAGGGCAAAGGAAGCCGTAATGGAATTTGCCGCAAAGAAAGGCACGGGGCCTGCCGTATGGAACGTAAGATTTCTGAAACCTTTTGACAAACAAATCAGAGAGGAAATCATTTCAGGACGCTACGACACAATCATTACCGTTGAAGACGGTGCCATAAAAGGAGGACTTTATTCCGAAATCGCCGAAATCATAGCGTCCTCCGGAGTAAGGACGGCTCTTGTTCCACTTGGCATTCCGGATGAGTTCATCCATCAGGATACACAGGCCCAGCAGCGTTCGGAGTGCGGAATTGACAAAGATAAAATCTTCCAAAAAGTTTTGAAGTATTGGAAATAATGCATATATTTGCACTCCATTTCGGGAGTTTCCGAAAGGGTTCTTTGAAATAAGTTTGCCGATGTAGCTCAGTTGGCCAGAGCACGTGATTTGTAATCTCGGGGTCGGGGGTTCGACTCCCTTCATCGGCTCATAAAAAAATGGGCAAGTACCAGAGCGGTCAAATGGGACAGACTGTAAATCTGTTGGCGATGCCTACGGTGGTTCGAATCCATCCTTGCCCACATTTTTTACGCGGAAGTAGCTCAGTTGGTAGAGCATCAGCCTTCCAAGCTGAGGGTCGCGGG
>JAKSJV010000062.1 GCA_024402005.1 Bacteroidales bacterium
GACTGACCATAGTTGCCGTGAAACTCTTCATTGCCGACAACGGTTATGCAAAGCTCCTCATAGCCCTTGCGCGTGGAAAGAAGATATATGACAAGCGCGAATCCATAAAGGAGAAGGATTTGCGCCGTTATGAACAAAACGGTTCCTCTATCAGATAGAGGAGAAATCAGATTCGACAGAAATTTGATCCCAGGGTTCGACATTAATGTTGAACCCTGCTTTTTCACTGCCCGCATCAGAAAGATTCAGTCTCACCCTTGAAATCCATCCCATAGTCAGGGTGACCGGTACTGTGGCCGTGTATTCCGCGGTTTCAATCCCGTTGTGCATACAGGACCAGCGAACGGTTATCTCCACGTCCCCCGGGACGAGATACTGCCGTCCTCCCGAGGTGTCCAGAGCCGTGTCCTCATACCCTTCCATATTGTCCCATCGTGACGTCCTCAAGTCATATATTGCAGAAGCTGCGCTTCTTGCCGACAGGCTTTTGACGGTGTATTCCGCCTCTTTTTCAATTCCCTGTACGTTGATCTCCAATCCTCCTGTAATATGATGGAACCGGATAGGGACCGTATTGTCCGCGGCGTTACCGCGGTATATGAAACCTTCCGCCTCTCCGGCGAGTATGTCCATTCCTTTATGTTCCGGCCCGTATGTGAATGACACTTTGCCGTCTGCTGTCCCGATATCGAGTTCTTTGGGATACAGGGCATAGAAATCGATGACCAGTCCATACGGGATATTGTGTTTGCCCGCTGTGACGTACACGTCCGGACAGGACTCCTGTAATGCGACATCGTTAATGACGATATCTCCACCGTCGGAACAGATGCCGATTATCGAAAAACCTCCTTCCGCATCATCTCCGCCGTCCGGAGAGAATGCAACTGCGCTTTTGCTGCCGCATTCCCCTGACATCTCCACTTTCTGCAAAGTGTAGGAAGTGCACGCCTCCGCCCAGAGAATGGCAGGAATGGCGGATATGATGCAGAACAGGTTTTTCATTTACCATTCATTTCCCTTATGTCCGCGGAAGTTCCAGAACCAGTCGCAACAGCCGTTGACGGACAGTTCCAAAGTTCTGTTGTAATTCTGATTGCCGCGGCCGATGATAAAGAAGTATTCGTACAGGTCGTCGGTATTCTCGGAGTGAAAATCCCAATAATTCCCCGATTCGTCGATGAAATGAAATTTCACGTCAAGTCCAGAGGGCAGGACTCTGGTATAGCGATTTTCCTGTATGTTGTAGTCATTGGTACATATCATATAATTGTCGTCGTTTTTCAATTCGGCCACTTTCGCCACGATATCGGCATCCCACGCCTTTGCCCTGCCCCATACATAACCGGGCCACCAAAGTACGACATATGTGCGGTCATCCGGTTCATCTTTCGTCAGGTTCGGCAGATTGTCCAGCCAGAACATCTCTCCGTTGCCTATAGGGTCGAGCAGATTGAGTGTTTTGTTGTCCACCGATATATCCACCTCTACCCGGTATGCGTTTGGAAAAGAATGTCTCCACTCTCCCGATGTCCCGAAAAAGGTATAGTCATACCAGCAGTCGTGGTTGAATCTTATCTTGTGACAGGCATCGTGGAACGCGGCATTGTCGATATTCACGTATTGCCCGCTGGCAGGGATGAAGGTTTTTGAAACCACGGCCAGGTTTTCACTGCAGTTTTCCCTCTTTTCGCCGGCAATCTGGGATTTCTGGCTGATACCTGCTCCGTGAACCGTTCCTGATACCGTAGTTGAGAATTTCCGGGCAAACGGATTGAAAACCTTCATTTTCAACTGGTCGTTGTTGTACTCCAAACGGATAGGGAACAGTTCGTGATAGACATTGATGTCAATCTTTTTTGTCAGCAGCCCGTCCGTTGTCGCTATTGTGGCCGTCACCCTCCTGATATCAGGCGTCCCGTCAGCAAGGAGGCAGGCATCCGGTTTAAGGGATGTCTTGAAATGAAAATTACCGCTGCCAGTGAAAATCTGTGCCCTTTCTCCCGCCCGATATGGAGCATCCGTAGTAAATGAAACTCCGGCCTTGAAGTTTTCTTTTCCGTTCAATGTAACGGTGTATTCCGCACCTTCGGGGACAGAAACATCTATGTCTCCGTCCAACTTGTCATACCCATAAAACAAGGATATGGCCGATTTGCTTGTCCGTATGTTTCCGGTAATGTCCGGTGTGTCAGGTTCGAACCGCCATTCTTCTTCTTTTATGAAATCCGACTCGAAATCCAGATTCAGTTCGTAGCGCGTATTCCTTTTTATGTTGAAATCACTGACGGTGTCCCCGCCAAGGTAACAGCGGCAAAGGATTCTGTCATATTCTGCTGTGGGAGTAACCGCATTGGCTTCCACAAGGAGGTACGAACAAAGTCCGGAAACGGATGAATCACTGATGCTGGAGGGTATTTTCTTTTTCGGGTCGGTGTTCCCGGGCAGCAACACGCCCTGCATATTCTCCAGGAAATACAGTGACACCTGTTTGCCGTTATTCAGGTCGGCAATATCCGATTCCGTGAGATAATCCCCATCATTGAACACCTCAGTGGCCTTGCTTTCATCGGCAAACGGTTCAATGTCTGCGGCGCAGTTGCACAACTTTACGGATTGTATCTCATAATCGGCGAGTCTGGCACCATTGGAAAATGACAGGACATATTCCCCCATAAGCCTTTTGAGAAGGAACTTCGTAATGCTTCCGGGCTGGAAGTTCCTGCAGGTTAGTGACATAGGAAATCCGGTAGAGTGAAGGACGCTGTAATCGGGATAGCGGCAGGAGAATTCTTCCATCGCCTGTTCAGAGGCGGGAGCCTTTATCTTTCCGGAGTTTGCCAGAAAAAACAAGTCGTATTCAAGATCTTCGTCCGGGAATCTCAATGCGAGCGTATTCAAGTCTGTGAAATATTCTGAATAGCAGAGCCTGCCATTGTTGTAAACGGCGACGTTCAGGTCTGAAATCATATCGAGGCAGTCTGTTGGGAACGAACTTCTTGTCCGGTTGAAACCGCCGTTTTCACTCTCGATTTCTATCGGAAATGTCTTCCAGTCTCCCGGCGAGGGGAGAACCTGTATCTTTTCCCTGCTGCACGCCGACAGAATGGGGAAGACGATGAATATTGTAGAAAGAAATTTTTTCATTGGTTAAAAAATGATGTTTTGAGTATTCTGATCTGTATCCATAGAATCGATGCCAATATTCGCCGGCCTTATTTTTACTTTAAGGTCGCTTTCCAGGGAGTTGCCGTCAGCGTCGGTCCACGTTGCGGTCAAATAAAATGTCTGCCACGCCATATCCTCTTTGCCGGAAATCAGGAATCCTGATCCTTTAGGGCTGATGTGCGGCGATTGCGGGAAAGAAACACTGATTCCTGCATCCACGTCGCGTACGCCATCAATTATCAATTTCGGGTACACTTCGCGGATTGATGATGGTGCTTCTATACAGATTGTTTCAATGGAATTGGCGCTGCAAGCGTCTCCGGCCCCTGTTTCCCACCGCAGCAGGCAGTCATTGCCGGAATAGTTATCCAGACCGGCCCGCCAGCAGTTCCTGAATACGCCCTCGTCGGTAAGTTGCAAGGTGAGGTGGTAAATCGTATTTCCCTCGATGTCAAAGTCGGACGTACTGTCTCCTCCGAGTATGAACCGCCAGGTGGCCGTTTTTCCGTGGAAGTACCTCAGCTGTGACGGGGATACCCTTTCGGTCAGGCTATAGTCGGCAGTAATTTCCAGATAGGTGCATCTTGAGCATAAATCTTCGTATCCCATATCTGCAAGCACTTCCATATCCTTGTCCCACTGGTCTTCGATCCGAGGGTTTCCGCAGTCGGAGTAGACAACGTTCTGAGGAACATACAGCGCGATATCCTCCCCTCTGTTCAGGGCATCTATATCCAGGGGCATTGCATAGTCCCCGATGTCCGCCATTTCCCCGTCATTGTTGTCACAGAAAGGATACAGCGCATCTCTGCTTTGCCTGACTGTGACTGATTTGATTTGAATTTCACTCTTGTTCGCCTTGTCCCTTGATATTGAAATTATGTATTTTGCATACAGTCTTTTGAGATTGACCTGTATGCTTGCATCGTGTTGTGCTACATAATTTTTCCGTGCCCAGGCCATGGCAATGCCATCCGCTTTGTCACAGGGTACAGGTTTGAAGGAAATTCCTTCGAACTCATCCCGGTTCTTTCCAGCCAGGGCCCCGTATCCTCCTTGTGAGACAATTGCATCGCCAAGGTTGGCAAGGATGAAAAAACTGTATTCCGCACCTCTGGAAACATAGATTTCCGTACCGTTGATGTCGTTGCCGCCATCGATGACGTACTTGACAGGCGCTCCTTTTTGGTCAAAAACGAAAACGGCCCAGTCGGAAATCGTGTCCTCGTTTCCCTTGAACCCGGACTTGCACCGGAACTCAGGAGAAACGAAGGACAGCTTCACCGAGTCCGCGTCTTCACTGCAGGGCCATTGTACCGACGGCTCTTTTTCGCACGAGGCAGCGGAAAGCATTATGGCGGACAATGCCGTTATTTTAGAAAGTTGCATTGACATTGGCGTTATCCCAGGCTACTACGGATACCGTAAAGATTATATCTACGGCTCCTGCACCGGATTCGGGTGTGGGGAGCGAGGCGGAGATGTTGTTTATCTTGCCGCCCTGAATGTCCACGGATCCCGTTTTCGTGAAACTTTCCTCATAGAGGTCCTTTTTCAGGGTGTAAGTGGCCGTGAGCGTATATTTGCCGGGAACGACATATTCATCGCTTGCGGCATTGACTCCTTGTGCGGAAGCTATTTTCAGTGCCGTTCCTGTGGATGTACCGGACCATCCGGTGGCATCGGTTTTCCCGTATCCGTCTTTAATGCTGTATGTTCCGCCTTTGATGGGCGTCAGTGATACGGCAACGCTCTTGAAAGAATATCCTTTGTCAGGAGCGGCAATAGTTACAGTGCCGAGTCTTGCAAAAATGTGCTTGAACGTCAATGTGTTGGAGACTTTGTAAGACGGGTTGGCGAGATAGGCGCAAACTATGTCAGTCGTATTGGCGGCGGTTACTGTCGGTGTCGTTCCGTCGGTGCAGTTCAGAGTCACGTTTGAGGCATAGAAATGGAAATTCGGATTATCCTTCGGCCAGAATTTGTTGCCCGTGAAGTCGGAACTTCCGCTTTGTTTGGAGAATAACACATAATGTGGGGATGCCCAGGCGTATTTCTCCGATGACGTGCCGTCAACTGTAGCCGCCACGTTGAATTGCGCAAGGGATTCGGTTGCGGTGACAGATTTGACATCGACATCAGCAGTCAGGCCTTTTGTCTCGAAGATGATTTCATCGCCTCCATTATTGTTGATGGCTGCGATTTCGGATACAGAGTTCTTGTTGCAGGATGCGGCGATGGCACAACCGGCGACGGCCGCGAGGAAAAAGAAGTTTTTCATAATTTAATTGTTTTGATATTGTGATAGTTGGTCATTCAGATCATATCCGGTTATCAGTCTTGATATTTCGGGGTCCAGATTGCCACGATGCACATATTGCGGATTCTGCCTGCAGGACATCAGGTAATGCCGTACAGCATTCGTTTCATCTCCGGCTCGCGAATACAGCAGGGCCATCATATAATTCACCTGGGCCGTCCTTTCGCATTTTTCAAGTATTGCCATGGCGTTCGTGTTCCTGTCCAGCGCGCAATAGGCCACGGCCGTGTTGTAGTCGCCATAAGGCATAAGCATCTGTACGGCCCTTTCGAAATCCCTGTCCTTTATTGCCTGTACACCAGCCATATAGACCGTGTCCAATTCGGTGGTGTGGACAGTGTCCTTCACCATTCCCTTGCGGTGCAGGTGGAAATCGAAGGCTACGGTTCTCAGCAGGGGATAGAGTTCCGTCCTCATATATTTGTACCATTTGCAGCCGCGCATCCTGTTTTCCCTTTCATCGGGATTCTCCGTCTGCCTCAGGCTCCGGTATTCCTTCTTGTCGGACTGTCCGAGTGCAGGGTCTTCTTCCATAAGGATGTCGAGTCTGTCCCAGTTTTCGCTTATGTGGCGGCCCGTAAACCGTATGGGCTCCGCCTTTGCGGCCGAAGGCCGAAATCCCGCATCAAGATTTATGTTCACGCCCTCTTCCCGTTTGAGGGAGTCCAGAAGGCGTTTCATATATCTGTCAAAGTATATGGCTACGCTTTTTCCTCTTTTCTGCGAAAGTATGGCGTTGGACTTGAACATTCCTTCCGGTGATGCCGTGGCCGTGACCGTGACGCTGTCGAGGTCGAACTCTTCGTTTAGCATCAGTTGCTGAAGTTTGTGCTTTATCGCTTCCAGTTCGGAGCGGTTGTCTCCCATATTCTCCACAATTTCCGCTTTCCCGGACGCAAAGGCTATGAAGTGGCTGGCGTTTGCCAGAACTTTGCGCTCGATGATTTTTGTAATATACCGTTCGCTGTCATCCACGAAGGCCGACAGAGAGCTTATGTAGAAATTCAGCACGTCGCTTGCCCCTATCCCGCACAACAGCCTGTCCTGTTCGTATATCTCTCCTCCCACGACAATGTCCACCCTTTTGAGTCTGGGCCTTGTGCGTATGGTCTGGACATAATTGTAAACGTAATCACCGTTCGAATCCACCATTACGGTATCCAGACGTATGCCCTGAGTGATGATCGGCGCCTTGACGTATTTCCGGTACATCCTTTCCTTGCGGGATATCCTCAGGTTGTTCATCCTACAGGCGAGCCTGTCTGTATAATGGTCTATCGCCTCTCTTTCCGTCACCCCGAATACGGAGTCGAACTGCTCGTCCGATACGAAAGTGGTGTCATTCCTGAAAGCATATAATTCCGGGATGTTGCGCCGGATGAAGATTTCCAGGTCTTTCATATGTATCAGTTTCGTGCTGTCGGATATTATCCTGTCCAGAAAGCGTTGGTATTGCTGGTAGCCGCGCAGCTGTCTTTTGCGGTATTCCCTGCCGGTGATTATCACTTTGTCCAAGGCAACGGTATCTCCAAGAATAATCATTTCCGGGCTGTATCTTAGCTGCCATCTGCTGTCCTGTATTGCGGCCGGAACGATTACCTGGAAGCAAAGGTCCACTTTGCCGTGCCTTTCCGCCACATTGCGGAATCTGGCCGTGACTCTGGCGGCATTCAGCACCCCTCCGGCAACCATCTGCCCGTCTTCATCCCTGATGGCCTTCATAACTATCATATCGTGGCCGTCTATATTCCTTATTATAAGTGTGTCATTTTCGTGGGCATCGGCTTGGCGTAAAGTATCGGCCGTCAGGACATCTGCAACCGATATTTTTGCCGCCGGCGGCGTTTTCTTGAGCCGCGCCAGCTTGCCGCCCGTCGAGCAGCAGGCCAATGCCAGAACAAAAAGTGATGCGCACAGCAGTCTGTATTGAGGTTTGACAACCATTTCTTCCAAATTTTCTGCAAACCTAACAACACTTATCCGTCTAAAAAAATACCAGACGGATAAAGCCGAAAAAAGCCCCTGCAATAGGTTGCAGAGGCGTTCAATGTCCGGAATTTACCGGAAAAACCGGACTTAAAATCCGTATAAGGTCCTTATTTTCAGCTGGTAAGTGAAATTATCCGACCAACCACACGAGAACGTGATGGTCGAAAATCATATACTCGAGATCGAAGTCTTCTTCGTATCCGTCCTTATGGATGAAAGTGGCTTCCAACTCTCCCTCGTTGCGCAGGTGGAAACTTTCCACGTCTATCTGCTCTGCGAAGTCCACCTTGTTGACCCCCATCCTTTTGTATATGGCTTCCTTGGCGCACCAATAGATGGCAAGCTGCTCGTTTTTCTCTATCTTGTCGTCCTCGAGGTCATCTATCTCGTCTTCATTGAGGGCCTTGCTCTCTACTGCGGAGAAATCGCGGTCGAGGGACTCGATGTCGATTCCGAGGTCATCCTCCTTGTGCAGGATGATGGCCACGTATTTCTCAGTGTGAGTAATGCTTATGTTGATGCCTTCGTTCTCGATGAACGGCTTGCCGTTGTCGTGGTGGTTAAGATACACCTTTTCTTCGAAGGCCTCGTCCAGCAATGCCCGAACTGCCAGCTTCTGTTTGCGCTGGGATTCGCTCTTGTACATCTGGATCTCTTCGAGTTCGTCGGTAGGGATAGAGCACAGGCTTTTCAGTTCATCTTCGGTCTCTGTGACGTGCCAGACGAGGATTTCAGCTCCATTGTCCAGAGACCTGCGTAAATATAGTCCCATATGTTCCACAAATATAGGTATATTTTTCTATCCGCGAAAATTTATTAACTTTGCTAGACATTTGAAAATTTACAAAAATCTCAAGATATGAAATTCCTTACAGAAGAAAAACTTACAATTGTAGGTGCCGGCGGAATGATAGGATCCAATATGGCGCAGACCGCCCTTATGCTCGGTCTTACCCCCAACATCTGCCTCTATGACATTTTTGAACCCGGTGTTCACGGCGTTGCCGAGGAAATTGCGCATTGCGCCTTCGAGGGTGCGAACGTTACCTGGACGACAGATCCCAAGGTGGCTTTCAAGAATGCCAAGTACATCATTTCATCAGGCGGAGCACCCCGTAAGGATGGTATGACCCGTGAGGATCTTCTCAAAGGCAACTGTGAGATCGCAGCCCAGTTCGGAGACTATATCAAGAAATATTGCCCTGACGTGAAGCACGTAGTGGTTATCTTCAACCCAGCCGACGTTACGGCACTCACCGCCCTCATCCATTCAGGTTTGAAGCCCAACCAGCTGACATCTCTTGCCGCACTTGACTCCACCCGCCTGCAGGAGGCACTTGCAGCCGCATTCAAGGTTCAGCAGTGCAAGGTCACAGGCGCCTACACCTATGGAGGCCACGGCGAGGCAATGGCTGTGTTCGCATCCAAGGCGAAGATTGACGGCAAGCCCCTCAAGGACCTGAAACTCAGTGAGAAGAAATGGGAGGAAATCAAACTCGACACTGTCCAGGGCGGCAGCAAGATTATCAAGCTCCGTGGCCGCAGCTCGTTCCAGAGCCCTGCATATCAGGCCGTGAAGATGATCGAGGCGGCAATGGGCGGCAAGAAGTTCACCTGGCCCGCAGGCTGCTATGTGAATTGCGACAAGTGCGGCTTCAAGAACGTTATGATGGCAATGCCCACCGTCATCGATGCCGACGGCGTCCATTTCACCGCTCCCAAGGGTACTGCACAGGAAATGGCCGACCTCAGGAAATCATACGAGCATCTCTGCAAGATGCGTGAGGAAATCATCAGCCTCGGCATCGTTCC
>JAKSJV010000063.1 GCA_024402005.1 Bacteroidales bacterium
AGTTCATCCGCCTGTACGAGTGAATTGCAAAAGTGACAGTGAGGTTTCGAGGACAATGGGGTGGCCACATCAGCGGCCCGCCGGAGACCGTGTATTTTGCAAGAAAAGTAAACCCTTGGCATTGAGATAACCTTGGATTGCAAAATACGAAAGGTCGGGAGGCGCGGGGTATTAAGGGGCAGAGCCCCTGGCATTTTAGGCGGTATCCCCCTCACGTCAGAGAACCTCACTGCCACTTTTGCCGTTACATTCACTCGTCTAATAAAGGAAATTATCGAAGGGGTATCGGCCGGCGTGAATTTCGGCCACCATCTTATAGAGGTCGGAACGGAGTTTTTCCATTCCGATCTTTTGTTTTGCGCTGATGAAAATGCAGGGAGTGTTCTCCTTCGCAATCCACGAGTTCTTGAACTCCTCCAATGTGTAATTCCCGGCATTTTTAGGGGTCAGGGAGAACTCATCGTAAGGCTCGTAGTGATAGGCGTCAACCTTGTTGAATACGAGGAATACGGGCTTGTTTATGGCATTAATATCCTTCAGGGTCTGATTTACCACACGTATCTGATCCTCGAAGTTGGGGTGCGAGATATCCACAACGTGCATAAGTATGTCAGCCTCACGCACTTCGTCCAAAGTACTCTTGAAGGCCTCCACCAGTTGTGTAGGCAGTTTTCTTATGAAACCCACGGTATCGCTCAACAGAAACGGTACGTTTTCAATTACCACCTTGCGCACGGTGGTATCCAGTGTTGCGAACAGCTTGTTTTCGGCAAAAACGGTGCTTTTTGCGAGCAGATTCATAAGTGTGCTCTTACCCACGTTGGTGTAACCGACGAGGCTGATGCGTACCAGTGAGCCCCTGTTCCCACGCTGTGAGGCCATCTGTCTGTCCACCTTTACAAGATCTTCCTTCAGTTTGCTTATCCTGCCCTGGATGATGCGGCGGTCGGTCTCAATCTGGGACTCGCCAGGTCCTCTCATACCTATACCTCCCTTCTGCCTTTCAAGATGTGTCCACATACCGGCAAGACGCGGAAGAAGATATTGGTATTGCGCAAGTTCCACTTGCATCTTGGCATAGGCGGTCTTTGCTCTTTGGGCAAAAATATCCAGAATCAGGCTAGTTCGATCCAGAACTCTGATGTGAAGTTCCCTTTCTATATTGCGCTGTTGGGTAGGGGTAAGTTCATCGTCGAATATTACGAGGTCTATATTGTTTTCAGCGCAATAGTCCTTGATTTCCAGTAACTTGCCGCTATGGATATAACTCCGGCTGTCAGGTTTGTCTATTTTCTGGATGAAACGTTTCTGTCCGACAGCTCCCGCCGTAGTGGCAAGGAACTCCAGTTCATCCATATATTCAGCAATTTGTCGGGGATCATCGCCGCTGCGAATCACCCCGACAAACACTGCTTTTTCTGTATGTTTTTCTTGCAAGTTAACTTGTAGAATTACTGTCCTATCCTAGCGGAGCTGGAATATTACAGGGAAAGTGTAGTTTACTTTAACGGCGCGGTCACGCTGTCTTCCAGGTGTCCATTTGGGAGAAGAAGCCACCACCCTCATAGCTTCCTTGTCAAGAGAAGGATCCACGCCACGAAGGACTTTGACATTTGTCACCCTACCGTCTTTTTCTACCGTAAACTGAAGTGTTACACGGCCTTGCACACCATTTTCCTTGGCGATTTCAGGATAAACCAGACGTTCGTTCACCCATTTCGTGAACTCGTTCGGGCCTCCACCCATAAATGAAGGCTGCTTTTCAACCAACTGGAAAGGAATAGCCTCTTCTTCAATGACTTCCTCTTCCACAGCGGCCACGTAATCCTGAATTTCGACTCCCGTATTGTCATCCTCCGTGTTGATAATCATATCATCCACCTTGATGTCATCGTCGACAATGTCGATCTGGTCTGAAAGCACGGGGATTTCTGCTGCAGGCGGCGGTGGCGGGGGAGTATTCTGATCGATATTGATGATTTCCTCTTCTTCGATCGCCTGTGTTGTGTCGACAAGCGCGTCATAGTTGTTTTCCCTTGTCGTCCATTCGAAAGCTACAAACACAATCAGGAGTGATATGATCAATCCGCACTCGAAAAACAAAAGTTTCTTGTTTTCAAGATTCGCCTTGTCTGATTTTTTAATTTCCATAAAAATCTGTAAAATCGTTTACGTCCTTCAAAGATAGAAATAATTTGGCTCTATTTCAAATATTTTGATTTATAAGTTGTAAATTTGCTCAAAATTTGGTGAGTATGGTCTCATATCATTTTGAAGATACTGATTTTGTATTCAAAGGACGGGCAAGGAACAACAGCTGGCTGCGTCTTGTGGCCGAGAGTGAAATATGCCGACTGGGCGATATAAGTATAATCTTCTGTTCCGACAACTACATACTGGATATGAATCAGAAATATCTGGGTCACGACTATTTCACCGATATCATCACCTTTGATTATTGTCAAGGCGATGTTCTGAGCGGAGACCTGTTCATAAGCGTTGATTCCGTGCGTGAGAATGCCAAGGATTTCGGTCAGGAATTCCAGCAGGAACTTGCAAGGGTGATGGTACACGGCATTCTTCACCTGATAGGTTATGACGACCATACGAAGGCCCAGCAGAAACAGATGCGTGCAAAGGAGGATTATTATCTTTCCTTGAGGGAATTGGTTTAGAATGATTGTTATGCAGGAAGAGTATGACATAATAGTTGTCGGTGGTGGCCACGCAGGTTGCGAAGCTGCAATGGCTGCCGCCAATATGGGTTCGTCCGTCCTGTTGATAACGATGGATATGAACCGTCTCGCCCAGATGTCCTGCAATCCTGCGGTAGGTGGAATCGCCAAGGGGCAGATTATCCGGGAGGTGGATGCTTTGGGCGGTTACTCCGGAATTGTCACCGACGCCTCATCGCTCCAGTTCAGGATGCTGAACCGTTCGAAAGGGCCGGCGATGTGGAGCCCGCGCGCCCAATGCGATAAAATCCAATATTCTCTCGCTTGGCGTAAAATTATTGAAAGTAATTGTAAATCAAGTATTTACCAAGATATTGCCGTTGATTTTCTCTTTGAGAATCGAAAAATCTGCGGGGTGCGTACTCTTACAGGGGCAATTTTCAAATCTCAAGCGGTTATTCTTACTGCCGGAACCTTTCTTTCCGGCAAGATGTTCATAGGCAGGACTTCTTTCCCCGGGGGAAGGATAGGGGAGCAGGCGAGTTATGGTCTGACCGAAAAGTTGGTCGAAATGGGAATCCGTACGGCTCGTATGAAAACGGGCACTCCTCCAAGAATCGATATTTCTTCCGTGGATGTTTCGCGTCTTCCCGTTCAGTTGGGAGACGAGAATCCTGACAAGTTTTCTTATCTTCCATTTTTATCTACCGTGCAGAACGGAACTCCGCAGATGCCCTGCTATGAGGTTCACACCAATACTGAAGTCCACGAAATTCTTCGTTCCGGTTTCGGAGATTCTCCTTTGTTCAGCGGAATAATACAAGGCAAGGGACCCAGGTATTGTCCGTCAATTGAAGACAAACTCCGTACGTTTGCCGACAAGGATTCCCATCCTTTGTTTCTTGAGCCGGAAGGGAGGATGACAGGGGAGTACTACCTGCAAGGTTTTTCTTCATCGCTTTCGCTTGATGTGCAGATGCGGGCGATGAGGGCTATTCCCGGTTTGGAGAATGTAAGGATTTTCAGACCTGCATATGCAGTAGAATATGATTATTTCGATCCGACACAATTAGATCATTCTTTGGCGGTCAAGGGTTTTGAGGGTTTGTATTTTGCCGGCCAGATCAACGGAACAACGGGATATGAAGAGGCGGCGGCGCAGGGGTTGATGGCCGGTATCAATGCTCATCTTTGGATACACAGTAAAGAACCTTTCATACTTGACAGGAACCAGGCTTACATAGGAGTCCTTATAGATGACTTGATTCTTAAGGGAGTAGATGAGCCTTATAGAATGTTTACTTCGCGCGCGGAATATCGTATACTTCTCCGCCAGGATAATGCCGATGAGCGTCTTACTGAACTTTCTCATAAAGTTGGTTTAGCGGACGAGTACAGGTATTCATATACTATGATGAAGTATGAATCCATATCGCGTCTCAAGCAGTTTGCTGAAAGTGTTTCTGTTCGCCCTGAAGCGGTGAATGAGTATCTGTCGTCTGTAAACAGCGCCACTATAGATGCGAGGACAAAGTTGTCATCTCTAGTCGCTCGTCCTTCTGTTGAACTTGATAAAATTCTTGATGTTGTTCCACGTGGAACTTTTGAGAAGTACGGGGTGAATATTGAAGACTCTATTAAAAGCTCTCTTTCTGTTTTTAAGGGATCATCTGATTATTATAAGTCACTTGATTTTGTGCCATTCAGAGAATCTTATGAAACGAACGTTCCAGCATCAACGTTCCACGTGGCACAATTATTATTACGCTCTAATTGTCAATACCCTCTGGAAGCTATTGACTCTTCAATTGATATGGATGGGATAATTCGTGACAATTATCGTAATGAAATACTTCAGGATGCTGAAATTTCAATGAAGTATTCTGGGTATATCGAGCGTGAGCAGCGTATTGCAGAGAAGATTTCTCGACTTAACGAACTCAAGATTCCAGATGGTTTCGATTTCTCCAGGGTTGAATCATTGAGTATCGAATGTCGTCAGAAATTGATGAAATACCAGCCTAAAACCATTGCCGAAGCATCTCGTATTTCGGGTGTTTCTCCGTCGGATATTTCTGTCCTTTTGGTTTATTTCGGAAGGTAATGTAATGAAAGAGCCATAGCATTTTCGAAACTTTAGATCTGGGTTTATATTCCGAAAATGCTATGGCTCATTCTATCACTCGGACAACCGAGTTGGAACCATTTCAAAACAGTTTCTTAATTATATGACAAAAGTGGCAGTGAATTTCTGACACCTACAGCATCTGCAGGGCCTGCTTGATGATGGATTCCACAGGGGCTGCAGGGGTCTTTTTCAGGACGGCGGCAACGGCTTTGCCGACGGCCGCTTTTGAGAATCCGAGCATTACCAGCGCAGTTTCGGCTTCTTCCGCTATCTCGTTGTTGCTCACGAAGATAGCGCCACTATCAGCACCCGCTCCACGAGTGATTTTATCCTTCAATTCGATGATGAGGCGCTGGGCGCTCTTCAGACCGATTCCTTTCACTGATTTGATCTTGTTTACGTCCTCACCTATGATTGCTCCGCGTATTTCTTCGCAGGTGAGGGACGACAGCATCATTCTGGCCGTTGCGGCGCCTACTCCGGAAACCCCTATCAACAGGCGGAAGAGTTCCCTTTCATCCTTTGTGGCAAAGCCATAGAAAAGTTCCTCATCCTCGCGCAGGATATGGTGTATGTACACTTTTGCATCGTTGCGATGGTCGAGTGCGGAATATGTCTGCAGGGATATGGAGGCGACATATCCTATATTTCCCGTCTCAATTACAACCTCGGTCGGCGTGAGCTCCGTTATGGTGCCTTTGATATAATCAATCATAATCGTGTTTTTATCTCGCAAATATAGGCAAATTTTATTAACTTTGCGGACTATATGCGCACGCAACAATTCATAGAATTGTTTCCTATATTGCAGGGAACATCCGTCAATGGCAAACCGCTTGTCTATCTGGACAATGCGGCCACGTCGCAGCGTCCTCAGGCTGTTGTCGACAGGATGGATGAGGTGAATCTGCACGCCAATGCAAATATCCACAGGGCCGTTCACACCCTGTCGGCCTTTGCCACCGAGGCCTATGAAGCATCCAGGGATGCCGCAGTGAGGTTTCTCAATGCGGAAAGCCGGCAGGAGATTGTGTTCACGCAAGGCACTACATCGGCCATAAATCTGGTCGCGTATTCTTTCGGTCAGGCGTTTGTCCACAAAGGTGACAGGATAATTGTGGGAGAAGCCGAGCATCATTCCAATATGGTCCCCTGGCAACTGCTCGCCCAAAGGACAGGAGCCGAAGTGGTTTATCTTCATATGGGTGACGATGGTCTGTATGACCTGTCAGAGTTGGATTCCCTGCTGACACACTCCACAAAAATTGTTGCCCTTGCGCAGGCTTCCAATGTTCTCGGCATTGTCAATCCTATCAAGGAAATGGCATATGTCTGCCACGCCCACAATGTCCCCATTCTGGTCGATGGAGCCCAGGGGGTTGTGCATTGCAAGGTGGATGTACAGGAGATGGATTGCGATTTCTATGCATTTTCCTCTCATAAAATGTACGGTCCCACCGGTGTGGGTGTGCTGTACGGAAAAAAGAAGTGGCTGGAGCAGATGCCCCCGTTCCTGAGCGGCGGGGAAATGGTCGGCACTGTGTCGCTGGAGGGAACAAGTTTTGCTCCGCTGCCGCAGAAGTTCGAGGCCGGAACGCAGAATTTTGCAAATGTGGCTGCATTGGCCACAGCATTGGAATTGCAAAGCAGAATATTGAATGATAGCGAGTTGAATGCTGAATTCAGTCAAACGGTGAAGTGGCTTTGCAATGCCTTGACGTCGATTGACGGCCTGACGCTGTATGGCGCTCCCGGGGATGTTCCGATGGAATTCAAATTGCCGGTATTCTCGTTTGCGGTGGATGGTGTGCATCACGAAGATCTGGCGGTACTGCTCGACAAGATGGGGGTTGCAGTACGCAGCGGTCAGATGTGTGCGGAGCCGCTGATGAACCATTTCGGCGTGACGGGTATGGTGCGCGCGTCGCTTCTGCCGTACAATACGATGCAGGAGGCGGAGTATTTCACAGTGGCGTTGAAAAAAGCCATAAAGATGTTGAAGTAGTTGAGTGATAGAAAGATATGGAGCAAATAGGCACGGTAAAGGATAGAGAACAGCAGGTCATAGAGGATTTTGCCGTTTATGACGATTGGATGGACAAGTACGAGTACATCATAGAACTCGGAAAGTCTCTTGAACCGTATCCTGAAGGAAAGAAGACGGAAGACCGTTTGATAAAAGGCTGTCAGTCAAGGGTTTGGCTGGACGCAAGGAAAGAGGATGGGAAAATATGGTTTTCCGCGGACAGCGACGCCATAATTACAAAGGGTATAATTTCACTGCTGATAGGGATATACAGCGGGGCTTCTGCGGAGGAGATACTTGCATCCGATTTCAGTTTTGTTGAAAAGATAGGTTTGAGCGCCAACCTTTCCCCGACCAGGGCGAACGGGCTGGTGTCGATGATAGAAACGATACGCAGGATGGCTGCGGAATGAAATGGAACTTGAAAGAGATATTGTAAGGGCGTTGCGCCAGGTTTTCGACCCGGAAATAGCGGTGAACGTATATGACCTGGGCCTTATTTATGAACTCAATGTGGATGAAGGGCATCGTGTGAAGATCAAAATGACCCTGACGGCCCCGAACTGTCCTATGGCGGATTATGTGGTGGGGGAGGTGAAGAAGGCGGTGGATGATGTGCCGGGTGTTGTGAGCAGCGATGTGGAACTTGTGTGGGAGCCTGTCTGGGACAAGTCCAGAATGAGCGAAGAGGCGCTGATAGAGTTGGGGCTGGAGGATGATTGAGGCGAGGTGGCTAATTAACGGAAGTTGTTTGATATGACGGCGTATCTCGGACTCGGATCCAATATGGGCGACAGGGAGGACAACCTCCGGCGGGCCATAGAGGCGATAGGGCAGTTGCCCTGCACGAGTGTCGAGGCGGTTTCATCCATTATTGAGACTGAGCCGGATGGAGAGTGGGAGAGATGCGCCGGGAACGAAGCGGCGTCCGGAGAAAAGAGCGGAAAGTGCGGAAAAATTGGAAAAGGAGGAAAATTCCTCAACTGTTGCATAAGAATCGGCACAGGAATTCCCCCACGTGCGTTGCTCCGGCTGGTGAAGGAGATAGAAACGGCAATGGGACGCCCCCCAAGGCCGATAAAGAAGAATGAAGAGGGAAGGCGGATTTATTCCGACAGGCCCATAGATATTGACATATTGCTTTACGGCAGACGAGTGGTGAATGAGCCGGACTTGCAGATTCCCCACCCCCGTATGACGGAACGGGACTTTGTAATGCGGCCCCTGCGGGAGATAATTGAAACAAATTAAAATAGATAAAGAAATGACACAAGACGAACTTTTCAAGGTACTGGTGGCCCACTGCAAAGAATACGGGTTCATCTTTCCCTCAAGCGAGATTTATGACGGCCTCGCCGCCGTCTATGACTACGGTCAGATGGGTGTGGAACTCAAGAACAACATCAAACAATACTGGTGGAACGCGATGACCCGCCTCAACGAAAACATTGTCGGCATCGACAGCTGTATTTTCATGCACCCCAGAATCTGGGAGGCTTCAGGTCACGTAGGAGCATTCAACGACCCCCTCATCGACAATAAGGACAGCAAGAAACGCTATCGCGCCGACGTCCTCATCGAAGACCTTCTCGGCAAGATAGAGGAAAAGATAAACAAGGAAGTCGAGAAAGGCCGCAAGAAATTCGGCGACAGTTTCGACGAAGCCCAGTTCCGCGCCACCAACCCCAACGTTCTCCGCGAACAGGCCAAATGGGATGAGGTTCACAACCGCTACGTCGCTGCCGAAAAAGCCAACGACTTCAAGGAATATCGCCAGATAATAATCGACAATAATATTGTATGTCCCATCAGCGGCACCTGCAACTGGACCGAAGTGAGGCAGTTCAACCTTATGTTCAGCACACAGTTCGGCAACACCAACGAGGATACGGCGGTTCTCTATCTCCGTCCCGAAACGGCTCAGGGCATATTCGTAAACTACCTCAACGTCCAGAAAACCGGCCGTATGAAGATTCCTTTCGGTATAGCCCAGATAGGAAAAGCCTTCCGCAACGAGATTGTGGCCCGTCAGTTCATCTTCCGTATGAAGGAGTTCGAGCAGATGGAAATGCAGTTCTTCATCAAGCCCGGCACCGAACTCGACTGGTTCAAGAAATGGAAGG
>JAKSJV010000064.1 GCA_024402005.1 Bacteroidales bacterium
GCGCGGCTCTCCACGGTGGGAGACAAGGAAGTCTGCCGTTTTTCCGTCGCTACCAATTTCATTTATCACAACAGCGAGAATGTCGCGGTGGAGGAAACCACCTGGCATAACTGCAATGTATGGAGGACCAAGAAACTGCCGGATCTTTCCATCATCAAGACCGGGGCGGCAGTCGAGGTCGTCGGGCGTATACGCACCAATAAATACACAGCCTCCGACGGGACGGAAAAGTATTCCACAGAGGTGATGGTGAATGAACTGAAGGTACTTCCTCAAGGAGAGCCGTTGACATCGGAGGCATCGTTATAGTTTAAGTTGTAAAAGAGGATGTCATAGAATTTTCCTATGCCTCCGGTTCGGGAGTCTCCATCGCGGGACTCCCTTTTGCGGTTTCAGTGCAAATAGATACAATATATCCAGGCTCGTATGGAACAATCCCGATTTTTTCACGTGTGTACCGACGGTACATCCAATGGAATCATCTTCACTTGTGATGCCGATTTCCAGCAAGCAGTAACGATAAGTGCAATCCTGGCCTACAAATTGGGACTCAGGATAATCTGCTATTGCCATATGACTAACCATTCTCATTTTGTTGTGGCCTGCAAATCGGAGGCTACAGCTAAAAATTTCATTGACGGGTTCAAGCGAGACTATGCTGTTTATATGAATAGAGAATATGGTATATCTAAAATTTTCAAAGAAATAGATACATCGATTAAAGAAATTACAGAACGAAACTACCTGAGAAATTGCATTTCTTATGTATTGTTAAACCCAGTAGCGGCAAAAATCTGTCGTGTTCCTGAGGAATATAGATATTCATCTTTTGGAGCATATTTTCAGGAGAAACCGATTATGGGATATCCTGTTCAAAAGCTTAAAAACAGAGAACAAAGGAAATGGCTCAAAACGAATGCGGATTTAAGTGGGGCAGGTTATATATTGAATAGTGATAATTCCCTAAATATTTTGTCCGTTATTGATTTTAAGTTCGTAGAAAACTTATTTGGAAGTAAGACTTGGTTTTATAAATCGCTTGCACTAACCAATAGTGTAGATGAAGAGTTGATATATGCACCGAAAGTCTGTCGTTACAGTGATATTGAACTCTTTGAAGAGATTGCTCAAATATCTCAAAAAAGATATGGTAGGATGACATTCCATACGTTGACAAAATCAGAGAAATTTTCTCTAATTCCGACAATTGAAAGGAAAACCCGTGTCTCGCCCAGGCGTTTGGCCCGAATTTTAAGACTGGACAATGAAGAGGTGGAAAATATTATGGGAGTTGAGCATTGCCGTTATGATTGATTTTGTGCATACTACTATTTTTGAATGGGGTGGTATGTACAGGTAAAAATGTAAGTATTTGATAATCAATATGCATTTTTTTGTTTTGTGCACACTACCCACTACAATGGGAGTAGTATGCACAAGGGGGCTTGGTATCCTTGATCTCTGAAACAGAGTGGGTAATTATTTTTCTGCCTTCCCCGGATCCTTGAAGGCAAAGATGAAGGCTACGGCAACTACTAAGCCACAAGGCCCCTACTTCGGGGCCATACGATACAGTACCGCCGCGATTACCGCATAGATGATATTTGGCAGCCACAGGGCTATCCAGGCCGGCATAGTGTCGGTGAACACGAACATCTCGCTGAACTTCTGGAACAGGATATAGGAAAAACTCAGGGCAATGCCGAGAGCCAGATTCCATCCTATACCGCCCCTCCGCTTGCGTGAAGACAGGGCCACGCCTATTATGGTGAGGATGAATGCTGAGAACGGCATAGCCACCCTCATATGTTTTTCTATCAAAGCGTGCTTGATGTCGGCATCCCCGCGCATAACCTTCGTGTTGATATACTCGTTGAGTTCCTTCTGGCTCAGCTGTGTTTCGTAGTCGCGCGTCTTTTCAAAATCCGCCACGGTGAGGTTCAGCACCGTATCCAACTGCATACCGTTACGGACCTTGTCCTCGAGTCCGGCCCCGTATTCGCGGATGAAATACTTCTTCAGGCGCCAACCGCAGAAGGTGCTGTCCCATACCGCCTGCTCCGCCGTCAATTTGCTGACTATCCTGTTGTCTTCTATCTTTTCCAAGGTGAACCTGTATCCGGTGTTATTCCAGTCGCTGTATGATTCGATGAATACGAACTCGCCCGGGCTTATCTGATAATGTAGATTATGCCGGCTGGCCTTCCTGCCGCTGTAGTCCCGCACATAATTCGTCTCGAACTGCATCCTCGTGCGGTTTGCGTGCGGAATCACCCACAGGTTAAGGCTCAACGAAACCAGAGCGATCAGGGCGGCGGATATTATGTATGGTCGCAGAAAACGTTGGAATGACACTCCGCAGGACAATATGGCTATGATTTCCGAATTGGCAGCCAGACGCGAGGTGAAGAAGATCACAGTAATGAATACGAACAGCGGGGCGAACATATTCATAAAATAAGGGATGAAATTGATATAGTAGTCAACTACTATCTCTTTCAGCGGCACCTCCTTCGATACGAAATCGTCAATCTTCTCCGAAATGTCGAAAATTATGACTATCAGGATAATCAGGAACAGGGCCACGAAGAAGGTACTGATAAATCTCCTGATGATATACCAGTCCAGTTTCTTGGGTATCCAATCCTTTATGATTTCCTTTACGTTCATCCTTCCTATAAATATCGCTGACGTTAGTTTTCCCTTATTACAGCCTGTTTGTGAGCCTTTTTACCGTGTCCTTCTTCCACGCCGCGAAATCACCGTCAAGAATATGACGCCTCGCCGTCCTTACCAAATCGAGGTAGAAGGCGAGGTTGTGCTCGGAAGCCAGCTGGGCCGCGAACATCTCTCCGGCAATGAAAAGATGCCTCAGATATGCCTTCGAATATGCGTGATCCACAAACGAACATCCATCAGGATCAATAGGGCTGAAATCATCCGCCCATTTGGCATTCCGCATATTCATAATGCCGTTCCAGGTGAACAGCATACCATTGCGTCCGTTACGGGTGGGCATAACGCAGTCGAACATATCCACACCGCGCTCGATGCCCTCGAGTATGTTTTCCGGAGTGCCCACTCCCATAAGGTAACGGGCCTTGCCGGCAGGAATTGCAGGGCTTACAACCTCCAGCATTTCGTACATCTTCTCTGTCGGCTCTCCCACGGCAAGACCTCCTATGGCAATGCCGACATCCGCATATTCCAATGCGTGCTCCGTGGCCTTGAGGCGCAGGTCGGGATAGACACAGCCCTGGATGATTGGGAAAAACGTCTGATTGTAGCCGTACAGAGGCTCTGTTTCATTAAAGCGTTTGGCATAACGTTCCAGCCAGCCTTGAGTAAGTTTGAGCGACTTCTCGGCATACTTCCTGTCTGCGTCGCCAGGGCAGCACTCGTCGAGCGCCATCATAATGTCGGCGCCGATTATCCTTTGCGTATCGACGTTGTTTTCCGGTGTGAAAGTGTGCCTGCTGCCGTCGATATGGCTCTGGAAAGTGCAGCCTTCAGCGGTCAGCTTGCGTATGCCGGTCAATGAAAACACCTGGAATCCACCGCTGTCCGTAAGTATAGGTCTGTCCCAAGCCGTGAATTTATGCAATCCTCCGGCAGCCTTGAGAGTATCCAGACCGGGACGCAGATATAAATGATAGGTATTGCCCAGGATAATCTGAGCCTTTATGTCCTCCTTGAGGTCTCGATGATAGACACCTTTCACCGAACCCACAGTGCCGACAGGCATAAAAATAGGTGTCTCGATCCGGCCGTGATCAGTGGTCAGTACACCGGCGCGTGCGCTGCTTTCTTTGTCTGTCGCTATGAGCTTGAAGTCCATATTCCGTAAAAAATCCCTCAAAGATACGAAACTTTGAGCAAAATGCTTTAAATTTGTGTCCCGTCAAGTATAATTAACAAACTATTCTATATGGCACAGGCTAAATCCATCAAAACCAGACTAATCGTAATGAACATCCTGCAATGGGCAGTGTGGGGCGCATATCTCACATCAATGGGCAGTTTCCTTTTCCGCGCAGGCTTTGCGGACAGGATAGGAATCGCCTACGCAATGCAGGGCATAGTTTCAATCTTTATGCCGGCCCTTATGGGTATCGTGGCCGACAAATTGATTGCTCCTGAAAAGACTCTGGGGCTCTGCCACGCGATTTCAGGCTCCGCAATGCTGGGGGCCGGTCTTTATGCAATGCTTACCGGAGCGGGAATGTCCTTTGCCGTATGGTTCAGCCTGTATTCCATTGGGGCCGCATTCTATATGCCGACCATAGCCCTGTCAAATTCAGTTGCTTTCAAAATTCTGGAAGACAACGGCTATGACAGTGTAAGCGCCTTCCCTCCAATCAGGGTTTTCGGCACGGTGGGTTTCATCGCGGCAATGCTGACGGTCAATTTCCTCAAGAATTCCGAGGGGCTTCAGTTCCAGCTTACTCATGACCAGTTCATCCTTTCCGGCTCACTGGCCCTTGTGTTGTTCCTCTACTGCTTCACCCTTCTGCCGAGTTGCAAGGAGACAGCCGAAGAGGCAAATGACAACAAGACATTCGCCCAGCGTATGGGGTTGGATGCCTTTAAACTGTTCAAGGCCAAAGATATGGCTATCTTCTTCATCTTCAGTATGATGCTGGGGGTTTCCCTCCAGATTACAAACGGATTCGCCAATCCCTTCATCACATCCTTCACAGATCTTCCGGAATATGCCGGCAGCTGGTGGGCACAGAATGCCAACGCTCTTATTTCCATAAGCCAGATTTCCGAGACGCTCTGCATACTTCTCATACCCTTTGCTCTCAAGAAACTGGGTATCAAGAAGGTGATGCTTATCGCGATGTTCGCCTGGGTTCTGCGTTTCGGGCTGTTCGGCGCAGGCAATCCCGGCAGCGGTGTCTGGATGTTCATCCTCAGTTGCATCGTTTATGGCGTGGCCTTTGATTTCTTCAACATCTCAGGTTCCCTTTACGTAAACCAGAAGACAGACGTTTCCATCCGTAACTCAGCTCAGGGACTGTTTATGCTTATGACCAACGGTATCGGTGCGACAGTAGGCACCCTGTGCGCGCAAGCGGTTGTCAATCACTTCGTCAACAATGCCGCCGAACCGTCCTGGAGCACGGCCTGGTACATTTTCGCGGCCTACGCCCTCGTGGTTGCCGTAGCCTTCATCTTCGCGTTCAAGGATCCGGGAACGGAGACCGGAGAATAAGGGTATCACCATAAATGTGCATGATGCCATATTTAGGGTGGGCATCGTGTACATTAATAGGCAATATGTGCATTGTGGTGGCGGTAGATGTGCATAATACCCCCTCTAAACATGGTATCGTGCACAAAATAATCCTCAGCTCAGAACGATGAGCACGGGGGCGGGGTGGCTGAACTCCAATTTGACAATGTCGCAGCAGGCGCGGTTGAGGCTTGCTTTCCACCAGGAGTCGAGGCGGACGCCTTCTGTCGGCCATTGGAGGCCTGATGATTTGATCCGCAGGGTAGGGTCGGGGGTGAAAATCGATACTCCGCGCCCTTGTCCGCAGGAAAATTCTCCGCTCTCGAGCATCGGGAACACGATTTCGCTGTCACTTACCGATTCGATTATCGGGGATGAATCCAATACCGCCGCATAATCCGTCAGCAGGGACAGGTTGGCGATGGTGTGGTCGGCGCGGCGGCCGACAGCTCCGATGAACGTGATGCGGGACAATCCGCACCAGTTGTCAATCAGATAGTTGAACGCCTTGGTCTGGTCGTTTGTCTGCTGGTCTGCCACTTGTTTCCAAGGGCCTTTGTATTTGCGCAGGAAAGCGGCCGGAATGGAGTCCATATCCCCGATTACCATATCCGGCAACCGATCCGGAAAATGACGGAGGTATGTCACGACGGCGCTGTCGCAGCAGATGACCACATCGGCAGAGGAAATAAGATAACGCGGGAACTCTCCACGGGGGAAGGTCCCGCCGCCTATGATCACGGCGCTTTCTGCGGGAATCTTTCTTTTCATTCAGTCACCTCGCTATCGTGGACGGCATCTATCACTTCGCGTGAAGTACCGGCGGAAACCTTATAGGAGCAAGGGTCGTGGAAACCGCGGAGGAAGTCGGCGACGGACATCCGTTTCTTGCCTGCGAGCTGGATTTCGTCCAATGCCACGACCGCATCGCGGGAGGCAATGCCGAGGAAAGTCTTCCCGTCGCTGATGATTGTCCCGGGCCGGCGCACACTGCCGCCATCGAAATTCCGGCCCTCGTCACCGCTTTGGCAAACGCTGCCGCCCTCTCCGCCCTCGGCCACGTGAGCCTTGAAAATCTTCAGGGCCGTGCAACTGCCGTCCGTTCCAACCAGTTCCGTGAATGCGCAGGGGTAGTCAGACAGACCGCGCACGAGGTTCACTATATGCAGGGCCGTGTCATCCCAGTCTATGTGGCAAAGTTCGCGTGAGAGCTTGGGAGCCTTATGAAGTATTTCCTCACCCTGAATGAAACTCTTCTGGACGCGGGAGTCTATATTGCCGGCGATGAGTCCTTCCACGGTCTGGAGAACCACGCGTGAGCCCAGTTCCATAAGGGCGTCGTGCACGTCGGAGGCGGTGTCCCCTGCACCTATCTTATATTGCTCGCGCATAAGTATCGTGCCTGTATCCACTCCCGCATCAATCAGGAAGGAAGTTACACCTGTAGCCTTTTCTCCGTTGATCACGGCCCAGTTGATGGGAGCCGCGCCACGGTATTGGGGCAGAAGTGCGGCGTGCAGGTTGAATGTCCCGAGACGGGGTATGCTCCAGACCTCTCGCGGCAGCATCCTGAATGCCACCACGACGAACAGGTCCGGCTTGTAGGACTTGAGCGCCTCCAGGAACGAAGGATCTTTGAGCTTTTCGGGCTGCAGTACGGGAATACCTTTCGACACCGCGAATTTCTTCACGGCGCTTTCGTTGACGCTCTGTCCCCGTCCTGATGGCTTGTCAGGCACAGTCACGACTGCCGATATCCTGTAGCCGGCATCCAGCAGCGTTTCCAGAGGGGCAACCGCAAATTCGGGCGTACCCATATAAACGATGCTCGTGCGGTGGAATATCTCTTTGAATTTGATTTTCAATTTTCTGAACATATTTGTCAAGTTGTCTGATCCTAATATCGATTCATCATTGATGGCCTTCCACGTCAGGAAACCGCCCAGAGGGAAAAGGACGTACGAGGCGATGAACGCTCCGGTGATGGGGTCAATGGCTCCGTCCCTCGCCAGTTTCGTGCCTATCAGGTCCACGATGTAGTACAGCACGAAGAACAGTATGGACACTATTGCAGGCGTACCTATACCGCCCTTGCGGATGACGGCTCCGAGAGGCGCTCCGATGAAGAACAGTATGAAGCAGGCGAGGGCCAGGGCGAATTTCTTGTATATCTCGATGTCAATCAACTTCAAGGTAAAACTCAACGGATAGGCATCCCTGTCGAATTCGCTCAGCCGTGAAATGTAAGTGTTGATTCGCCCTTCGGCAATGTCGTGATATTCAATGTTTTTAGCCAAATCAATATCCTTCAGGCTGTCCAATGGGAAAAGGCTGCGTTTACGGATGTCAGTCTTGGATGTGTCCAACTGCCCGTTGAACATAAGCGTATAATCCGTCCGCAAGGAGCGCAGTTGATCCTGTATCTTCGCATCCAGATCCGTCCTGATCGAGTCCTGGTCTTCCGTCAGGTCGCCAAGGCTCATCGATTTGGCCTGATCCGAATACCTGCCCACTTCCGTTTTCTGGAATCCGTAGTTGTCCAGCGGTATGATCAGTTCCTGACGTCTGAACTCCGTCTTCTGCAACTGCCTGGTAGTATCGGTGTAGTTCTGGGAATTCGTCTCTTCGTAGTTGATGCCGTTGTACAGTGCGAAAGTCAGGTATTTTTTGTTCCTGGACATCTCCATTTTCGCGGAATCGGCAATCGTGAGGGATATGTTGCCCTTGTTTGCCGTATGGTTGTACACCATAACCTTGTGCATCATTCCCGTGCGCTTGTCGTTGGAATCCACACGCAGAATATATCCTTCGATTCCGTCATAGAACGTTTTGGTTGGAATCTTGATTTCGTCTTTGGTGCGGCGAATGTCCTCGCTCAGCGTATAGATGTTGTTGTATGCCGTTGGCACGAGGTTGTTGGCAATGAAAAACGCTCCGGTGGCGATGGCGAAGGATGCGAAAATCAGAGGGGTCAACGCCCTTCCCAGGGAGATTCCGGCTGCCTTGATGGCGATAAGTTCGCTGTTTTCGGCGAAATTGCCCATAGTCATCACCGAGGCCAGAATGGTGGCCAGCGGTAGCGACAGCGGCAGCATTGTGGCTGCACCCCAACCCAGGAACTCGAGTACGACCTTGATGCTCAGACCTTTGCCGACCAGTTCATCGATGTACAGCCATAGAAACTGCATCATGAGTATGAACACGACCAGCAGAAGAATCGCGAAAAACGGTCCTATGAAGGATTTGAGTATGTAGGTGTCGAGTTTCTTCACGTCAATCGTTTCAAAACGGGCTTACGGTCATTCAGCCGCTTTTTCAAGTTCTTTGAGGGCGGCTGCAAGTCCGTTCACGTCCTTTCCTCCTGCAGATGCGAAGCCGGGCTGTCCGCCACCGCCTCCGAGTATGTTTTTGGCAGCGTTTCTGACGTCATTGCCGGCATTCTTTCCTCCGGCGACGAGGTCGGCCGTGTACATAACCAG
>JAKSJV010000065.1 GCA_024402005.1 Bacteroidales bacterium
CCGCAGGCAGTCTCGAACCAGTCGGCGAAGCCTTCGCCCAGATTCCAATGCCGTATATATTGGCGTATGCACTCTTTCAGATGTTTGCCGTTTTCGAAGATGAGTTCGCAGGGAAGAATGATGAATCCCTTGCTCTTGTCGCCCTTGAAGCACTCGTAGCGGTGATAAAGCAACTGCACGAGCTTGCCGGGGTATGAAGATGCGGGAGCGTCGGTAAACTTGCATTCGGGGTCGAACGCGATGCCGGCCTCCGTGGTGTTGGAAATCACGAACCTCATTTCCGGCTGTTCGGCCAGCTTGAGATATTGGTCGAATTCACGGTAAGGATTGAGTCCGCGGCTGATGACGTCTATCATCTCCACGGTATCGATGCTCTTCCCGTTCTGCATACCCTGCAGGTTCAGGTGATAGAGACCGTCCTGCTCGTTGAGAACGTCCACCATACCCTTGTCTATGGGCTGCACGACCACTACGGAGCCGTTGAAATCAGTCTTTTTGTTGGTGTTCCATATTATCCATTCGATGAACCCGCGGAGAAAATTACCCTCTCCGAACTGAATTACCTTTTCCGTGTACCTCTTGGCTTGAGGTGCTGTTTTGCGATTTAACCTTTCCATAGTCGGTCCTTATTCAAAGTTGAAATAATTCTTTGCATTGTTGTAGGAGATATCCTCCACCATCTTGCCTATGAACTCCATTTCCGATTTCGGGAGGCGTCCGCTCTCGATATCGGCGCCGAGTACGTCGCACATTATCCTGCGGAAATACTCGTGACGGGGATAGCTGATGAAGCTGCGGCTGTCCGTAAGCATACCTACGAAGCGGCTGAAAAGACCGAGGGCGCTGAGGGCGTTCATCTGCTTGCGCATACCGTCCTCCTGGTCGAGGAACCACCATCCACTGCCGAACTGCATTTTGCCGGGTACAGTGCCGTCATTGAATGTATAAGCCATAGTCATCAGTACCTCGTTGTCCTTGGGGTTCAGGCAGTACAATATGGTCTTGGCCAGTTTGCCCGCCGCCGTAAGGCGGTCGAAGAAACGGTGCCCCGCAGCCGCGCACTGAACGTCGTGTATGGCGTCGTAGCCCGTGTCGGGGCCGATGGTCCTGAACATCTTGCTGTTGTTGTTGCGTATGGCTCCGATATGGAACTGCTGTGCCCAGCCTGCTTCCGCGTCCATAACCGCGCCGTCGAAGAGGAAGGCGCTGCGGAACTTCTCCAGCTCGTCTGCGGAAGGAGTCCTGCCCGCAAGCGTGTTCCTGAATATGGTGTCGATTTCGCTCTGGGTGTAATCCGCCGCATAGAAGGTCTCCAGACCGTGGTCTGACAGCTTGCATCCCATAGATGCGAAGAAATCGTGACGCTTTTTGAGGGCGTCCATAAGGTCGCCGTATGTCCTGATTTCCATTCCCGCCGCAGCACCGAGCTGCTGGATATAGGCCTTGTAGGCAGTAGGATTTTCAATTGCCATAGCCTTGTCGGGTCTCCACGCCGGAAGAACCTTTGTGCCGAAAGGATGCTCCGCAATCTGCTTGTGCCACCTCAGGTCATCCGCAGGATCGTCTGTCGTGCAGATTGTCCTTACGTCGAATTTCTTTATTAGAGCCTGACCGCGGAACTCCGGTGTAGCAAGCTTTGCATTGCACTCCTCGTAGATCTCGCGGGCGGTCTTGGGGCTGAGCAGCTTGTCTATCCCGAACACGCGGCTCAGTTCCAGATGTGTCCAGTGATACAGGGGGTTGCGCATAGTGTAGGGCACGGTCTCGGCCCATTTTTCAAATGTAGCCCAGCTTCCCTGTTTGCCGCCTGTGATGTATTCCTCATCGACCCCGTTGCCCCTCATCGCGCGCCATTTGTAATGGTCGCCGTAGTGGCCGTCCACCAGCCAGAGCTGCGTGATGTCCTTGAATTGTATGTTTTCCGCTATCTGCTGCGGCACGAGGTGGCAGTGATAGTCGATGATTGGCATATTCCCGGCGTGGGCGTGGAAAAGTTCGCGCGCTGCATCGCCGTGAAGCATAAAGTCTTTACCGATAAAAGCCATAACTTTTAGTCAAGTTCAATGGGTTTGTACTTGGGCACAAGGCATTTCATAATAGTCCAGGCAAGCAGATAAGCCACACCGCAGCAGCAGAACACTATGAAGTAGCCGGCGGGCTTGCCTTCGAAACCGAGGAAGGTGAAAGCTGCGCCCTGTGTCTCCGCGTAGGTGAACAGGTTGCCTGCGGCCTTCTGGATGAACATCGAACCGACGCCTCCTGCCATTGCACCTATGCCTGTGATGGTGGCTATGGTGCTCTTCGGGAACATATCACCTATGGTGCTGAACAGATTTGCGCTCCAGGCCTGATGTCCTGCAGCGGCGAGGCCGATAAGTACTGCCGGCCACCAGGGAGAGTTGAAATGCACTCCGAGAGGCTGTGCGAACAGCGCCGCGATAGGGAAGAATGCGAAGATGAGCATGGCCAGCATTCGTCCGGCATAAGGATTCATACCTTTTTTGTCAACGAAAATCTTTGGCAGATAGCCTCCTCCGATGGACACCACGGTCACGATTGCGTACAAGGTGAAGATCAGCGCCTGTCCGAGACCGGAAGTGGCCGGAGCCCCGAACTGGTTGCTGAAATATGAAGGAGCCCAGAACAGGAAGAACCACCATACGCCGTCGGTGAAGAATTTGCCGACGATGAAGGCCCAGGTCTGACGGTAGGTGAAGCATTTGCCGAAAGGAATAACCTTCTGCGCTGCGATGGCGGCCTTTTCGGCAGCCTCGGCGGCATCATCCTGATGGATATATTCGAGTTCGGCCTCGTTCACGTGTTTGCTGCTTTCGGGCTTGTCATACATAAATGCCCAGAAGAACATCCAGATGAAGCCGAGTCCGCCTATGATGATGAAGGCCCATTCCCAACCGAACCTGAGAGCCAGCGCGGGTATGCAAAGAGGCGCTGCAAGTGCGCCCACGGATGCACCGGCGTTGAATATCGAAGTTGCGAATGCGCGGTCCTTCTTCGGGAAATACTCTGCCGTAACCTTGATGGCTGCGGGGAAGTTGCCCGCCTCGCCGAGAGCCAGGATGCCGCGGCACAGAAGGAAGAGATAGACGGATGTCGTGGCAATTGCCAGTGCGGCGTTGCTGCCGACCTCGACGGCCTTCATTGCAGTGACGCTGCCGAGACCTTCTATATGGGCTGTTGCCCATCCGCAGGCTGCGTGAAGGCAGGCGCCGGCTGACCATACTCCGATGGCGATGAGGTAGCCTTTCTTCGTGCCCATCCAGTCCACGAATTTGCCGGCGAAAAGGCAGGCGATGGCGTAGAAGATGGAGAAGAAGCTTGTGATTGTTCCGTAATTGGCATCAGTCCAGTGGAATTCCGGTTTGATGAACTCCTCATAAGTGAGGGACAGCACCTGGCGGTCCAGATAGTTGACGGTAGTTGCGACGAAAAGCAGTGAGCAGAGCCACCAGCGCCAGTTCGTCATAAGTTTCTTTTGTGTTGACATAATTATTTGACTTCTTTGATTATACTTAACGCTTCGCGGCAGAGTTCGGAAATCTTATTCCACTCTCCGGCGGCAATCACGTCCTTGGGGAACAGGTTGCTGCCCATACCGACGCAGGTCACGCCTGCCTTGAACCAGCCATCCAGATTCTCCTTTTCGGGTTTCACACCGCCGGTAACCATAATCTGGCTCCAGGGCATAGGGGCGCGCAGACCCTTTACGAATTTCGGGCCGAGAACGTCACCCGGGAACACCTTGCAGATGTCACATCCGGCCTGCTGTGCCGCACCCACTTCAGATACGCTGCCGCAGCCGGGGCAATAGGGCACCAGACGGCGGTTGCATACGGGGGCGATTTCAGGATTGAACAGTGGGCCTACCACGAAGTTTGCTCCCAGTTGTATGAAAAGGGCCGCAGTTGCCGGATCGACGACACTGCCCACGCCCACAATCATACCGGGAAGTTCCTTGTTTGCATATTTTACCAGCTCGCCGAACACTTCCTGTGCGAAATCACCGCGGTTGGTGAACTCGAAAGCGCGTACGCCTCCGTCATAGCAGGCCTTGAGCACTTTCTTGCTGACTTCGATGTCGCTGTTGTAGAAGACGGGCACCATACCCGTTTCCTTCATTGTGAGGATGACCTCGAGTTTGGAATATTTTGCCATAATCTTATCCGTTAGCGTTGTACCCTTCCATTGGCGCTGCCGCCCACAAGAGCCATAACTTCCGCCTCGCTCTCGAGGTTCATATCGCCGTTTATCGTATGTTTGAGCGCAGATGCGGCTACTGCGAATTCAAGAGCCTTGCCCTGCTCTCCGGGCCATTTCAGCATACCGTGGATCAGACCACCGGAGAATGAGTCTCCTCCGCCGACACGGTCGATGATGGGGTCTATGTCGTAGCGTTTTGACTGATAGAACTCCTTGCCGTCATAAATCAGGGCTTTCCAGCCGTTGTGCGTGGCCGAGAAGGACTCGCGCAGGGTGGAAACCACATATTTGAAGCCGAATTCCTCCCTCATCTGCTTGAATATGCCTTCATATCCTGCGGCATCGGTGTTTCCGGCCTCCACGTCTGCATCCGGCTTGAAGCCCAGACACAGCTGCGCATCCTCCTCGTTGCCTATGCATACGTCCACGTATTTCATAAGCGGCTTCATCACTGAAATGGCTTTCTCACTGGTCCACAGTTTCTTGCGGAAGTTAAGGTCCACGCTCACCGTCACTCCGTGGCGTTTCGCCGCCTCGCAGGCCAGACGCGTAAGTTCAGCCGCCTTGTCTGAGATTGCCGGCGTGATGCCTGACCAGTGGAACCAGTCGGCTCCTTCCATAATCGCGTCGAAATCGAAGTCTTCCGGCTCCGCTTCCGCTATTGCGGAGTGCGCGCGGTCATAGATGACCTTGGAAGGACGCATCGAAGCGCCTGTCTCGGCATAATAAAGGCCGATGCGCTCGCCTCCTCGGGTGATGTGTTCTGTGTTTACGCCATATTTGCGCAGAGTGTTGACCGCAATCTGACCTATCTCGTGTGCGGGCAGTTTGCTCACGAACACCGAGTTGTGGCCATAGTTGGCAAGGCTCACCGCAACGTTGGCTTCACCGCCGCCGGGAATTATCCTGAATGCCTCGCTCTGCACGAACCTGTCGCAGCCTTCGGGACTTAGACGGAGCATTATCTCTCCGAATGTTACTATTTTTGACATGATACTATTATTCTTTGAAATCCGATACGAGTTTGATCCATTCCTCGGCGGTCTTGATGTCTCCGCCGTTCCAGCAGGAGCCGAACCAATACGTGAAGACTTCACCCTGTTTGAGGGTTTTCCCCACGAGAGCGTGGCCGCCGTCTTCGGTGACTGCGTTGAAAGTGGCTTCGGGCACGACTACGGCTACGCCTACGCGGCTGTCAGGGTCCTCTTCTATGCTCTGGTCGGAGGCTCCTTCCCAAATGGCGTAACGGTCATTCTCAAGTTTTTCGGCATAGAGAATATTCTGGGCAATGTGCCTGTTTACGCCGGCTGCGACGATGAGCGAATCCCCGCTGAAAGTGTATGTATCCTCGGCCTTTACGAAATAAGTGTCAGGAGTCACGGTGATTTTCTTGCTCAACGACACCGTCACGCCGTCCTGCTCCCATTCGGGATAGTTGAGGACGAATACGACCTTTTCAGTGGTGTTTTCAAGAATTTCGTGACTGCGGAAATTGGTGGCCGGGAGGGCGGGCTGACCGTTTATGATCGGAGATGACGCTCCCGCGCCCAGGCTGCGGGCCACTTTGTAGCAGTCCTTGCCGTTGCCCCAGTTTATGTGGTAGGTCTTTCCGTGTTCCAATTCATCGACATACCTCTGGTTGGCCACAAGCGCGCCTGGAGTTTTCACCCAGACATCGATGCCGGGGGATGTGATCTGGCCGTTGCCGCAACTTTCCAGCGCCTCTCCGTAAAAACGGCCGGCAATCAGGTTGTTCTCAAAAATGAAGTCATCGTAACGCTCCGGTACGAAGCGCGCCATAACCCTGGCCTCTTTGTTGCCCGTACAGGAAATTGCCAATGCCGCGATGGCGGCGAATATGAATATCCTTTTCATTTTACTTCAAATCTTTGGTTGCGCACCAGTCCATATCATTGTAGTCGTCATTTTCGCCGCACATTCCCCAGATGAAGGTGTAGTTGCGGGTAGCGCAGGCGCTGTGGATGCTCCACTGCGGGCTTATCACGGCCTGTTCGTTGTGCATCCAGATGTGACGCGTTTCCTGCGGCTCTCCCATAAAGTGGCATACGGCCGCATCTTCGGGAAGTTCGAAATAGAAGTAAACTTCCATACGGCGGTCGTGAGTGTGGGCGGGCATTGTGTTCCAGGTGCTGCCAGGGGCGAGTTCGGTCATACCCATCTGCAACTGGCAGCAAGGAACGACTTCTTTCACGAGAAGGCGGTTGATGGTGCGTTCGTTGCTTTCCTCGAGAGATCCGAGGTGCATCACGACTGCATCATCCTTGCTAACCTTTTTCACACCTGTCTCGCGGTGGGCAGTAGCGCTGCAAAAATAGAAATGTGCGGGTTTCGCAGCGCTGTCGCTTTTGAAAACAATGTGACGTTCTCCCTTGCCCACATAGAGAGCTTCCTTATAATCCAGATGATATTCTTCGTCTCCAACTTGAACCGTTCCGGCTCCGCCCACGTTGATGATTCCGATTTCGCGGCGTTGTGTGAAGAAATCCGCCCTGAGCACTTCGGGGGCCTCAAGTTTGAGAGCTTCCTTTACAGGAACCGCTCCACCGGCGATTATGCGGTCGAACATAGAATATGTCATATTTATCTCATCGGGAACCATCACGTTCTCGATGAGATATTCCTTGCGGATGCGTTCCGTATCGTAATGTTTCGCATCAACGTTGCTTGACGCCTGGCGTACCGTGCAGTTTATCTTTGCCATAATATGATTATATTATCAGGGGGTTAACTATTTGGGCTGTTTGCCGATGTAGGCGAGAATACCGCCGTCGACGTAAAGGATGTGACCGTTCACCGCGTCAGATGCGTGTGAGGCCAGGAACACTGCGGGACCGCCGAGTTCGGAAGGGTCGAGCCAGCGTCCGGCAGGAGTCTTGGCGCAGATGAAACTGTCGAAAGGATGCCTTGATCCGTCGGGCTGTTTTTCGCGCAGGGGCGCAGTCTGCGGCGTTGCGATATAGCCGGGGCCTATGCCGTTGCACTGTATGTTGTATTCTCCGTACTCGGAGCAGATGTTGCGGGTAAGCATCTTCAGACCGCCTTTGGCAGCGGCGTATGCGGATACCGTTTCGCGTCCGAGTTCGCTCATCATAGAGCAGATATTGATGATCTTGCCTTCGCGGCGCTCCATCATCTCGGGAAGAACGGCTGATGAAACGATATAAGGTGCAACCAGGTCGATATCGATGACCTGCTGGAACTCCTGACGTTTCATCTCGTGCATAGGGATGCGTTTGATGATGCCCGCGTTGTTTACGAGTATGTCAATGTTGCCGACTTCCTTATGAATCTTTTCAACCAGAACCTTCACATCATCTTCTTTCGTTACGTCGCAGACATAACCCTTTACGTTGGAGATGCCCGCCTCCTTGTAGTTGTCAAGGCCGCGTTTCAGGGCCTCTTCGTTGATGTCATTGAAAATGATGGTTTTCACGCCGGCCGCTACAAAAGCTTTGGCGATGTTGAAGCCGATTCCGTAGGATGCGCCGGTGATCCAGGCGTTCTTTCCTTCGAGGGAAAATGGATTTGTCATAATTGTATGGTATTAGTTGTTTATATCTATTCACGCCAATATGGGCAAATGTAATGTTTTTTTTACTGTTCAGCAAATTTTTGTGCACGCGCACAAAAATAATTTTTAACCTTATATGTGTGGTTTTGATGAATTGTGCTATATTTGTGCATTATTTGTGCTCGTGCACATCAATGTTGCGATTATGACGATAAAGGATATAGCAAAGAAAGCCGGCGTTTCACGGGGAACCGTGGACAGGGTATTGCACAACCGGGGCAGCGTATCGGAGAGCAAGAGGCTGAAGGTTCAGGGTATCATAGACAGGATGAATTTCCGTCCCAACGAACACGCATCGCTGATTGCCAGCGCCAAGCCACGCAAGATAGTTTGCCTGATTCCCCAATTTGCCTCCGGAGACATTTGGGATCTGACGGCCAAGGGCGTCGAAAGTGCCGCACTGGAGGTTAAGAGCATTGGTGTCAGCGTGGAACTTATGACCTACAACCAGTATGATGCCGATTCGTTCAACGCCACTTGCGACGCGCTTCTCGAGCAGCGTCCTGACGGTGTCGTGGTGGCCCCGATATTCCGCAGCGGCACATTCAATCTGGTGAAGCGGCTGTCAGCCCTCGGTATCCCGTACGTGTATATCGATACGAAACTGGACGATGATGGCTATCTGGAGTTTTTCGGACTTCCTATGTATCAGAGCGGCTATCTTGGCGGCCGTCTGCTGACGGAAAATTATGAAGACAGGATAAGTGAGATAATAGATGTCAGGATTATCCGTGACAAGAACAGCTTGTCGGACCCTACGATGGTCAGGAGTTCCGGTTTTATGGACTACATTCACGAAAATCTGCCTCACGCAGTCGTAAAGACGGTGTGGATAAATCCGCTGGACAAGGAAGAGACTTTCG